>JAGWAG010000151.1:17699-22077 GCA_021296535.1 Acidobacteriota bacterium | reverse complement strand
AGCAGGTCGATCCGTTTCTCCGGGATCAGCCGGCCGGCGTAGACGAGAGGCGGAGCCGCCGCGTCCGCCTCGGCCGCGAGGGCTCGGATCCGCGCGTACGGAATGCCGTTGGGGACGACCTCGACCGTTTCGCCGCGCACCCTTGCGACCCGGCCGGCGGTGAGATTACTGACCGCCACCGCCTGCGTGCCGAAGCGCAGCGACAGGCGTTCGCAGAGAGCGTAGAACCGCCACATGCCGGGGCCGAATCGTCGCGGAGGCCGGTGTTGCTTCCAGTACGTGCCCCAGTGCTCGTGCCAGGTGACGAGCAGCGGTATGCGCCGCCTGCGGCAACGGCGGGCGAGCAGGGGCAGGTGCAGGTAGGGGATGTTCGCGGTTTCGACGATGTCGATGCCGTCTAGCGGAATCCGGCGCACCTGGGAGGCCAGCAACAGCGCTTCGAGCCCGGAACGTCGCCCGCGGGCGACGTAGCGGCGGCTCGCCTTCGCCACCGGCTCGACGCGGACGTTCGGGTGAGGCTCGCCTGGCGCCTCAGCCCATCCCGAGAGCACGACCTCGTGTCCGAGCCGGCCCAGCTCCCGCGCCAGTTCGTAGTTCCTGTGCTCGACGCCCCCCAGAGACTCCGGGTAGATGCAGTCGTAGAAGAACAGCCAGCGCAAAGGGCGTCCGGTCATCGAGGGAAGCGTAACCGGCTGCGGGAGCTGGCTGTTACCGTCGCCCGGTATGCCCTGGTTCGAACGGGAGCTTTCCGCGCGGGAGCGACGGCTCCGAATCGCCTTTTTGGTGACGGTTGGTTGGGCGCTCGTGGCGACCGTCGTGGCGATCGGGCCAGATCGGACTACGGGGTGGCTGGGGGTGCCGACTCGGCCGGAGGCGCCGCCTGTAGAACCTGAGCCCATCGAGATCTACGGGAGCGCGGTGGAGATCGCCACGCTGCCGGGCTGGGCCGGCGACAACGTGGCTCAGGCTCTGCCGGCTTTGGTTCGGAGCTGCGATCGCCTGACCTCGCAGCCCGCCGATCGGGTCCTGAAGCCGGAGGAGGTGGGCGGCACGGTCGGCGACTGGCATCCTCTCTGTGAAGCTCTGCGGCGTTTGGGGGCAGGTGCGGGCGAGCAAGAGGTGAGAGACTTCATCGAGCGCGAGCTCGTCGCGGTCCCGCTTTCGCGCGCCGATGTGCCGGCCGACGGCCGACCCGGCGAGGACTCGGGATGGACACGGCGCATCGGCCTCTTCACCGGCTACTTCGAGCCCCTGCTTCGTGGCAGCCGCCGCCGCAGCGAGCGCTACAGCGTGCCGTTGTACACACAGCCGTCAGACCTCGTCATGGTCGACCTGGGCCGGTTCCGCGACGATCTGCGGGGCCGTCGGGTGGGCGGCCGGGTTCGGGGCAGGAGCCTCGAGCCCTACGACGACCGGGAAGCGATCGCCTCCGGTTCGCTTGCGGGCCGCGGCCTGGAGCTGGTCTGGGTGGACGATGCGATCGATGCGTTCTTCCTCCACATCCAGGGATCGGGACGGGTCGAACTGGACGACGGAACCATGTTCCGTGTCGGCTATGCAGCCCAGAACGGCCACCCGTACCACGCGATCGGCCGGACCCTGGTGGACTGGGGCGAACTGACGTTGGACGAAGTGTCGCTCCAGTCGATCGACGCCTGGCTGCGCGCACACCCGGACCGTGCCGGAGAGGTCATGGCGACGAACGACTCCTACGTCTTCTTTCGCCAGATCCGGGGCGAGGGTCCGATCGGCGCCCAGGGCGTGGCGCTAACCCCGGAACGCTCCCTGGCGGTGGACCGGCAACACGTTCCCCTCGGTGTACCGGTTTGGCTTGACGCGATGACGCCGGCGGCCGACCCGGAGGCGCCGGACGAGCGCCGTCAGTGGCTCCTGGTTGCCCAGGATACAGGCGGCGCCATCCGCGGCTCGGTGCGCGGGGACGTGTTCTGGGGCGCCGGGGAGCGGGCCCGGGCGATTGCCGGCCGCATGGCGCACCGGGGCCGCTATTGGGTGCTTGCGCCCCGCGGCGTGGCCGATCGCCGGAACCCGGTTGGCGCGTCCCCGCGCCAACCGTGAACCAGTCCCTGCACCCGTTATCGGGTGCAGGGATGGCACTCACTCTGTAGCGTTCTGCGGCGCAAGCTCATAGTGTCGGCGCATGGAGTCCGTTCGCAGCGTACCCGCGGCTGGAAATGCTGGCGGTATCGGCGTAGTCGAGACCCGGTTCGAGCGCTTTGAGGAGCCCCTCGAACTCAAGTGCGGCGACACGCTGTCCGAGTTCACGCTGGCCTGGGAGCAGTATGGGGAACTGAACGCGGCGCGCGACAACGTCGTCTTGCTGTTCCATGCCCTGACCGGCAGCCACCACGCGGCCGGCACGAACCACGGCGTGCCGGGCCTCGGCGACGCCTGGACCGACGAGATGGTGCTCGGCTGGTGGCATGAGTTCATCGGCCCGGGCCGCGCGATCGACACGGACCGTTTCTGCGTCATCTGCGTCAACTACATCGGCGGCTGCTATGGATCGACCGGGCCGCTGTCGATCGATCCGGCTACCGGCGAACGTTGGGGCCCGACGTTCCCGCGGGTGCGCTTCTCGGATTCGGTCCGTGCCGCGATGCGCCTCGTCGACCGGCTGGGCATCGACGTGCTGCACGCCGGGATCGGCCCGTCGACCGGCGGCATGGCGGTGCTCGACCTCGCGGTCATGTTCCCCGAACGGGTGCGCAACGTGGTTGTGGTCGCCGCCGGCATGGAGGTGACGCCGCTTCAGCGGATTCACAACTTCGAGCAGATCCAGGCGATCGCCAACGACCCGCAGTTCGACCGTGGGCTCTACGAGCCGGGTACCGAACTCGAAGGGATGAAGATCGCCCGCCAGATCAATCACAAGACCTTCGTTTCGCTGCGTACATTGCGCCGGCGCGCGCGGAGCACGGTGGCGGAGGCATCGGGTGTGCCCTGGTACGGGGTCAACCACCCGATCGAGTCCTACATGCGGCACCAGGGCCGGAAGTTCGCGGCCCGCTTCGACGCGAACTCCTACCTGCGGATCGTGGATGCCTGGAGTCAGTACGACCTTGCCACCGCGGCCGGCGTCGCTTCCGTCGATGAGGCGTTCGCCCGCTGCCGCGACCAGCGCTTTCTGATCTTCTCGATCAACTCCGACGTCTGCTACTACCCCGAGGAACAGGGCGAGCTGATGGCGACGCTGGAGTCGGCCGGGGTGAGTTGCATGCGGATCATCGTTCACTCGGACAAGGGGCACGATTCCTTCCTGCTCGAGCCGGCGCTCTACCACCCGCATCTGACTTTCCTCCTCGAGGGCCGGGGTTTCTGGCCGGAACCGTAGCGCTTCGCAAAGACGTGGTCGGTCTCCACGGGTCGAACCGCGGCCCCGGTTTTCGCCTGTATGGCGGCGCCTGTTCCGTCGTGCCATGATCCGGCCCCCAACAATCCAAGGAGAAGGAGCCCCGTCATGTGGTTGCGACTGCGGCAGATCTGCCTGGTAGCGGAAGAACTCGCCTCGGTGGTGGACGATCTGGAAGCGGTGTTCGACATCGAGGTCTGCTACAACGATCCCGGCATCGTCAGGTTCGGACTCGAGAACGCCCTGCTGCCGATCGGCAACCAGTTGCTCGAGGTAGTGGCCCCAATCGAGGAGAACACGGCCGGTGGCCGCTACCTGGAGAGGCGGGGCGGCGACGGCGGCTACATGTTCATCACCCAGTGCGACGACCACGCTCCGCGGCGGCGGCGGGTGGAGGAGTTGGGTATCCGCCTGGTCAACGACTTCGAGCGCCACGGCTTCCAGAACATGCAGCTCCACCCCAAGGACACCGGCGGAACCTTCTTCGAGATCGATTGTCAGACGAACGGCATGGAGCCGGACGGGCCTTGGGAACCGGCGGGGGAGAACTGGCAGCGCTGCCGCCGGACGGACGTCATCGACGCGATCGTCGCGGGGGAGATCCAGACTCCGCGTCCGGCCGAACTCGCGGCGCGCTGGAGCGAGATCGCCGAACTCCCGGTGCGCGACGACGGCGGCGTGCCGACGATTCCGTTCGAGAACGCCGACCTGCGCTTCGTTGTGCCGACCGACGGCCGGCCGGAGGGTCTGGGCGGAATCGATCTGCGTGCGGTGGACGCGGACCGCGCCCGTTCAGCCGCGAGCGAGCGGGGCTGCCTGGGCGACGACGGCGTGATCCTGATCTGCGGCACGCGCTTCCGGCTCGTCGACTGACGGCTTCCCGGCAGCGGGGGCGTCCGGGCCCGCACCGTTGCCGCCTTCCAGACGGAGCGCTCTATCCAGGCGGGCCTCTTCATCCAGGCTGGTCTCTTCATCCAGAATGGCCGACTTCCGCCGGCTGCCGTCCCA
>JAGWAG010000151.1:0-17694 GCA_021296535.1 Acidobacteriota bacterium | reverse complement strand
GCCGCGATCCGGTCGTGGTGCGGCTGGAGGTCCTCGAGCATCGCGCGGATCTCGGAGTCCATGTCCCGAGTCGGCTGGTAGCCCAGGGCCAGCAGGTGGTCATGGTCCGGGTTGTAGTGGTGCTCTTCCATTTCCTTGCGGGGGTTCTCGATTCGCCGGACTCGCGCTTCGAGACCCATGTCGGAGGCAACGGCGGCGACCTTGGCGGCGAGCTCCGAGATCGTGTAGGTCTCCTCGAACTGGTTGAAGACCCGATAGTCGCCCGCCTCGGGCGGGTTGTCGACGGCCAGGGTCAGGCACTGCATCGAGTCGCAGATAGGCAGGAAGCCGCGGCGCTGGTTGCCGAGGCCGAACAGGGTCAAAGGTTCGCCGATCGTCGCCTGGCAGCAGAAGCGGTTGAGCGCCGTGCCGAAGGCCTGGTCGAAGTCCAGCCGGGTGTGCAGCGCGGGGTCGGCCGGATGATCGGCGGTGCTGCCGAAGAAGCGCGTGCCGTAGACGACGCCCTGCATCACGTCGGTTGCCCGGAGGCCGAAGATGCGACAGGCGAACATCACGTTGTTGCTGTCGTGGACCTTGCTCCAGTGGTACCAGGAGCCGGCCTGGCGTGGGAAGGGCAGGCGGTCGCGGCGGCCGCGGTACTCGATCTCGAAGAAGCCCTCCGGGATGTCCAGGTTCGGCGTGCCGTACTCGCCCATCGTGCCCAGCTTGACCAGGTGCGACTCGGGCGCCAGGTCGCGCATCGCGTAGAGGACGTTCATCGTGCCTTCGATGTTGTTGCGCTGCACCCAGATCGCGTGGTCCGCGTCGATCATCGAGTAGGGCGCCGAGGGGCATTCGCCCAGGTGGACGATCGCCTCGGGCCGGACTTCCTCGAAGAGCCGGTAGACAACGTCCCTGTCGGTCAGGTCGCCCTGAACCAGGTGCGGACGGGCCCCGTAGACGGACTCGAAGGCGTCCAGACGCGCCTCGAGGGAGGCGACCGGAAGGGCCGAGCAGCCGCCCATCTCGGCGACCCACTCGCGGCGGAACCCGGAGTCGATGCCGGAAACCTCGTGGCTGCGGGCAGTCAGGTGCTGCGCCAGCGGCCAACCGAGATAGCCGTCGATTCCGGCAATGAGAACGCGCGTGGTGTCACCCCCTGCTGATTCGGGCGCGGGGATCAGACCGCGCTCCCTGGTGCGTAACGGGAAGAACCGGCAAAGAAACGAGGAAGTTCAGTCGGAGCGTCAGTCTAGCAGCGGCCTTGCCTTGCGACGGGAAGTCCGCGGGTGCTACCTTCCGCCCGAGTGCTCCGGTGCGGCACATCACGACGGGCTCGACGAGGGGCTCAGCCATGAGGATCCTGTACGGAGTCCAGGGCACGGGCCACGGTCACCTGGTGCGGTCGGCGGCAATGGTGGCTGGTCTGCGCGGCCGAGGGCACGACGTTCACTGCCTGCTCACCGGGCGATCCTCCGCGGCCTTTGCGGACCCCGAGATCCGGGCCAGCCACACGCTGCTCGAGGGGTTTACCGGTCAGGCGACCGGCGGCCGGGTGCGGATGCTCCAAACCCTTGGGCAGTTGCGCGTGGCCCGGTTCCTGCGCGATGTCCGCAGCTTCGATGCATCCGGCTTCGACCTCGTGCTGACGGACTACGAGCCGGTCTCCGCCTGGATCGCTCGTCGCTGCGGGCGGCCCAGCATCGGTGTTGGTCACCTCTACGCATTCCACGGGCGCCTTCAACTGCCGGGCCGAACCGGGCCGGCGCGGTGGGCGCTCCGGCTGTTCGCCCCGGTCTACACGCCGGTTCGGACCGCGGTCGGCCTGCACTGGCATCGCTTCGGCGGCGCGAATCTGCCGCCCACGATCAGCCCCGACCTGGTCGCGGCGGCAGAGGCCGGCCGGCCGCCGGACGCCGGTGAGCGGTTCCTTGTCTACCTGCCCGCGGAGAGCGAGCAGAGCATCACGGCGCTGCTGGGGCAGTTGCCGGATCGCCGGTTCGTCGCCTACCGGCCGGTGCCCGAACCGGTCGAGCGCGGCAACCTCTCGATCCGCCCCTACGACCGTGCGGCGTTCGTGGCCGATCTGGTCGCCTGTTCGGGTGTCATCACGAACGCGGGTTTCTCGCTGATCAGCGAGGCGCTGCACCTGGGGCGCCGGCTGCTCGTGCAGCCCATTCGCCGCCATCCGGAGCAGTTCCTCAATGGCCGGGCGCTCGAGGCGCTTGGCCTCGGCACCGTCGTCGAGCAGCTGACCGTGGAAGCGCTCGAGGTGTGGACCGACACTCCGGAGCCGGCGCCCATGAACTACCCTGACGTGACGGGCCGCCTGATCGACTGGATCGACGGCGGGGCCGTGCGTCCAGTCGACGACCTGGCAGCCGAAGTATGGCGAGAAGTCTCCTGGCAGCCGACATGAGGCCGACATGAAACAGCGCCCGCCGGCTCGCCCGACCGACCCCGACCTCGACTTCACGCTCGCGCACTACGAGGAGATCCTGGAGCGGATCACGGCGACGCACCGCACGTTCTCCTTCGGGGAGGCGGCGCCGATGGGCGAGGCGCTGCTCGACGTGGAGCGCTTCGTGCTCATGCGGCATGACGTCGAGTTCAGTCTCGACGCGGCGCTGACGCTGGCGCGGGCCGACCACGCCGCCGGCGTCCGCTCGACCTTCTTCGTCCAGATCGGTTCCGACTACAACCTCTTCGAGGCCGACGGCGCCGGGGCCGTGGCGCAGATCCTCGATCTGGGGCACGACCTGGGCTTCCACTACGACCTGGGCCTGTTCGAGCGCTCGGGTGACGATCCGGTCGAACTGGCGCGGCGTGCGATCGGCCTGATGGAGGGGTTCTTCGGCGTCGAGATCCGTGCCGCGAGCCCCCACATGCCGATGCGGTCGGGCCGGACGCTGCGGATACCCGGCGTCGTCGACGCCTATGACCCGCTCTACTTCGAGCGGATCAAGTACCTCTCCGACAGCACCCAGGTCTGGCGCGAGGGCGTGGTGACGTCGCTGCTAGACCGGTACGACCAGATCCAGCTCCTCACGCACGAGTATCACTGGACAGAGGAGGGCCTGGGTTGGGACGAGTTGTTGCTGCTCGAGGCGGAGGCGAAGCACCGCCGCTTGAGGGAACATCGAGCGCTTCCGCGAGGGGTTGCGGCTGCGGGCCGAACGCGACGCGGCGTTTCGTGACAGGCGGCTGAGGGGCTGACGGCAGATGAACCGGCCCCGCATGGTCAGGGACGTCCTGCTGCGGCCGACGACGGAGAGCGAGCTGGATCGGCTGTCCGAGCTCACTGAGATCGTCTACGGCGTCCGCCGGGAGCCGGAGGTCCTGCGTTGGCTCCTGTTCCATGGGGACCGCGGCCCGGCGGTCGAATCGCTGGTGGCCGAACGCTGGGGACGCGTCGTCGGCCATGTGGCGTCGCTGGAATGCCGCTACCGGATCCATGGCCGCACGGTCGTCGGTGCACACCGGATGCTCTGGATGGTGGAGGCCGACGCGCGCGGCGCCGCTGGCGTGCCCCTGGCTGGCCGCAGCCCGGAGACGGACTTCGAGGTCGTACTTGGCGGCACGGCCGCCACCAAGGCGATTCTCGTCATGCGTGGCTTCCGCGAGGTCGGCGAGGCGCTGGAAGTGCGGCTGTCTACGAGCCGGCCCGGGAAGGCCCTGGCGACGACGGACGGCCCTTCGATCACGTTGCGGGACTACGATCCCGCCGTCCGCGCGCTCCCGGCGGCCGATGACATGCTGGTCAACGTCGCCGATCCGGAGCACCTGGCCTGGCTCGCGTCCTGTCCGGAACACGATTCGCTCCTGTTCACGCTGGAACGCTCCGGCGAAGTGCTGGGCCCGGTTCTCCTCTACGTGAACCGCGCCAGCTCTCCGCCGACCGGGCGCATCGTCCACATGCCGTACCTCGAGGGAGGTGTGGCGTTCGCGCTCGCCGCCATCCTCGACCGGCTGGGCGGGGAGGGATGCGCGGAGGCGAGTGTCCTCACCACCCAGAAAGGGCTGCTTCAGGCCGCGGAGTCGCTTGGCGGCGAGGTCTTCTACCGGCGTCCGCTCTGGTTTCGCAACCCGAACGGCGCGGTGGAGCCGGAGCGGTTCTACCTCACCTACATGGAGGGAGATCTGGCGTACCGGCGGGTGTAGTCAGGGCTGCCGCCGCTACCCGTGCGGCGTCACCAGGTACTTCTCGCCGGTCGCCTGCTTCGCGTAGACCGCGACGGCAGCCGGGTCGAGAGCCTCCTGCAGGGTGACCGTCTTCGCGTAGCTCGAGGCGAAGGTCGTCTTGATCTCGGCGGCGACACGCTGGCGGAGACGGTCGGAAGCCTTGAGGCCGATCCGCTGCAGGAAGTGGGGAAGCAGCCAGCCGCCGAGGCCCCAGGCCATGCCGAAGTTCCGCGTCAAGACCGTCTGGCTGCGGTCGAGCCCGCCGTAGATGTAGACCTGCTTGAGCGTCGCCGAACCGTAGCGATTGAATTCGGGAGCGTTGGCGGACAGGGCCGCCTCCATCGCGGTCAGGATCTGGCCGGCCAGCTTGCCGCCGCCGGTCGCGTCGAAGCCGAGGGTGGCGCCGGTCTCGGTGAGGGCGGCGATCAGATCGGCCATGAAGGTGTCGGAACTCGAGTTCACGACATGTTCGGCACCCAAATCCCGGAGGAGCTCCTCGTGCTCCACGCGGCGGACGATGTTGACCAGGGGTACGCCGTCGACGGTGCAGATCTTCTGCAGCATCTGGCCGAGGTTCGAGGCGGCGGCGGTGTGGACCAGCGCCGTATGGCCCTCGAGCCGCATCGTTTCGACCATGCCCAGCGCGGTCAGCGGGTTGACGAAGCAGGATGCGCCTTCGGCCGGCGTCGTGCCCTCGGGCAACACTAGGCAACGCTTCGCTTCGGCCAGGCGGTACTCCGCGTACATGGAACCGCCGAGTACGGCCACGACGCGACCCATCAGGGCCTGCGCACGGGCCGAGGAACCGGCCGCGACGACGACGCCGGCGCCCTCGTTGCCCGTGGGGATCGTCTGACCGAGTCGGCCGGCGACCAGTCGTGCCAGCCCGTCGGGGATGTTGGCGAGGATGGCCGGGCCGTGCTCGCCTTCGGTACCTCGGACGGTGGTGACGTCCGCCGGCCCGAACAGAACACCCAGGTCGGACGGGTTGATCGGCGCCGCTTCGACCCGGATGACGACCTCCTACCGGCACCGGGACGAGGGCGAGCTCGACCGTGCCGCCGCCGCTGTCGCCTTGGCGGATCGTGGAGTGGAGGGCGAGGCCGTCGGCGGGGAGCTCGGTCATCGGTGTTCTTCCTGGTTGGTGGGCGGTTGAGGGTCGGTGAGGGTATCGCGGCTCGGGCGCGCCGGACTACTATGCTCCCGCTTCGGATGGCGCACGTCGTTTACTCGTTCGAAGCGTCTTCCCGGCGGCCATTCGACGTTCGGAGCCTGGGGCAGCAGATCTCGGTTGCCGGCACCCGCACGCTGGCCGGCCGCCTCGTTACAGCCTTGGGCCGGAGCTTTCCACGGGCCTGAGAAAGCTGGGGCTTGAGCGGACGTTCCCGGGCCCGAAGCAGGTCGCGTCCTACGACCTTCGGACGATCGGTTTGCCCGGGTCCCGCGCCCGGGCGCTTGGTGACCTGTCGTCAGCGGTCGCGACCGGTGCAGTGAGGCTGGATGCCGACCCGCAGGAGGTCCGCCGCTGTCTGCTCGCCCTGAAGGGCATCGGCCCCTGGACCGTCGAGTATGTGGCCATGCGCTCGCTGGGCGACCGGGACGCGTTCCCCGCCAGCGACCTGGGACTGCGCAAGGCGATCCCGATTGTGAGCAACCGCCCAGCGCCGCAGAGTTGGAGGCGCTGGCGGAAGCTGGCGTCCGTTGCGCGCGTACGCCGCGATCCTGTTGTGGCGTCGGGCGGGCGGGGGCTGACGGGGTCGGCCGACGACTGTCTATGAAGACCCGTTCTCAGGGCTTGCTGACGTCGATTACCCGCACGCTGATCTTCCGTTGTTGCTCGGGCGTTAGTTGCACGGCGAGGCCGGTCTCTAGTCTCTGCTGGAGTTCTTCGGGGCTGCCGGGGCGTTTGCCGGTGTGGTCAGGAGGCGCCTGATCGGGGTCGCCGAACCAGAGTGCGAGGAAGATGCCGTGGCCGCCAGTAGCCGGATCCTGCGCGTACCCGGCGACAAGCTGGTCGCGCACCGCGCGATACAGGTTGGGGTGGGATTGCTTCTTGATCTCGATAGGGACGTGGAAACCGAGACAGGACAGGCGGATGTCTGCGCGCCGGCTGGCGGCGTACTGACCCTCGGGCTGCGCACCCACCTCGGCCGGCAGACGTTGCCGCAGTTGGGAGAGCAGTGCGTCTCGGCAGGCGTTCTCGGGCTTGGGATCGGTGGGCCGGCCATGGCCGTCTTGGTTCCAGTACTGGCTCCAGTCGTTCGTGTTGGCGTGGCGGATTGAGCGGGCCACCACGTCGATCCGGTGAAGTGCGAGGGCAGCGAGGTCGGCGGCGTTGGCGGGTGCAGCGTTGTTGAGGGTTGCGCGGATGCGATCGAGGTCGGGGCGCTCGTAGGAAGCGTCGCGGGCGACTGCCGCTTGTCGGTCTGCGGCGGTTCGCAGGTGGTGGCGCCAACGTGAGAGTGTCTCGTCGTCTGCCAGTCGGCGCAGGGAGTCGCCGGCCTCGGGCGCCGGCGATGCCGCGAGGCACGCGATCAGTTCGGCGAGATTCCACAGCGTCGATTCAGGCTGCGCGTTGTGGCGCCCCATGGCGTGGCGGCGGCCATGGTCCGGTCTGTCGACGAGATCGTAGATGCTGAAGGCGGCACCCGACTGCCCGATCAGAACCTCCAATGCGCGGGGAGGAAGTTCGGCGAGCCGGAACACAGCGGGGTGCTCCGACCACAGGAACCTCGCGAGCTGTCTGGCACGCAGTTCCTTACCGTCAATGAACTCCGCGAGCCGGTCGGTGTAGGCGTCAGGCGCCGTAACGACGCCGGCCGCGAGCCAGTGGACGCGCTGGTTGACGGTCATGCTCTTGCCGGCGAGTTTCTTCTCTAGGATCTCAATCAATTCGTCCCGGTCGACATGTTGCCGCGCCGCCCACAGCAGGCGGGTCAGGTTGGGCAACTGCCGGACGTGGCACCTGACCGGGAAGCCGCGGAGCAGAGCCGGTACCACAAGTCTGGCCAGTTCGGCGTGGCCGGCGTCGTGCGTCAGGTCCCATAGGCCGGAGACGTTCTCGCGGCCCATCTGTAACTCGGTGCGAGCGAACGAGAGCAGCACGCTCGCAACCGTTTGCGGGTGCTTCTCGACCAGCTCGCGGTACCAGCTCGGATGGGAATCGTGTTTGGTCAGCGCGGAATAGTAGAACGCGCAGGCTTGGCGCTTCTGCCGTTCCGTCATCGTTTCGACGAGTTGGGAGTTGGCCAACGCTCGCTCGTCGAGGGAAACGAGGAAGGGCATCGAAAGGTAGGGAGGCGGAGAATCTCGTCCGCGTCGGGCACGTCGTCGCGGTCGATGACGCCGCGCAGACCGCTGGCTGTTGCCTCGACGAGGTCTCTCTCGCCGCCAAGCTCTTCGCCTAGCCAGTCGAGGAGCGGGACCTGACTCCGGGAGCGTTGAAACCACCTCTGCCCCAGGTCGAATAGGAGCCACGGGGCACCCCGGTTCTGTTCCAGGGCGGTCGCCTCCGAGCGGACGTTGTCAAGCCACTCCTGCTCCCGTCGCCTGCGTCGCTCGAGGTAGGAGGTGTCGATCGCCTCGCCTCGGCGCGACCTTTCCCGCAGTTCTCCAACGGCTTCCGGAACCGGCGGAACGGGCCGCAGAGAGGGGTGTTGTTGGGTAGCTTCGTCCAGGAGTCGGCGCGACAAGCCCTCTTCGCCCTGTTCGCTGCGCTGGAGCGCTTCAGCGTACAGCCAGCGGGCAAGCTCCGGTTGGGCGTCGGCGACTGCCTTGGCTTGCTCCAGGCACCAGAGTCCGTAGTCGAAGGGCTGTTCGGCGTGGCGCAAGTACTCCTTCGCCAGAGCCACCTTGTCATGCAAGTTCCACTCGTCGGTGTACCGGCAGATTCCCTCCAGGAGAGCCGCCTTGTACGCGTCCGGGTGAGCCTCCAGCCAGGTGCGAACCCGGGACGCGGAGTCCCGGGCTTCCCGCGCCTCACCGCCGGTACACGGAGGCGAGCCGAAGACCTGGGATGCGGCCTTGCTCACCACATGGGACTGTTTCAGTTCGAAGAACCCGACGTCCGTTCGGGCCGGAGCGTTGAGCCATGTGTAGAGCCTTTGCGGCGTCAGCTTGTCGCCCTCCACGGCGAGTGCGCGCGCCAGGAGCCTTTCCGCCGCGGCCCGCCCGTCGCCCCATCCGCCATCGACCAGTGCAAGGTCGGGCCGCTGGGTGGCAAGCGCGTCGAGGAGGAGGGGGACATCCTTGTCCGGCGTCTTCTCGTCAAGCGTCCGAGTCCAGAAGTAGTAGTGACGCCCGGTCAAGTCCTCGCTGGTTGGCTGAAGCTGAGAGCGGTCGAGGTGCTCCCAGATCTCCGATGGCGGAATCGCCTCCGGGTAGAGATGCTCAAGCACCGTGGCGGCCAGTTCGTTGTGTCTGTCGGGCAGGTTGCCGCCCTGAACGTTGGCGAGAACCTGTTTCAATCTGCCGACCCGGGCTTCAGGGTCCGCGCATTGCCGCACTAGTGCATCGAGAGCCGCCCAGATAACCTCCTCCGGCCCCTTGCCGTAAAGGACCGCCTGGATCGGCTCGATGAGCGTAGCCATGGGCGTGCCTCTGCTCAGCAGTCCGAGCACGAACTTGAGAGCGAACCAGTCGTCCTCGCTCGGTGCCGGCGCGGTCAGCAGGTCTCGGAACTCCGTTTCCAACGGCGGAGCGGCGAGGTGCGCGAAGGCTGCTGCGTTGCGATAGCCGATGTCGTCGAGGCGGCGTTCTTCGCGGATCAGCGCTTGAAGCAGCGACTTCCGCTCTTCGCTGGAGAAGCCAACGATGTCGCCGTAGAGCCCGACGCCGATCGGGTCGCGGTTGATCAGCTTTCGCCGGGCAGGTTTCGAGTGCGCGGCTAGCCAGGCGGACAGGCCTCGATGAGGAGTGACTACGCCGCCGTCCCGAGCCGTGATCAGGGCGACCACACGCGCCGCGGGCAGGCCGTTTTCGATCTGTTGAGCGAGATAGCGGCCGGCGAGGAACTCCGCGATGTGGCGATGGACAGGTTCGAGATGCTGGCTGGCCGAGGACCGGCCGTTCTGGACAGCGAACAGCCGACTGGACAAAGCCAGTCGCTGGACTCGGATCATTGCTTTGGCCTCGCTTGTCGCCGTTCCCGGCTGCGCCGGGTCGAGGCGCTCGATTGCCGGGTACCTGGCATCGCTCTCCTCGCTTGTCGGGAGGCTGCTTGCACCGGGGGCGCCCGACAGCAACAGCAAGGTGCAGATGCGTCCTGCCGCTTGCATGATCTGCGTTTCGGTCGGGCGTTCCCGCAGGGAGTGGCGATGCTCGTCGTTCGGCTCGGTCGTGAGCCGCTTGCAGGCTAGCTCGAACGTCTCCAGACGACTGGCGGGCCACTGTCCACCCCCGGCGACCGCCTGAATGAGCGTGTTGAGGCTCTCCCCCCAAGCCCCTTCTCTTCCGCTTCGCGGAGGAACCTCTCGGCGTCGTCCAGGCGCTCGTCCGCGCGGGCGATCCGCGTCGCGTCGTCTGAAGTCAGCGGATCGAGCCGGAGCGCCTTGATCTCGCTCTCCGGCGCCACGGCTGTGAGTCGTTCCAGGTCGTTCCGGCCCAGCCAGTCGGCCTCCCTGCAAGACAACCGGAAGGGTGGCCTTCCGAGTTGGTCGAGCCGGGCGCGCACCCGGTCGAGGGCGGTGCGGCCGTCCCTGCTGCCGGCACGGACTTCGTCCAGGCCGTCGATGAAGATCGTTCTCCCACGTCGAACGTCACGAAGTCCCTGGCCGAGACAAACTCGGCCGCGTTGCCAGCTCGCTCGCATTCCCGCCTGAAGCAAGTCGTCTTGCCGGCGCCCGGATCGCCGAGCAGGACATACGCGGGCGCGTCTCGGTAGTCGGCGAGCGGTTTGGCGGTTCTGTTCCGGTCGAGACCGTCCTCGCTTCTTTGCACCTCGGTGCACGTTCGGTCAATGATCGTCATTCGCCGTCCTCGAACCAGTCCGATGCAGGTCGGCTGAGGTACTCGGCGAGCGACACGGTGTTCCGCTCTCGTTCATCCGGGCCGACGACCACGACTCGGTCGGGACGGAAGCGCTCGCGGAAGATCTTCATCCCGTGAGTCGCGCGGACTTGGCCCGTCTTCACCTCGATGGCCACCGTCCGCGGCCCGCGAGTCATCACGAAGTCGACTTCATCGCCGTCCTTGCTTCGCCAGTAGTGGACCTTCGTTCGTTCGTCGGCGGTGTTGAGGAGATGTGCGCCCGCCGCGGTCTCGACGATGCGTCCCCAGAATGTGCGGTCCGCCTGTGCTTCCTCGAATGAGTAGTCCGACAGCGCTGTCATCAGGCCCGTGTTGAGCACAAGCAGTTTGGGGCGGTCGGTGCGCTGCCGTGCCGGACTGCGCGAGTATCGGGGGATGGCCGCCAGGAGGCCGACCCTGGACAGGAGGTGGAGGTAGTCGACGAGCGTCGTGGCGTTACCGGCGCCTGCGAGTAGCCCGAGGATCTTCTCGATCGCCAGGATCTGTCCAGAGTAGGCTGCGCCCAACTCGAATAGTTGTTTGAGTAGCGCGGGCTTCTCGATCCGGGCGACGCCAACGACATCTCGTTCGATGGTTGTCTCGATGAGCGCTGAACGAACATGCTTCCGCCACTCGGATGGTTCCGCAATCAGGTCGGAGGTTCCGGGATAGCCGCCGTAGAAGGCGTACTCCGGGAGGCTCAGTCCGAATGCGTCGACCATCTCCTGAAACGACCAATGGGCGACGGGGATGTGTTGGAATCGTCCAGCGAGGCTCTCCGTAAGGCCGGACTGCATCAACATTGGCGCGGAACCCAGGATGACCACATGGAGGGGGCAGACCTCCCGTCTGTCGGCATCCCACAGGCCCTTGACCGTCTCGGACCAGTTGTCGATCTTCTGGATCTCGTCGAGGGCGAGCACGGCGCCGCCACCCCTTGCCGCTTCGCGGCGCGCGTTCTCCCAGACTCGAATCAGCCATGCTTGATCCCTCCTTCCGGGATGTACGGTGTCCGAACGGCGGGTGCCGAAGCCGCCTAGCCTGTCCAGGTTCGGATCCTCCACCGCCCTGTACAGCGAGACGGTGTCGATTTCGCGGAGGGCCTGCAACACGACTGTCGTCTTGCCGCTTTGGCGGGGGCCGAAGATGGTGTGGATCCTGCGTACAGGCTTGGCTAGCTCTCTCCGCAGGGTCTCGACCTGTCTGCGCTCGTACTTCATCGTGGGTCAGTTTACGTTTCCGAGGGAAGTTCGGCAAGACAGTAATACCGATTTCGGCGCCTCAGCGAGTCTGGTGCGTGCGAGGTCTGCTTCGATGGAGTAGATTCGCCTTTACGCTGAACCAGCCTGAACGCCAACTTTGAGGGGCAGCAGATGACCGCGACCTATCACGACTTCCATACCCCGATCGGCACCCTCCGCCTGGTGGGCGACGAAGACTCGATCGACCGGATCGACCTGCCGAACCGGGCGGCCGAGCCGCCGGATCCGGCCTGGACGCCCTCGAACGGCGCCCTGCCGGCAGCCCTGGCGGAGGCGAAGCGCCAACTCGGCGAGTACTTCGACGGCAAGCGCCGGGAGTTCGACCTGCCCCTGGCCCTTGAGGGCACGGAGTTCCAGCGCTGCGTTTGGACGGAACTACGTCGCATCCCGTTTGGCGAGACGATTTCCTACGGCGAGTTGGCGACGCGGATCGGCAAACCGACGGCCTCTCGGGCCGTGGGGGCTGCGAACGGCCGCAACCCGGTGCCGGTGGTCGTGCCTTGCCACCGCGTGATCGGCGGCGACGGGCGGTTGACCGGCTTTGGGGGCGGTCTGCCCGCCAAGCAGGCGCTGCTGGACATGGAGCGGCGGGCGGCGGGCGGGTAGACGCCTTCAGTGCGGTCGCCGCTACGCGGCGCGTTTTCTGGCCGCCTGCGGCGGCAGCCGGCGGGGACGCCGGCGCACCCAGTGGCGAAGGCTGGCGCGAACACCGGCGGCCTTGGTCGCTCGTCGGTTCACAGGAGTCGGCGGTGCTAAGCTGTTGCGCGCTCTCGAACGCACTGCTAGCGCCACAGCCACCCCGCTTGGAGACTCCGATGCGCATACCTCGACTCGTGTTCACGGCGGCCGCAACCGCCTTTTTCTTCGGAGGCTCGGCCCTAGCCGCGCCGCCGTCCACCGACAACTGGCCGTCCTTCCGCGGCGCCGACGCGATGAGCGTCGCCGACGACGATCCCCGTCTGCCGCATTCCTGGAGCACGGAGGAGAACGTGGTCTGGTCGGTGGACGTGCCGGGTCTCGGCTGGTCCTCACCGATCGTGCTGGGCGACCGGGTGTTCGTCACCACGGTGTGGAGTGAGGGCGAAGTCGAAGAGCCGAAGAAGGGGCTGTATCTGGGCGGGAACCGGATGCAGCCGTCCGCGGACGTCCACCACTGGACGGTCTATTGCTTCTCGGTCGAGACGGGCGAGAAGTGCTGGGAACAAGAGGTGCTCGCCACCGCGCCTGATTTTGCGAGGCACCTGAAGAACACGTACGCATCGGAGACGCCGGTAACGGACGGAGAGCGCGTGTACGCGTACTTCGGCAACGTCGGCGTGTTCGCCTTCACGCTCGACGGCGAACCGGTGTGGGAGCGCCGCTTCGAGCCTGTTCCGACCCGTTACGGCTGGGGTACCGCCACGACGGGCAGCTCTACATCGTGAACGACAACGAGGACCAGTCCTACATGGTGGCGCTCGACGCCGCGACCGGCGAGGAACTCTGGCGCGATGCCCGCGAAGAGGGCAGCAACTGGGCGACTCCGTACGTGTGGGAGAACGAGTTGCGCACCGAGGTGATCACGGTCGGTACCGACCAGGTGCGCTCCTACGACAAGGAGGGCAACCTCCTGTGGCACTTCGGCGGCATGTCGTCGATCGCCATTCCGCAGCCGTTCTCGGAGTACGGACTGCTCTACGTGTCGTCGGGCTACATCGGCGACCAGATCCGCCCGGTCTAGCGCGGAAGGTGACATCACCCTCGAAGAGGACCAGCAGAGCAACCAGTGGGTGGTCTGGTACCAGCCTCAGGCGGGCTCCTACAACCCGACGCCGCTGATCTACCGCGACCGGTTCTACACCCTGCTCGACCGCGGCTTCTTCACCGCGCACGATCCGAAAACGGGCGCCGAGGTTTACGGCAAGCAGCGCATCGAGCGCGGCTCCGGAGCCTTCACGGCCTCGCCCTGGGCGTACAACGGCAAGGTCTTCGTGCTCAGCGAGGACGGCGACACGTTCGTCATCGAAGCCGGCGACGAGTTCAACGTCGTGGGCAAGAACTCGCTCGACGAGATGTGCATGTCGACGCCCGCCATTGCCGACGGCAGCCTGTTCATCCGCACCCGCAGCAAGCTCTACCGGATGACGAACCAGGGAGCGTCGGCCGGACCCTGATCGGGAAGCGCGAGGTGGCTAGGGCCGCGGCGGCCTGGGCGGCGTCTATCGTATTCGCCCTCCCCGCCTTCGCGGTCGATTTCGATGACGTAGCGGACATGCTCCGCCTCCGGTGCGCCGGCTGCCACCAACAGGGCGGACCGGCACCGTTCGCGCTCGAGACCTTCCAGCAGGCCCGCGCCTGGGCGTCGTCGATCCGGCGGGTCGTGGCGGCGGGGGCGATGCCGCCGTGGCATGCCGACCCGCGCTACGGCAAGTTCGCGAACGACCGGCGCCTGCCGGCGGCCGAGAAGGAGAAGCTGCTGGCCTGGGTCGACGAAGGCAGCCGCCCCGGGGCCGGGTCCGCGGCGACGGCGCCAGTCAATGCTGCCGATCGCTCGTCGGGCTGGCGGATCGGCGCCCCCGACCTCGTCTTCGAGCTGCCGGAGAAGGTGACGATTCCGGCCGCCGGCGAGGTTCCTTACCACGGCTATCGTGTGGATACGAAGTTGCCCGAGGACGTTTGGATCCAGGCGGCGGAGACCCAGCCGGGGAACGCTGCCGTCGTTCATCACGTGATCGTGCAGGCGTTCCCGGGTTCCGGCGCGGTGGCGCCGGCCGGAGGCGACCCGCGTACCGTGGGCGACTTGGGCGGCTACGCGCCGGGCACCGGCCCCTTGATCATGCCTGCGGGTGTCGGCCGCCGGCTGCCAGCCGGAGCGGTGATCGACTTCCAGATGCACTACACGCCGACCGGCCGGGTGGAGACCGACCGCAGCCGGATCGGCCTCGTGCTCGCAGCCGAGCCGCCGCGCTACGAGTCGCGTACGGCCCTGTGTTCGACTCCCTTCCTGTGGATTCCGGCGGGGGAGAGCGATGTGCGTTTCGAGGCGGAACTCGTGTTCCCGCGCGAGAGCCGCTTGCTGTCGCTCCGGCCGCACATGCACCTGCGTGGCGACACGTTCGAGTTCCGGGCCGAGTATCCGGACGGCGTCTCCGAGGTTGTCTTGCGCGTCGACGGCTACGACTTCAACTGGCAGACGACCTATCGCCTGGCCGAGCCCAAGCCGATGCCGGCCGGCACGAAGCTTCGTTGCGTCGCCACGTATGACAACAGCGGCGACAATCCGCGCAACCCGGATCCGACCCGCGACGTCTCCTGGGGCCGCGAGACAACGGACGAGATGATGATCGGCTTTGTGGACTACTACGAGGTGGAGTGAGCCGGGTGCCATCCGCACGCCCGATGACGAGCGTGCGGAGTGGTTCACGGGTGGCGCACCGCGCCACCCGGGTTCCACTCGCCGCGGGCGACGGCAGGCACGAACTCGTCGAGGCCTTCGGGCGGGTAGCCGACGGTACGACCCTGTTCGGCGCTCATGTAGGCGGCCATCAGCAGCCGGGTGACCTCCAGGCCGTCCTCGAAGGTCTCCCTGGGCCGCTCGCCGCGGCGGAAGCTCTCGACCATGTGCCGGTTCTCAGCGTCGTAGCCGTAGGCCACCGGCTCGTTCGGCAGGACGGGCATCAATCCCATCTCGGCGTTCTGTTTCTCGATCAGGTCCTCTCCACTGTGCTGCGCCAGGTCGCGGCTGAAGAAGAGTTCCAGGTCCGTGTCGAGGCTGTTCGCCCGCATCGAGTACTCGGGGCCGAGCAGTTCCATGGATAGCCGCAAGCCGGCGCCCACGTAGCTCCAGGAGGTCGTCGCCTCGATGACCAGGGGCGTGCCGGCGTCGTCCTCGTACTCGACCATGGCTCGGGCAAAGTCCTCCGCCGGCCGGCGTGCGTAGTCGACTGTGTCGCCGTACTGCTGGCGCAGGCGCTCCGCGTACTCTGGCCGCTGCCACTTGAGGCAGTGGATCTGCGCGTTGACCCGTCTCGGCGTCAGGCTGGAGCGGGGTTTGTCCGGGTCGGTGAGCAGGAAGCGCGCCGCCTCGACGGAGTGGCACATCATGTCGTTCAGCACCCCGCCGCCCTGCAGGTCGCCCTGCCAGAACCAGGCGTTGTGCGGGCCGGAGTGTTCCTCGGCGGCGCGGGCCAGGTAGGGGCGGCCGGCGGCGCGGGCCCCGCGCTCCCAGGCGAGTTCACGGCCGCGCACGACGGCGGGGCTGAAGACCTGGTTTTCGAGGTAGCCGTCCAGGACGTCGATCTCGCGTGCCAGTTCGACCATGCGCAACGCTTCGGCGGCGTTGCGCGCGAGCGGCTTCTCGCAGGCGACGCCGACGAGATGGCCGCGGCCGCTGCTCACCGCGCCGGCGATCTCCTCCATGTTCGCGACCCGGTGGTCGTTGCGGCCGCAGATCCAGATCGCGTCTATCCCCTCATCCTCGACCATCGCGGCGATGGACTCGCAGGCCCGGGCGTCGCCGACATCCAGGTCATTCGCCAGGGCCGCCGCGGACTCCGCGCTTGCGCGGTTAGGGCTCCAGACGCCCCGGATGTCGGCGCCGCGGACCGCTGCCCAGGAACGGATGTGAAAGCGGGTGATGAAGCCGCTGCCGACGAAGCCGATGCCGAGGGAACGCCGAGCCGCCAACTAGCTGTCCTTGAGTTCCCGGGCCTGCGCGATCCAGCGTTCCGCCATGGAGGCGGAGGGAGCGCGGCGGCTCAGCTTCCGGGTCGCGTTCACGGTACTCATCTTGGCCGCCAGGTTGAAAGCGCGGCGGCGGCTCAGGTCGCGGACCGTCCGCACGCCGGAAGCACCAAGCAGTTCGGCGTAGTCCGCGCCAATGCCGCGGATGCGCATCAGGTCGGCCATGTTGGCGAACTTCTGAAGCTGCCGTTCGGGCAGGCCGGTGCGCTCGGAGAGCAGGCGACGCTCCCTGCGGCCGTTGCAGGCCGCGAGGAGAGCGTCCGTGGTGCGGATTTCCGCGCTGGCGAGCTTCTTGGCGACGACCGGGCCTATCCCTGCGATCTTCCGGACGCCGTAGGCCATCCGCCCGCGCGCCTACTCGCCGCCTTCGAAGGTCAGGTCGAGACCCTCGACGTTGCCGCTTACTTCGACCTCGACCACCTGCTCGCCCAGCTTCTCATGCCAAAAGACGAGCTCGTGAGAACCGGCCGGCAGGCCGTCGATCCGGTACGTGCCGTCGCTCCCGGTGGTCGAGTGGAAGGAGTGCTCCATGACGAACACGAAGGCGGCCATCCACGGATGGACGTCGCACTTGACCTTGATCGGTTTCTCGGGCGCCCTGAACGACTTCGTTCTCGTGCCCCGCGCCGGCTGGCCGATGTTGAAAGGCCGGTTGGCCTTGGCCAGGGCCCGGACGTTGTGAAGCGTGGGATCGTCGTTGACGATCTCGATGTCCTGCTGGACGCGGGCGCCGATGACCCGGGGTGTGTAGAGGCAGCCTCGCTGTTCCAGCCGTACACGGCGCTTCCCTCCGGCGCCTCCTTCAGGTAGACGAAGACGTTCTCGACGGCGCCGCCCTCCCCGATCAGGCTGTCCCGGGAGAGGACCCGTTTGCCGTCGTAGATCGCGGCGCAATTCGGATCGGCGTCCATGCGCAGCGGGTAGCGCTTCAGCGGCTCGCCTTCGTAGGTGACCGTACCGCTGATGCTGAAGTCCTCGGCCCACGCCGGGACCGTGCCGGTGAGGAGAGCGGCGACCGCAAGAACGGCGGCGGGAGTGGAGATGCGCTTGTGTAGTGGGGCGATGCGCGGCATGTCCATCTTTCTTTCTGCCGCTAACGGGAGTAGTACTCGATAACGAGTGGCACTTCGCACACGATCGGGACTTCGTCCCGAACGGGCGTATTGCGAAGGGTGGCCTGGTACCCCGTTTCGTCCGTTTCCACGTAGGTGGGCACGGTGACGCCGCGCCGCGCGGCTCGTTGAAGCAACGCAGCTTGCGGCTCTTCTCGCGCACCTCGACGACGTCACCCTCCTTGACCCGGAAGGACGGGATGTTCACCCGGCGTCCGTTGACCAGGATGTGACCGTGGCCGACGAACTGCCGCGCGGCGAACACGCTGGGGGCGAAGGCGCGATGGACGACCGCGTCGAGCCGGGTCTCGAGCAGCCCGACGAGGTTGTCGCCGGTCACGCCCCTCATCCGGGTCGCGCGCTTGTAGTAGTTGCGGAGCTGACGCTCACTGACGTTGTACTGGAAGCGGAGCCGCTGCTTCTCGAGCAAC
>JAGWAG010000150.1:7799-8660 GCA_021296535.1 Acidobacteriota bacterium | reverse complement strand
GTCGTCGTGACGACGAACTTCACCGACCAGACGAGCTTCCGGGGTTCGGGCCCGAACATGCGCCTGACCGAGAGGTTCACCCGCGTGGAGCAGGACCGGCTCGTCTACGAGTACACGATCGACGACCCGGAGTCCTTCGCCGGACCGTGGACGGCCGTCGTGCCGATGACGAGAAACCCGTTGCCGATGTTCGAGTACGCCTGCCACGAGGGAAACTACGGCATGTTGAACCTGCTGCGCGGCGCCCGGGCGGAGGACGCGGAAGCCGAGGCGGCCGCCGGGGCGGCGGAGACTTCGGGCGGCTGACGCCGGCCGAACGGCGGCAAGCGGTCCCTTGACCATCGCCACGGTCGGTCTGCTCCATCCCGGAGCGATGGGCGTCACCGTCGGTGCCGCGGTGCGGGAGTCCATCCGGGTCGTCTGGGCGTCCGATGGGCGGAGCGCTGCCACCCGTGCCAGAGCCGAAGGCGCGGGCTTCGAGGACGTGAAGACGCTGGGCGCATTGACCGCGACGGCCGATACCGTGGTCTCCGTCTGTCCTCCCCACGGCGCCCTGGCGCTTGCCGAGGCGGTCGCCGCGACGGGTTTCGTGGGCCGGTACGTCGATGCGAATGCGGTGTCGCCTGCCACCGCCCTGGAGATTGAGGAGGCGGCCACGGCGAGCGGCGCGCGGTTCGTGGACGGCGGCATCGTCGGCCCCCCGGCGGTTCGGCCGGGGACCACACGGCTCTATCTTTCGGGAGACGCCGCGGGGGAACTGATCGCCCTGTTCGAGGGTTCGGCCCTCGAGGCGATCGACCTCGAAGCGGAGAACGGCGCCGCGTCGGCGCTCAAGATGTGCTACGCCGGTTTCACCAAGGG
>JAGWAG010000150.1:0-7709 GCA_021296535.1 Acidobacteriota bacterium | reverse complement strand
GAGGGCGGCGGCGACCGCTGCACCCAAGGCATGGCGCTTCGCCGGCGAAATGGAGGAGATCGCCGACACGCTGGCGGCAGCCGGTTTGTCCGAGGGCTTTCACCGGGCCGCGGCCGAGACCTACCGCCGGCTGGCCGGATTCCGGGGCGAGCCGGAGGGCGTGTCGGTGGAGGACGTGGTTGCGGCTCTGCTGGACGGTGACCGGTCCCTTCGGCGTCGGGACGGGACCTGACGGACGACGAAAAAGGGCGGCCCCGAGAGGCCGCCCCCATGACATCCGACCGCCCGAAGACGGGCGCTCGGACTGTGACGCGGCTGGCGCGGGTACGCGCCCGCCGCGTTCGTTGCCGGTAACCGGCTTCGCTACATCATGCCGCCCATGCCGCCCATGTCGGGCGCGGGCGGGGCTTCCGGCTTCTCTTCCTTGATTTCGGAGACCAGGGCCTCCGTGGTCAGCATCAGGCCGGCGATCGATGCGGCGTTCTGCAGCGCCGTCGTGGTGACCTTGGCCGGGTCGATGACGCCGGCGGCAAGAAGGTCTTCCATGTGGTTGGTCGCCGCGTTGTAGCCGGTCGAGCCGGTCTCCGCCTTCGCGTCGCGGACGATGACCGAGCCCTCGACGCCGGCGTTCGCGGCGATCTGCCGGGTCGGCTCCTCGAGCGCGCGCTTGACGATCGCGACGCCGACGCCCAGGTCGCCGTCCTCCTCGATGGCGTCCACCGCGTCGATGGCCCTCAGCAGGGCCACGCCGCCGCCCGGAACGACGCCCTCTTCGACGGCCGCCTTGGTCGCGTGCATCGCGTCCTCGACTCGAGCCTTCTTCTCCTTCATCTCAGTCTCGGTCGCGGCTCCGACCCGGATCACGGCGACACCGCCTACCAGCTTCGCGAGCCGCTCCTGGAGCTTCTCGCGGTCGTAGTCGGAGGTCGTCTCCTCGATCTGGTTGCGAATCTGCTTGACCCGCCCGGCGATCGCGGCCTGGCGGCTCGTGTTTCCGGATTCGGTGACGATCGTCGTGTCGTCCTTGGAGAGGACGACCTTCTTCGCGTCGCCGAGGTCCTGCCACTGGACGTTTTCCAGCTTGATGCCGAGGTCCTCGGTGATCACCCGGCCGCCGGTGAGGATCGCGATGTCCTCGAGCATCGCCTTGCGGCGGTCGCCGAAACCGGGCGCCTTGACCGCGGCCGCCTGCAGCGTCCCGCGCAGCTTGTTGACGACGAGCGTGGCCAGAGCCTCGCCCTCGACGTCTTCCGCGACGATCAGCATCGGCTTGCCCTGCTTGGCGACCTGTTCCAGGACGGGCAGCAGGTCCTTCATCGAGCTGATCTTCTTCTCGTGCAGGAGCACGACGCAATTCTCGAGCACGCACTCCATGCGGTCGGCGTCGCTCACGAAGTAGGGCGACAGGTAACCGCGATCGAACTGCATGCCCTCGACGACCTCGAGCTCGGTCGCGAGGCCCTTGGCCTCCTCGACCGTGATCACGCCGTCCTTGCCGACCTTGTCCATCGCCTCGGCGATGATCTTGCCGATCTCGGCGTCGTTGTTCGCGGAGATCGTGCCGACGTTGGCGATCTCCTCGCTGTCCTTCACGTCCTTCGCGAGGGCGTGAATGGCGTCGACGGCGGCGCCGACCGCGAGTTCGATACCCCGCTTCAGCTCCATCGGGTTGGCGCCGGCGGTCACGTTCTTCGCGCCTTCCCGCAGGATGGCCTGCGCCAGGACGGTCGCGGTGGTCGTGCCGTCACCGGCCACGTCGGAGGTCTTCGAGGCCACCTCGCGCACCATCTGCGCGCCCATGTTCTCGAGGCCGTCCTTCAGTTCGATCTCCTTGGCGACGGTCACGCCGTCCTTGGTGATCGTGGGGGAGCCGAACGACTTCTCGAGGACGACGTTGCGGCCCTTGGGGCCGAGCGTCACCTTGACCGCGTCGGCGAGCTTGTTGACTCCGCGGAGGACCGCGCCGCGCGCTTCCTCGGAGTAGACGATCTGCTTTGCCATGTATCTTGTTCTCCAGCCTTCGGTTCCGGTCTATTCCACGACCGCGAGGATCTCGTCCTCGCGGAGGATGACCATGTCTTCGTCGTCGATTTTGATGTCGCTGCCCGAGTACTTTCCGATCAGTACGCGGTCACCGACGCTGACGTCGAGCGCGGAACGCTCGCCGTTGTCCTGTACCTTGCCGGGACCGACGGCGACTACCTCGGCCTCCTGCGGCTTCTCCTTCGCAGCGTCAGGGATGATGATGCCTCCCCGGACCTGCTCCTCCTCTTCGAGCCTCTTGACGAGAACCCGGTCATGAAGCGGACGTACACTCACCAGCAAACTCCTCCTTGGATTGGTGTCGGTGGGATGTGCTCGTTGCGGTTGGGCAGAGTTGCCGTGCGAGGCTGCGGAGCCGGCGTCGCCGACGCTCTGGCGGCAGTCGCTGTTAGCACTCGTCCCGCACGAGTGCTAACAATAGGAGGGTTGCGGGGCGAATGTCAACTTCTCGTGACCGCTCAGCTTTCTCCGCGACCCCCGGGGTCCCGGTGCGGCGCCGTTCCGGTCGAGGCGGTAGAGTCTCCCGGTCGCGCGCCGGAACATCCTTAGCGCAGCGGGTTAGGGACCAGAGATGGAGGAACCGGTCTTGAGCAGGTTTTCTGACAACGGCGGCGGAGCGGGGGCTGCCGGCTTGATGCCGGTCGCGGCGCTCGCACTTGCCTTGCCGCTCATCGCCCCGGCCGGCGTCGGGGCGCAGGACGGCGCCACCGCGGCGGCGGTGCCGGTCGAGGAGTTCGAACTCGACAACGGCATGCGCTTCTTGCTCGTACGGCGCCCGGAGCTGACGACGGTGGCGGCCGCCTGGGCGGCCCACGTGGGCTCGGCGAACGAGCGGCCGGGAATCACCGGCCTCGCCCACTTCTTCGAGCACATGATGTTCAAGGGCACGCACACAATCGGCACGAAGGACATCGAGCGGGACCTCGAGATCATCGAGGAGCAGGAGGCGGTTCAGGAGAAGATCCGCGCCGAACTGCGGGAGCAGCGTCGTCGCTACAGGCTGGGCGAGATCGACGATCCCTACGATCCGGCCCACCGCACGGACACTCTGAACGCCCTGCGCGCGGAGTTCCAGGAACTCGTCGAGGAGCAGCGGGAACTCATGGTCAAGGACGAGCTGGACAAGGTCTACACGGACGGCGGAGGGACCAGCCTCAACGCCTTCACCAGCAACGACTTCACGGTCTACATCAACCAGTTGCCCGCGAACCGGCTCGAACTCTGGTTCTGGCTCGAGTCCGACCGGCTTCTGAAAGCGCGACGTGGTCTATGAAGAGCGCCGGCTGCGCACCGAATCGACGCCGACGGGCCGCTACGACGAGCAGGCGGACGCCATGTTCTGGCAGTCCCACCCGTACAGTTGGCCGGTCATCGGCTGGCCCTCCGACCTCGAGGTGATCAGCAAGGCCCAGGCCGACGAGTTCTTCGCCACCTACTACGCGCCGAACAACCTGACCGGGGTGCTGGTCGGCAACTTCGACCCGGCCGAGGTGCGGGAACTGGCCGACCGGTACTTCGGCCGTCTGGAACGGGGCCAGCGTGAGGCCCCCGACGTCGTCACCCTCGAGGCCGAGCAACTGGCCGAGAAGCGGCTCACCGCGGAGTGCGACTGCCAGCCGCAGCTCCAGCTCCGCTATCACGCGGTGCCGTTCGGCCACGCGGACGGCTACGCGCTCGACGTGATTGCTGGCGTCCTGAACGGCCGCACCGGGCGCCTGTACGAGGAGATGGTCGAGGGCGCCGAGATTGCGTCCAGCGCCGGCGCTTTCTTCGATGCGAGGAAGTACGCCGGGGTGTTCAACCTGCGCGCCGAGACGAAGGGCGACGCCCCTCCCGAGCAGCTCCTCGCCGCCTGGGACGAAGTCGTCGCGGAGCTGATCGCCGAGCCGGTCCCGGAAGACGAGCTGGCCAAGGTCAAGAACCGGGTGTCGGCCGACACCTACCGGCAGCTGCGGGAGCCGTTCTTCCTGATGATCCAGTTGGCCGTCATGGACTCGATGGGCGACTGGCGGTACCTGAACACGGTCGCCGAGCGCACGAACCAGGTCACCGCCGAAGACGTGCAGCGGGTGGCGGCGAAGTATCTCCAGCAGTCGAAGCGCCTGGTCAGTCTGTACTACCGCAAGGCGGGCACCGAGGCGGAGGAGACGCCCGCCGAGCTGGAGGCTCTGCCGCCGGAGATGCGGACGGCTCTCATGTCCCAGGCGGAGGCGATCGCGGCGATCGAGGATCCGGCCCAACTGGAGGCGGTTCTGCAGCAGGTCGATGCCCAGGCGGGCCAGGTGCCTGACGAGATGCGGCCCGCGCTCGAGTGGATGCGGAGTGTGATCGAGGAACGGCTCGCCGAACTGCGGGAAGACGACGGAGGTGAGGAGTGATCAACCGCCCGCAACTGAGGACCCTGTCCGTCCTTGCGCTGTTTGTGGGGCTGGCCGTTCCCGGCGGGGCCCAGAGCGGCGCCGAGATCGTCGATCACCCGACCGAACTGACATACGGCCCGCTCGATTTCGAGCTGCCCGATGCCGATTCCTACCGGCGCGAGCTCACAGGCGGCGTTCCGGCGTACCTGGTGGAAGACCGCGCGCTGCCGTTGGTGGACATCACGGTGCGTCTCCGCATCGGTTCGTACCTCGAGCCGGCGGAGCAGGCGGGGCTGGCCGACCTGACCGGCACCCTGATGCGAACGGGCGGCGCCGGCGAGCTCGATGCGAAGGCCTTCGACGAGGCGGTGGAAGCGGTTGCCGGCAACTTCTCCTCCTTCATCGGAAGCACGAGCGGCCGGATGTCGATGAACTGCCTGTCCACGGTGCTCGACGAGTGCCTGGACCTGTTCTTCTCGATGCTCGGCGAGCCCCGCTTCGATGCCGATCGACTCGATCTCGCGAAACAGAACGAACTTGAGAACCTGAAGCAGCGCAACGACGATCCCGCTTCCGTCGCGGGCAGAGAGGGTCAGTGGCTGCTCTACGGACGGGACCACGTCGAGTCGCGTTTCGTCACCGATTCGTCGCTCTCGGCGATCGGGCGGGAAGACCTCGCCGCCTTCCACCGCGGCTATGTGCATCCTGGTCACATGGTCATAGCAGGAGCCGGAGACTTCGACAGCGACGAACTCGCCGCCAAGCTGTCCGCGCTGCTCGACCGCTTCGACGGCGAAGGGCGCCTGCAGGCGTCGTGGCCGCCGCAGGGTGCGGTGTACGAGCCCGCGCCGGGTGTGTACGTCGCCCGGCAGGACATTCCGCAGGGGCGGGTGCAGATCGGCCACCGGACGTTCAAGCGCCAGGATTGGGGGAGCCCGGATCACTTCGCCCTGGCGATGATGGACAGCGTTCTCGGCAACGGCGGCTTCACGACCCGGTTGATGAAGAGGATCCGTTCGGACGAAGGTCTGGCCTACGGCGCGTACTCGAACTTCCGCATCGGCAACTACTGGCCCGCCAACCTCAGCGTCACCTTCCAGTCGAAGAGCGAAACGGTGGCCTATGCGGCGAAGATCGCGCTCGAGGAGATCGATCGCATCCGCGCCGAGCCGGTCGGCGAGGACGAGCTCCAGACGGTCAAGGCGGCCGCTGTCGAGACCTTCCCGAACAGCTTCGACTCGGCTCTGGCCGTGGCGCAGGTGTTCGCGCAGGACGAGTTCCTGGGCCGACCGCACGATTACTGGCGGACCTACCGGCAGAACGTCGAGGCCGTGACGACGGCGGACGTGCAACGGGTGGCCAGGCGGTACCTCTCGCCAGACCGGCTCGTCATGCTGATCGTCGGCGACTGGGATGCGATCGAGCCGGGCGACAGCGACGGTCGGGCGACGATGGCGGAGGTCGCGGGCAAGATCGGCGGCGGCGTCACGATGCTGCCGGCGCGCGACCCAGTGAGTCTGGAAGTGGCGGAGCAGTGAGCGGCCGGGATCGGCGGTGAACGGAACGTGATCGTTTGCAGGCTCTAGACAGCTTCCTGGAGGTGGTCGTCGGGTACGCCTGGGGCATGCCCCTGGTCGTCCTGCTGATCGGTTCGGGCGCCTTCTTCTGCCTCTACGTCCGGCTGAGGCCCCTTTTCCACATGGGGCACGCCACCGCGGTCACCCTCGGGAAGTACGACTCCGACGACGATCCGGGGCACATCAGCCACTTCCAGGCCCTGTCGACGGCGCTGGCGGCCACGATCGGGGTCGGCAACATCGGCGGTGTCGCGATCGCGGTGACTCAGGGCGGCGCGGGCGCCGTGTTCTGGATGTGGGTGGCGGCTGTGGTCGGCATGGGCACCAAGTTCTTCTCATGCACGTTGTCCCAGATCTACCGCGGCCGGGACGAGCGGGGAGCGCTCCTCGGCGGGACGATGTACACGATCGAACTCGGTCTCGGGAAGAAGTTCCGGCCGTTGGCGATCATGTTCTGCACCTTCGGTCTGTTCGGTTGCCTGCCGATGTTCCAGAGCAACCAGGTCGCCGAGTTGCTCGATGCCCAGTTCGGACTCAACCCGCTCCTCACCGGCGCGGGCTGCGTGGCCCTGGTGGCGCTGGTGGCATTCGGCGGCGTCGAACGGATCGGAGCGGTGACGGGACGATTCGTGCCGGTCATGTGCGTTCTGTACCTGGGCATGGCGCTCTGCGTCCTGTTCGTGCGCTCGGACATCGCGGTGGAGGTGTTCGGCCGGATCTTCCGCGAGGCCTTCACCGGCAGCGCCGCGGCTGGCGGCGCGATGGGGATCGGCTTTCAGCAGGCGATGATGATCGGCGTCCGCCGGGCCGCGTTCTCGAACGAGGCGGGACTCGGCACCGCGCCGCTCGCGCACGGCGCGGCGAAGACGAACGAACCCGTGCGCGAAGGCCTCGTGGCGATGCTCGGCCCGTTCATCGACACGATCGTCGTCTGCTCTCTCACCGCCTTCGTCATCCTGTCGAGCGGCCTGGAGACCGTCGGCGAGATCAGCGGCGTTTCCCTGACGGCGGACTCCGTCGAGAGCGCGCTCGGCGCGCCCGGCCGTGCGTTGCTGGTCCTGATCGTGATGATGTTCGCCATCTCGACGATGGTCAGCTACTCGTACTACGGGAAGCGCTGCTTCGCCTACCTGTTCGGCGCGAAGAGCGACGGGGTCTACACGTGGTTCTACCTCGGCGGCATCTTCGTCGGCGCCTGGTGGAGCGCCGGCACGGTGGTCAACTTCATCGACACCGCCCTGGCCCTGATGGCGGTGCCGAACCTGATCGCGACGCTGCTGCTGGCGCCGAAGGTGAAGGCGGCGGCGACCGATTACTTCAACCGGCTGCGGGCGGAGTGAAGGGGTTCTTGAACGGGTCGGGGTCGGACGGCATGGACGGAGCGGCGTGCGCCGTCTTGGTTTGTTTGGCGTTTGCCGTTGCTCCAGCGCGGGCGACGGACCCTTGTGACCTCGACTTCGGGCCGGTGGCTCTGGACGCCGCGAGTCCTCTGACGTGGGACTTACCTGCGGTGGGGAAGTGGCGCGTGTCGCGGCGGGATGTGGGGCGGCGTGTTGCCGAGGGTTGTGGTCTCGGCGTGATCGAAGCACCTCTGAGTGCAGTGCGGGGTGTCATCGACGCAGCGGCGGAGTTCGACGAGTTCATGCCCCGGATGCTCGAGTCCGAGGTCGAGCCGGTGGCACCGGGCGTGTACCTGAACCGGCAGGTCCTGGACACGCCTTTCCCCGCC
>JAGWAG010000013.1:79247-126316 GCA_021296535.1 Acidobacteriota bacterium | reverse complement strand
GTATCGAGCCTGCCGGATCCGATGATGCAGGCGGTCCTGGCCCTGGTGCGCGACACCCGGACGATGATCCGAACCGCGAACCAGCGTCTGGCGGAGCGGGACTACGTCGCTGCTGAACGTCTCTACCGCGAGGTCCTGCGTCTCGACCCGGACTCCTACGATGCTCACCTGAACCTGGGCGTGCTCTACGGCCTCGCCGACCGCAATTCGGAGGCGTCGGCCGCCCTGGAACGGGCGGTCGAGATCGATCCCGGCCGGGCCGACGCCTACGCTCTCCTGACGATTGCCTACATCAAGACGGGCCGCGCCGAGGAGGGACTCCAGCAGTTGGAGAAAGCCCTCGAAATCGACCCGGATCATCCGAGAGCGCGAGAGATTCTCCACAGCCTGGGCGGCAACCCGGAAGAACTGCGCTAACATTCATCGTTTGGCCCCACCAGAGACGTCTACGTAGCGTCGCTTGGTCAACGGCGCGACAGAGTTGTCTCGGTGAGACTCTGAGTCGGGCCGGTCCCGGGTCGACAAGTGCCTGAACGGGAGCGACCTGGAGTCGAATGGGCAACCGGAAGGTGTCTGACGTGGCTGGCAACTGCGTCGCCTCCTTGGGGCTTCACCGGGAATTTACCTCCGCTTTGGAGGGTGCCTGAAGCGTACTCGGCTTGGATCGGGTGCGCACCGAAGGTCGTTGAGAGCGCTTTCCTCCCTGGTTGCTTGTCGGGCGGGCAGACGAACCGGCGTAAAGCCGATCAAAAGAGGGCTAACAGATGGGCTGGACTGGACGCGTTGCGTCGCGTGTTGGGGTGGGGTGCGTGTTGGTGTTTGGAGGGACGGCCGGAGGTTTCGGGCAGATCGTGATCACGGAGATCATGTACGACCCGAGTGCCGTCAACGACACGGCGGGTGAGTGGTTCGAGATCTACAACACCAGCGGCATTGCCGTGGACATCAATGGTTGGACGATCGAAGAGGCCGACGGTAGCCCGAGTCACACCATCAACAATGGCGGCCCATTGAGCATCGGAGGCAATACCTATGCCGTGCTTGCTAGAGACGACGACTCCACGATGAACGGTGGGGTAACCGCGGTCTACGAGTACGGCAGTTGGGCCCTCTCCAATTCTCAAGACTCCATCGTGTTGAAGAACGGCATGACGGTGGTGGACACGGTCGAGTACGACGAGAATCCGTTCCCCGTCGCCGTCGGCGCTTCGATCGCGCTCGCCGGGGCCGAGGGGGATCTCGCTACTGTCGACAACAACGCCTCGGCGAACTGGTGCCTATCGACTACTGAGTTTGGTACCGGAAGTCCCAAGGACAAGGGTACGCCCGGAGCAGCCAACGACTGCCCCATGCCGGAGCCTCCGCCGGACCCGGTTACCGGAGAGATTTTCGACATCCAGGGCAGCGGCCTGGACAGTCCGCACATAGGCGCGACGGCAACCACGAACGACAACATCGTCACGGCGGTCGGCGGGGGCGGCTTCTTCATACAGACGCCGAGCAGTCGCAGCGACGACAACGTGAATACCTCGGATGGCATCTTCGTTGTCCATTCCGGCTCGCCGACGGTTGCGGTCGGCGACCAGGTGGATGTGGTCGGTACGGTGCTGGACGGCAGTGGAGCAAGCGATCAGCGTAGGACCTGGTTCTTTTCGCGGATAGACGCCACGGTCGCGGGCGGTTCGGTGACCGTGGATGCGAGTAACCAGCCGCTGCCCGCGCCGGTTGAGCTCAACGCATCGCTGCCGTCGCCGAATCCCCGCTCGCTGAGCTGCACCTCGAGGTTTGAACTCGAGTGCTACGAGGGCATGCGGGTCCGGGTCGCGAGCGGCACCGTATTTTCCGGCAGTCAGCGCGATCGTGACGATACTGAACCTGTCGGTGAGATGTACGTCACCGCGAGTAGTTCGCGGCCTTTCCGCGAGCCGGGCATCGAGTACCCTGGTCTGCCGGGGTTGCCCGTGTGGGATGGGAACCCCGAAGTGTTCAGACTTGACCCGGACAAGTTGGGTTTGACGAATGTTTCGTGGGATCCGGGGACCACGTTCAGCGCGACGGGCGTGCTTGCCTGGGAGTTCTTCGGTAACGAACTCTGGCCGAGGTCCAACGCTCCCGCGAGCGGTACGGGCCAAGGAGTCGGGCGAGATCACGGTCGCATCGTTGAACCTGCTGAACCTCGGGGCGAGCGCTGATGCAACCAAGTTGGGAAAGCTCTCGCGCTACATCCGTGAGGTCCTCGGCTCGCCCGACATCGTCGGCGTGCAGGAGGCCCTCGGCCTGGCCGCGCTTCAGAATCTGGCGACGCGGATCGCGACCGACGACTCGAACGTCAGCTACACGGCTCGCGTCGAAGCGCCCGGCACGAGCCAGGCGGTGGGCTTTCTGGTCCGCTCGGGCGTGACGATCAACTCGGTAACGGAGCACGGCAGGAGCGAGACCTTCATCGACCCGAGAGACGGCACCGTCGATCCGCTGAACGACCGCCCGCCGGTCGTGCTCGACGCGACGATCGGTAGCCTGGCGTTCTCGGTGGTGGTCATCCACAACCGGTCGCTGAGAGACATCGATGATCCTGCCGCCGGGGAGTGGCGCCGCACGAAACGGTTGGAGCAGGCGCAGTCGGTGGCGCGGTTGGTCGAGTCGCTGCAGGACTCGAAGGTGATCGTCGTGGGCGACTACAACGCACGCCGATGTCGTGGGCCAGATCAGTGGCAAGGTCACGCCGAGTGAAAACCTCCATTCCGGTCCCGATCTGGTCACAAGGGACCTCTGTGTACTGACCGAGCGCGTGCCGGCTTCCGATAGGTACTCGCTCCTCTTCAACGGCAGCGCCCAGATGCTCGACCACGCGCTGGTCAACCAGAACCTCGAGCGCCACGTTGTCGAGATCCAGTACGCACGCGGCAATGCCGACGCCGCGTTCGACGACGCGGATGACGCAACGAACGTTCTCCGCGCCTCGGACCACGATGGCTTCGTGGTCTACCTCTCGTCCGACGCCAAGCCGCCGGTCGACCCGTCGCCCTGCCAGGGTCCGGCACCGCTGCCACCGGCGCCACCCCAGGCCGACCTCGACCTCGACGCGGAGAGCCAGGTCGTGTCAGCCAGCAGAGTCCGCTACAGCGTCAGCGTCGAGAACGCGGGCCCCCACACTGCTCGCGACGTCGTGGTCACGAGTTCCTTCAGCGGGCGAGTCGCTTCGGTTGTGGCGACGACCTCCGGCTGCAACGAGGACCCGGATGGCGTGCCGGACTGCTCCCTGGGGTACATTCTGGCCGGCGACTCGGCCTCCTTCACCATCGATGTCGACACGGGTGGGGCTAGCGAGACCTCTCTCAGGTACAGCGGTTCCGTCGGCAGTGAAACGATGGATCCGGAGCCCGGGGACGACGATGTCGGGGTTGTGCAGCCCCTTGGGCCGCCCAATGCCCCGACGGACCTTGTAGCGACCGCGATCAGTTCGACGGAGGTCGAAGTCCGGTGGCGGGACAACTCACGCGTGGAAAGCCAGTTCGACATCTTCCTGCAAGGTCCGGGCGACCCGAGGCCGCGGTTGTTGAGGTCGGTACGGGCGAACAGGACGTCCACAGTCGTCGGCGATCTGGTGCCAGGCGTGACGTACAACTTCGCGGTCGAGGCGCGAAACGGGCTGCTCCGCTCGGGGCTGACGCCGATGTCGACGGCGACCACGTGGCCCGAGGGGGAGCTGCGTATCGATGCTGAGGGCCTGGTCGTCTCGGAGGAGCTTGTCCGCTACACCGTCAGCGTCACCAACTCAGGTCCCGAAGATGCACCGACTGTCGTCGTGACCAGTTCTCTGGCGGCGGCGGAAGGCGCTTTCGAGACTTCGACATCCGGTTGCCGCGAGGATCCGGGTGGGCTGCCGGTGTGCAGTCTGGACGACATCGATGTCGGAGATTCGGAGTCGTTCACGATCGATGTCCGGATTGATGCGGCAAGCCGAAACTCGCTCACCTACGTTGGCGCTATCGGCGACGCTGCGGACCCGAGGACCGACGCACGCATGGTCGAGATGACAGTGCCCTTGGGTCGGCCCGAGGCGCCGTCCCATCTCGAAGCTGCCGCGATCGGCGGGATGGAGGTCGAACTCCGCTGGCGGGACAACTCGGACATAGAGACGGGATTCGGCGTCTTCCTGCAGGGACCGGGCGACTCGAAGCTGCGGATGATCGGAACGGCACCGGCGAACGCGACTTCAATGATCGTGAACGAGCTGGTACCGACCATCACCTACAGCTTTGCGGTGGAGGCTCTGAACGGAGAGCTTGGTTCGAAACGTACCCCCGAGGCCACGGCCACGACCTGGACCGCGGGTGCGGCCCGATGCGGCGAAGACGATGCTCTTTGCGTGGGGGCCTTCCAGGTGGAGGTCGAATGGGACGACGGCAAGGGCCGGATGGGCCGGGGATTCGCCGAGCGACTCACGGCCGATGCCGGGGATTTCTGGTTCTTCCACCCGACGAACATCGAACTCGTCGTCAAGGTGTTGGACGGCTGCGCGATCAACGACCGCTACTGGGTCTACGCCGCCGGATTGACGGATGTCGCCGTGACCTTGACGGTGCGCGACCTTCGCAACGGTGTCGAGAAGAGTTGGACGAACCCTCTCGGCACGCGCTTCAGGCCGATCACCGATGCCTCGGCGTTCGCCAATTGCGGCAACGGCTCGAGCGTGAACAGCCAGAGCCGGATCGTGCTCAGTGGCGCCCCCAGAGGCTTGACCGACGAGCTGTACGCGGCCAACCTGAGTAGTGCTGACCCGATCGAGTCGGCTGGCAGTGCCTGCGCCGACGGCGACTCGGCGCTTTGCCTGCGAGGCTCCCGCTTTGAGGCCCGGGCCGACTGGCAAGCCGGTGATCGAAACGGCGTCGCCACAGCCATTCCGCGCACCGCGGACACCGGGATGTTCTGGTTCTTCAGCCCGGACAATGTCGAGCTTGTGGTCAAGGTGCTCGACGGCTGTCGAGAGAACGGCTACCGCTGGGTGCTCATGAGCGGCTTAACCGACGTTGGCGTGGAGGTCACCGTGACCGACAGCGCGTCGGGCCGTGCGAAGATGTACCGGAATCTCGAGGGGATGCCGTTTCCGGCGATGTTCGACGTCACCGCGTTCGCCTGCGATTCGGGGCGGTGAGTCCTCAGGCTGGGGTCTCGAGAAACTGGAGGATTGAGGCCATCGGCACGACGAAGCAGAACGTAAGAGGGGGATTGCAGCTTTCGGACGCCTGGCGCCATACGCGATAGTCGGCTTCGCGGGCGTGTTGACCTGCCCGGCAGATGGGTTCGGGCAGGTCGCGGTCCGCGAAATCTACGAGATCCAGGGGAGGGGGCTGTCCAGCTCCCATGTGGGCGTGACGGTGACGACGAACGACAACGTCGTCACCGCGGTGGGAGCCGGCGGTTTCTTCATTCAGACCCCGTCCGCCCGCACTGACAACGACGCCGATACTTCGGACGGCGTCTTCGTCCTCCACAGGGGGACGCCCCAGATCAACGTCGGCGACCAGGTTGACGTCACCGGTGAGGTCGAAGAGTTCTTCGGCTTCACGCGGGTCGACGCAACGGTGTCCGGAGGTTCGGTCAGCATCGACGCCAGCAACCAGCCGTTGCCCGATCCGGTGGAGCTCAACGGCTCTCGACCGTCCCCGGACCCCGCGCGTCCGAGTTGCCGGAGGGAGTACGAGTGCTACGAGGGCATGCGCATCCGGGTCGCGACCGGGATGGTGTCCAGCGGCAGTCAGTACTTCAGTTCGGACCCGGTGGCCGAGATGTACGTCACGGCGACCTCTGCCCGTGGCTTTCGCGAGCCCGGCATCGAGTATCCGGGCCGACCGGGTCTGCCGGTCTGGGACGGGAATCCCGAGGTGTTCGAACTCGACCCGGACAAGCTCGGCCTGCCGAACGCCTCCTGGGTTCCGGGCACGACGTTCGCCGCGACCGGCGTGCTCGGCTACGAGTTCGGCGGCTACGAGATATGGCCGACCGAGTTGACGGCGCGATCTGCTGCCGAGGCGTTGCCGCGCGCGGTCCGCGCGAAGGCGCCACGCGAGATCACGGTGGCGTCGCAGAACCTGTTGAACCTGCGGGAGAACGCCGGCTCGGCCAAGCTGGGCAAGTTATCGCGCCTGATCCGGGAGGTTCTGCTTGCGCCCGACATCGTCGCCGTCCAGGAGGTCTCCGGGCGGACCGCGCTCCAGAACCTGGCCGCGCGCATCGGCAGCGACGACTCGAACGTGCGCTACACCGCCCATGTCGAGGCGCCGGGAAGCTCTTCGGCTGTGGGCTTCCTGGTGCGCTCCGGCGTGGCGGTCGTCCAGGTGACTGAACATGGCCGAAGCGAGACATTCGTGGATCCCCGGGATGGGACCGTCGACCGGCTCCACGATCGGCCGCCGCTCGTGCTCGAGGCGACAACGGGCGGCCTGACGTTCTCCGTCGTAGCGGTTCACAACCGCTCGCTGATCGATGTCGACGATGCTGCCCGAGGGGAGTGGGTCCGCACGAAGCGCCTGGAGCAGGCGCAGTCCGTGGCCCGGCTCGTCGAGTCGCTCCAGGACCGGAACGCGCTCGTCGTGGGCGACTTCAACGCGTTCCAGTTCACCGACGGCTACGTCGACGTCGTCGGCCAGATCAGGGGGCGAGTGATGCCGGACGAGAACCTGATGACCGGTCCCGATCTCGTCACCAGGGATCTGTGCAACCTGGTCGACCGCGTGCCGGACTCCGAGAGGTACTCGTTCCTCTTCGGCGGCAACGCTCAGGTCCTGGACCACGCGCTGGTGAACCAGTCCCTGGAGCGGCACGTCGTGGACATCCAGTACGCGCGCGGCAATGCGGACGCCGCGCGACACAACGAGGACGATGCGACGAACGCGCTGTTCGCAGCGGACCACGACGGCCTGGTCGTGTATCTCTCGCCGGACGCAGGGCCGCCGGTGAGTCCGTCACCGTGCGAGGTCGCGGAGCCCGACCCGGACCCCGACCCGGACCCCGAGCCACCGGAGGTCGCCGAGTGCAGCGACGACGACGTTCTCTGCGTAGGGCACTTCGACGTCCAGGTCGCCTGGCGTACCTCCGACGGCAGGACCGGCCGCGGCGTGGCCTACAAACTGACCGCCGAGAGTGGGGACTTCTGGTTCTTCGAGCCGGCGAACATCGAGATGGTCGTCAAGGTGCTGGACGGCTGTGCGATCAACGGCCGCTACTGGGTCTTCGCGGCCGGCTTGACCGATGTCGAGGTGACGACGACGGTGCGCGACCGGCGAAACGGCGCCCTAGAGAGGTGGGTGAATCCCCTGGGCCGGCTGTTCGAGCCGATCAGGGACACCGAGGCGTTCGACACCTGCGATCCGGAATCGGGTGCGAAGAGCCAGGACTGGTCCGTGCCTGGCGGAGCACCTCGGGATTCGGCGGAACTCTCGCGCCTGGCCGGGCCCAGCGCCGCCGCTCAGGCCGTCGCGGTCGCCGGCCCGTGTGTCGCCGGCGCAACGTCGCTTTGCCTCCAGAACTCTCGCTTCGAAGTCCGGGCGAACTGGCAGACCGGCGACGGAGCGGGCGTCGGCACGGCCATTCCCCGCACGCCGGACACGGGAATGTTCTGGTTCTTCAGCCCCGGCAACATCGAGTTGGTCGTCAAGGTCCTGGACGGTTGTCATCTGACCGGGCATCGATGGGTGCTGATGGGTGGGTTGACCGATGTCGGCGTCGAGATTACGGTGACGGACAGCGAGTCCGGCGCCGTCGAGACCTACAGGAACGTGGAGGGTTCTCCCTTCGAGACCCGGTTCGATCTCGAGGCTTTCCCATGTCGCGCCGACGGGTGAGCCGGATAGCGGGCGAGTCCGGGTCTCCGGTACCCCCGGGAATCCGGTGCAGCTACTCCGGCGTGTACCAGATCGGCGACGTGTAGGCGCGCTGCCGGGTGATCATCGGGATCTCCTCCAGCGGATCCTCGATGCCGAAGTACTTCGCATCGTAGGCGGTCCAGCGCGGCGTCGGGACCTCGATCACGCGGGCGTAGTAGAAGGCCGCCTCGGCGGAATCGAAGTCCGGGATGGCAGTCAGTTCCACTGCGCCGATCGTGTTCTCCCAGCTCGCGTCCTCGACGTCGACGGTCGAACCGACGGCAGGCGCCTTGCCGTCGGGACCGACTTCGCGACCGTCGGAGAGGGCGACCTCGTGGACCTGTTCGTGCAGCTCCCCCTCGGCGTCGAGCCAGCCCTTGACGATCTGAATCCGGTCGAGGTTGGCGCCGTCCGGGTCTCTGAGGGCGCCGACGAGGAACACGGTGGCCGGCGCGGGCGGAAGATCACCGCCCATCGGCACGCCGCGGGAGTAGCCGATCGAGGCGGCGTCGGAGCGGTCGGCGTCGCCATCCTCGAAGTCCCAGCCGCCGAAGAAACGGACGACGATCCGCGGCCCGGTGGTGGCATAGACCTCTCGCCGCTTCATCGCGGCGAAGATCGCCGCCCGGGTGTTCCGCTCGGCCCACACCGCCGCGTAGCCGGAAGCCGAGGTCTCCCAGTTGAGCGGCGAGGGCCAGACGCCGACCATGGGCTCCAGCATGCGGGTTGGCGAGGGGAAGGTCGACGAGTACTTGCCCCAGAAGTTGTCGCTGTCGGCTGTGGCGAGAGAGGTGTGGGCGTCGGTGCTGCCGATCAGCCCGAACTTGAACGGGTTGACGCCCAGGTCGGCGCGGAGCTTCAGCCCGCGCTTCAGGCCGGATCGCGCGTACTCGCCTTCCTTGAGCGCGCCCATGCTCTCGGGGCCCCACGTCTGCCGGCAGCAGGAATGCTCGCCCGGCTCCGTGGTTCGCCCGGCCCAACTGCTCCAGGTCTCGAAGTCCGCGAACTCGTCGGTGGGGGAGAGCACGGGGTGGGTCTCACTGTCGCCCTTGATCTGGGTCACCTCGTAGAGGGGCTCCCAACGTTGCCGGGTGCGGGCGTAGGCGGCGGTCAGTGGTTCGTCCTCGAAGTTGGTGAGCCCGAACATCTCGCCGTTGCTCACGTTGCCGTTGTGGGGGATCGCCAGCACCTGGCCGCCGGTCGTCTGCTCGTAGCGGGCCAGGAAGCGCCACAGGTCTTCCGGGTTCCGGCTGTCGTAGGCGCTGAAGGGGACGATCGATCCGGTTTTCGAGGAGTCGTCGCCGAAGACGACGACCCGGTGGAGGTTGCCGAAGGTCTGCCGGTCGGAGCCGATCGACGTCCACTCGTAGCCGGCGAAAGCGGTGAAGCGGCCAGGCTCGTTGTACTGGTCAGCCAGGGCGGCGACCCGTTGCCACACAGTCTGCCGGTAGGGGGCGCCCACGGCGCGGCCGGTGGCGCTGACCTGGCTGTTGAAGGCCCGTCGCTCGTCGTAGGAACCCAACCGCTCACGCACTTCGAGCCAGGCTTCGCGGAGCTGCCGGCCGATCTCCTCGGCCAGCAGGGCCGGGTCCCCGGACTGGACGCTGAAACTGACGCCCAGGCTCTCGGCGTGATCGGCGATGACCAGGAAGTCGAGCGGACGGCGCAGGCGGACCGGCATGCCGTTTCGCCCCTCGACCACCTCGCCGCGCGCGAACCGGTAGGCGATGCTCGGATCCGCGTCGTTCGTTCCGACCATGTTCGCGTCGCCGGAGGAGTAGCTCGTGTGGACGTGGGTGTCGCCCCAGAAGACCTGGGTGGCGTGGTCTGTGGCGGCCGCGGGCGAGTAGGTGTCTGGAGCCTGAGCGCCGAGCGCGGCTGCCGACGCTCCCAGCAGGCCGAGAGTGACTCGGAATGACCTCATCGTTGTCGTCCTTTCGTTGGGGAGGAGGCAGCATAGCCGCCGGCCGGGTGGGCTATCGTCGCGGCCCGTGGCGGCGGACTCACGCCGCACGAAACGCGGAGGTGGCCGAATGGGCGAAGGCGAGAGCACGTTGAAGGCGGTTCAACTGGGACGGAAGAGCGGGCTCCGCGTGTCCGAGTTGTGCCTGGGGACGATGAACTTCGGCGAGCCGGGCCGCGGCCACCAGGGCGACTGGACGCTCGACATCGACGCGTCGCGTCCCATCTTCCAGGCCGCGATCGAACGGGGCCTCTTCTACTTCGACTGCGCCGACATCTACGGCATCGGCGCCTGCGAGCGGGTGGTCGGTTCGCTCCTGCGCGAACTGCTGCCGCGCGACGAGTACGTGATCTCGACCAAGGTCTCCATGCCGATGGGGCGGTCGCCAAACCAGGGCGGGCTGTCGCGCAAGCACATCATGGAAGGCGTCGACGGCTGCCTGGAGCGTCTGGGGCTCGACTACATCGACCAGTTGATCATCCACCGCCATCCGCACGGGATTCCGGGCCAGATCAGGGCGCCGATCGAGGAGTCGCTGGAGGCCCTCCACGACGTCGTCAAGGCCGGCAAGGCGCTCTACCTGGGCGCTTCGTCCATGTTCGCGTGGCAGTTCGTCGAGCTCCAGATGACGGCGCGGCAGAACGGCTGGACCGAGTTCGTGTCGATGCAGAACCACTACAACCTGGTCTATCGGGAGGAAGAGCGGGGGACGGGCGTCGCGCTGACCCCATGGTCGCCGCTCGCGCGCGGCATCCTGACCGGTTCCTACAGGGGCAGCTTCGACGAGGGCGGCACCGACCGCTCGAAGGGCGGCGACCGGTCGCGCACGGAGATGCTCTACCGCGGCGCCGCGACCTTCGACATCGCCGACCGGGTGGTCGAGGTGGCGCAGAAGTACGGCCGCACGCCGGCGCAGGTTTCCCTTGCCTGGTTGCTGAGCAAGCCCGAGGTGACCTCTCCCGTCGTCGGCGTGTCGAAGGTCTCCCAGATCGAGCAACTCGTCGAAGCGACGGCGATCGAACTCGACGCTGAGGATGTCGCCTACCTGGAGGAGCTGTACCAGCCGGTGGAGAACCTGCTGTCGCTCGGTCACTCCTGAGAGGGTTGCGGGCACGGACCGCACCCGTTGCCGCGAGCGCAGCGCGACGGCCGTCCAGGCGCTATCATCGGCACCGGTCTTCGCACTCTGACAGGGAGGGGGAACCCGGTTGCAGCATCGCGCCTATCCAGGAATCCGCGGGGCAGTGACGATCGCTTGCGCGCTCGCGCTCGCGACGGCAGCCTTCGGTGCACCGGTCGACTCGGCCGGTCATGCCTGGATCGGCGACCTGGAGCCCCTCGCCGAAGCGGACTTCGGCTACGAACAGGCTGCGCATCTCCTGGAACGGGCCGGCTTCGGCGGTACCCCGGCGGAGATCGAGGAGCTCGTTTCCCTGGGCCTCCACGGCGCTGTCTCGCGGCTCGTGGACTATGAGCAGGTAGACGACTCGGATCTTCTTCCCTTCGACGAGTCCGGGATCTGGGACCCCGGGATGGACCCGTTCCCGCCCAGCCGCGCCGCGGCGGTGAGGATAGGGCGCCGCAACGGACGGGCTCTGGGCGTCGATGTGCTGCCGGAAGGCTCCTCGCGCCCGCTGCAGCCGGTGGTCGACAAGTTCTTCTACGGCCTGCGCAGCAACGTCCTGGAGACGCGGCGGCTGGCGCTCTGGTGGGGCGACCGGATGGTGGTGACGCCGCGGCCGCTCGAAGAGAAGATGACCCTCTTCTGGCACGACCACTTCGCCACGTCGGAGGTCAAGGTCCGCGACGTGCGGAAGATGCACCTGCAGAACCGGACCCTGCGCGCTCACGCCACGGCCGACTTCAAGAGCCTGGTACTCGCGGTGATGCGCGATCCGGCGATGCTGGTCTACCTGGACAACCGGGAGAACGTGAAGGACCACCCGAACGAGAACTTCGGCCGCGAACTGCTCGAACTGTTCACGATGGGGGTGGGCAACTACACCGAGCAGGACATCCGCGAGGCGTCGCGGGCGTTCACCGGCTGGACCAACGAAGTGCTCGACTTCCGCTTCGACGCGGAGCTCCACGACGACGGCCCCAAGACGTTCCTGGGACACGAGGGCCATCTGGGCGGCGAGGATGTGCTCGACGTCATTCTCGAACAGCCCGCAACGGCGAAGTTCATCGCCGGCAAGGTGTACCGCTACCTCGTTCGCGAGGACCTGGAGCCCGCGCTCCAGGCGCAATTGGGTCGCCACCTGCGCGAGTCCGGGTACGAACTGAAGGCGTTGCTGCGGACGATCCTCTCGTCGCGCGACTTTTACAGCCCGCCATCGGTCGCCACGCAGATCAAGAGTCCGGTCCAGCTTGTCGTCTCGACCTACCGCAAGCTCGGCGTCAGGAAGGCGCCCACGGTGCCTGACATGAACAGTCTGACCGGCCGCCTGGGACAGCAACTGCTCTACCCGCCGAACGTCGCCGGCTGGGCGGGCGGCCGGACCTGGATCACGCCGGCGACGCTGCTGGAGCGCGGCAACGCGATGCGTTCAGTGCTCTTCCCTCCCAGTCCTGAAGAGTTCGGCCACCCGGACCGGCGCCTTCCGGGAATCTACCGGCAGGTCGAGGAGCGGCTGGCGCAGGGCATGACGATCACCGCGGCGACGAAGCAGGGCGATGCGGCGTCGAACGCGATGGCCGATGCCGACGAGGAGTACAACACGCGCTACGGCGGCTACCGCGGCTACGCGATGGCGTACGAGCGGGTCAAGCTGATTCCCCGGCATGTACTGGATGTCGACCTGCGGGCGATGGTGCTGACGGCCGGTGCGACCGGCGCGAAGGGCGCTGTCGATCATCTGCTGCGCCGGTTCCTGCGCGTGCCGTTGACCGACGCCGGTCGCGGCGCGCTGGTGGACTACCTCGCCGCGGAACTCGATTCGGTCGCGCTGGACGAAGATGCCGACGGAGCACCGGAGAAGGTGGAGGAGGCGCTGCGCTCGACGCTCTACCTCATCTTCAGTTCGCCGGAGTACCAGTTGGGCTAGAGCCGCCCGAGACCTGGAAGAAGGAGCCGATATGCCTGAACGACTACCCTGCGGCTGCTCGCGGCGCGACTTCATGCGCCGCGGCCTGTACGGCATCGGCGTAGCAGCCGGCCTGCCGGCGATGCTCGGCCGGACTTCCGCGGCGCTCGCGCTCGAAGAGCTGCAAACCGGTGTCTCCGATGCGTCGCGGCGTGTCCTCGTCGTGGTCGAACTCTCCGGTGGGAACGACGGGCTGCAACGACGAGTACTACCGGGTGCGGCCCAACCTGGGCATCCGCCCGCGGCAGGTGCTCGGGCTCACGGACGAGGCAGGCTTCCACCCCTCGCTCGTCGGCATGGAGCGGTTGTACAAGGAGGGGCAGATGGCCGTCGTCGAAGGCTGCGGTTACCCGAACCCGAGCCTCTCCCACTTTTCGTCGATGGGCTTCTGGCACACCGGCGTGCCGAACGGCGGCGAGGCTCTCGGCTGGCTCGGCCGCCTCGCCGATGACCACGGTCCCGACGGTACGCCGAACTACATCGTCAACGTGGCCAGCTCGCAGTCCCTGGCTGTGCGAGCGGCCCGGCACTCGCCCCTTGTGTTCGACGATCCGGGCCGCCTTCGCCGTCAGGGGACGCCGCGGCAGAAGCACGCGCTCGAGCAGTTCGGAACGGAGGCGGCGAGCGGCAACGACGCCCTCGACTTCCTGCGCGGCACGGCCTCGAACGCCGCCTCCAGCGCGGCTTTGGTGCGCGATGCCTGGTCGGGCTACCGTACGCCGGTCGACTACGGCATCGGCGGTCTCGGCGCCGACCTGCGCAAGGTCGCGGCCCTGATCCAGGCCGAGCTGCCCACGCGCATTTACTACGTCAGCTTCCGCGGCAACTCTTTCGACACCCACGTCCACCAGGCGGACACCCATGCCCGGCTGCTCATGTACATGTCCGACGCGGTTGCGGGCTTCATTCGCGACGTCGAGCGGATCGGCCGCGCCGACGACGTGGCTGTGCTGATGTTCACCGAGTTCGGCCGCCGGGTCGAGGAGAACGGCAGCCTCGGCACCGACCACGGCACCGCCGGCCCGATGTTCGTCGCCGGCAAGGGCGTCGCCGGCGGCTTCTACGGCGACACGCCTGATCTGAGCGACCTCGACGACGGCAATCTGAAGATGACGACCGACTTCCGGCGCGTCTACGCGTCGATGATCGAGGGCTGGATGGGCATGGACGACGCCTCGGCCATTCTCAAGGGCGAGTTCCCGGCGTTGCCGGTGTTCGGCGTGACTTAGGGCCGGTGCCGGCCCTGCGGGGTGCGAGTGTCCGACCAGGAACGTTGCTCTTCCAAAGTTCGGGTTTCAATCCGACAGGATGACGAAGAGGAAGTTCTTCCGCGACAGGCTGGTGTGGGCGACCGTGTTCTCGGTTGACACCGGGATTCGGGTGTGGTCGGATTCGGCATGCGATTCCCGCCGAAAGGCGACAGGTCGCAGTAGCCATCTGGCCCGAAGCGCTAAGCAACTACAATGGGCGGCTGGCTTTTCATGCGGGCGCTCGCAGACGTCGCCGCTCGAGCTTCCCGGGAACTTCGGCTCCTCAGGATCTACTGGTACGACGGCACTTCGGGGGGCCGTCCCACCAGCACCGCACCCTCGCCCGACACGCTCACGTCAAAGTGAGACTCGGGATCGTGAACAGGCAAGGCCAACAGAAGGGCGTGGACTCCCTTTTGGTGACCGACATGATCACGCTGGCCCGGAACCGAGCGATGGCGGAGTGCGTTCTTCTCTCCGGCGACGAGGACATGAGGGTGGGCGTGTTGCAGGCGCAGGAACACGGGGTGCGTGTTCATCTGCTGGGCCTGAAGAGCATGACGAGCAACCAGTCTGAGCTGCTTGTCCAGGAAGCGGACGAGCATTGGGAGTGGGAAGCGGATGACCTGCATCCCTTCCTGACTTGCATCCCGCGGCCTCAGCCGGAAGGTGGCGAAGAGGTCGAGCCACTCACGTCCGAAGAGGCGAACCGGGAACTCTCGAAGATGGCGCAGGCCGAGGCGGGGAACGTCCCGGCGGCCGAACGAGAAGAGTTGATCCGCCACATTCAGGCTACCGGCTTTCGGCCCAAGCCGATCGACGCGAGTCTGTTGGCGAGGTCGAGCGCGGCGATTGGTGGCGAGGTCTTGAGTGGCGGCCAGAAGGAGTACGTCCGAACGGCTTTCTGGAGTTCCTGGTTGAGCTTCAGCAGGCTGCGACTGACGATCGCTGAGGCACTACCCGGGTTCGGCGTGACTCAGGGCTACCGGATCTCGACGTAGCGCGCGAGCCGTTCGACTTCGTCGTCGTCGACGTACTTCCCGATCTCGCGGCGGAACTGGGCCATCGCCTCGTAGGGCCGGTACTCCCTGAACTCGTGCCGCATCCGGAGGCCGACGCCGGGGATGCTCAGGATCTCCTCGCCCGAGGCCGTGTTCAGGTCGATGCGGACGTAGACGTACTGCGCCAGGCGCGCCACTTCGTCGTCGTCGACGTACTTGCCGATCTCCCGGTGGAACTGGGCCAGCGCGGTGTAGGGACGGTACTCCTCGAACTCATGGGTCATCCGCCGGCCGACGCCCGGGATGAGGCCGATCTCTTCGGAGGTCGCGTCGTTCAGGTCGATGGGGACCCAGATGGCGGCGTAGATCGCGTCGTACTGGTCTTCGGCGACGTGGGCCGAGATCACGGCGTGGAGGTCCGCGGCGCGCAGGAAGGGCCGGCCGTCGACCAGAGCCTCGACCGCGTCACCGTCGAGACCGTCGACTGCCGACAGTTCCTCCTCGCTGGCGAGGTTCGGGTTGAGGAGGCCGTCGTTGGCGCCGACCTGTGCGCAGGCGGGCAACGAGATGACGAACAGGACTGTTGCGGTCCAGATTATGTTGCGTCGATTCATCACGAGGTCCTTCGTGGCGTAGGTAGTTGTGGGGCCGGCGGCGTCCGCGGTGCTATTCGTCCACGGCGGCGGCGCCGCCGGCAGCCGGGTGCTGGAGGGCGATGAGTATACCCAGCATGCCGAGCAGAATCATCGCCCCCGGTGCCAGGGTCGGCATCGCGCCACCGAGACTCTCCGTGACGAGTTCGAGCCCGCTGGAGTTCGGGTGGAGCTCACGCTCGAACTCGACATTCGACTGGTAGTGGAAGTAGATGCCAAGCAGACCCGCCGCCACGCAGGCGGCGAACAGAACACGGAAGACACGCACCGCCAGCTCGGAAGGCCGCACCGCCAACCACAGACCGGCAACCGTGCCTGCACCCAACAGCACCAGCGGAATCCACTGCTTCCGATCCTCGTAGTGGCTCAGGAGGTAGAGCTCCGCCAGCAAGCCCACCGCCCCGAAGAGCAGGATGTACAGCAGGTACCGCCGCCAGGCCTCGATCATGGGGCCTGAGAGTCCTGCTCGTCGGCGAGCATGTTGCGGCGGTGCAGCACGTAAGCCTTGAGGAGGGCGACGTCGTCGCGGTCGAGGACGGGGGAGAAGTCGGGCATGCCGAGGTCGACGAGGGCGCCTTCGAGCAGGGCCGCCTCGTAGGAGTCGAACACGCGCTGGGAGGACTGCCGCAGGTCGGGGGTGACGCCGCCGGAGACGGCGCCGTAGCCGTGGCAGACGAGGCAGTACTGGTTGAAGAGCCGGCGGCCGGCGTCGATGTCCTCCGCCGAGGCACCGTGGTCGACCCGGGAGACTCGGATTTCGCGGCGTTCCTGCCGCTCGATCGCCCGGCCGGTGGCGCCGAGGGCGTAGACGACGATCCGGCCCTCCGACTCGACGGCCTGCCGAGCCGAACGGCTGCCGACGATGCCGAAGGCGCCGCCCCAGCCGGACATCACGGCGATGTACTGGGTGCCCCCGCTCTCGAAGGTGATCGGCGGCGCGATCACGCCGCTGCCGGTGTAGCTCTCCCAGAGCTTCTCGCCGTTGTCGGCGCGGTAGGCGGTCAGTTGTCCGAAGGGGGTGCCCTGAAAGACGAGATTGCCGGCCGTGGCGAGCGTGCCGCCGGACCACGGCATCGTGTATTGCGCGCGCCAGACCTCGCGTTGCTCGACGGGATCCCAGGCGAGGAGGTGGCCGGACAGCAGGGCCGGCGGGGCGTCCTCGGCCAGCATCTGGCCCGACAGGCCGGTCGCGTCGATGACGGCCAGGGGAATGTCCTCGGGAGCGGCTGCGCGCACACCGAGGTTCCACTGGCCCGGGGTGTACTCGAAGTTCGGGTCAGGCACGTAGAAGTTAGATATCTCCATCGCCGGGATGTACACGAGTCCGGTGTCGGGACTGAACGCCATCGGGTGCCAGTTGTGACCGCCGAGCGGGCCGGGCGAGACGGCGACGGCCTGGTCGGTGTAGCGCGCTCCGGCGAGCTCGACGGGCCGCCCGGACGCGAGGTCGACGTGGCTGGCCCAGGTCACGGTGACGAACTCCTCGGCCGAGATCAGCTCGCCGGTGCGGCGATCGAGGACGTAGAAGAACCCGTTCTTCGGCGCCTGCATGAGGACCTGGCGCACCCGGCCGCCGATCGGCAGCTCGGCGAGCATGATCGGCTGGGTCGCGGTGTAGTCCCAGGTGTCGCCGGGAGTCGTCTGGTAGTGCCAGACGTACTCGCCGGTGTCGGGCTTGAGCGCCACGATCGAAGACAGGAACAGGTTGTCGCCCCCGCCGGGGCTGCGGAGGTTCCGGTCCCAGGGCGCGCCGTTGCCGACGCCGATGTAGAGCAGGTCGAGTTCCGGGTCGTAGACGATGGAGTCCCACACCGTGCCGCCGCCACCGCCGGTCCACCACTCGCCGGTCCAGGTCTCGGCGGCCATCCGCATCGCTTCGTTCTCGAAGCCGTCCGCAGGATTGCCCGGCACCGTGTAGAAGCGCCAGACCCGTTCGCCGGTCTCCGCGTCGTAGGCGTCGACGTAGCCGCGCACGCCGTACTCGGCGTCGCTGTTGCCGATGATCACCTTGCCCTTCGCGATCCGGGGGGCGCCGGTGATCGTGTACATCGAGTCCTCGGGCACCGTCATCGTCGACCAGGCGAGTTCGCCCGTCTCCGCGTCGATGGCGATCAGGCGTCCGTCGAGAGTGGCCGAGATCACCTTGCCGCGGTACAGGGCGGCGCCGCGGTTCACGGCGTCGCAGCAGGTCTTCATCGCGATGGCGCGCGGCACCTCCGGGTCGTACGTCCACAGCGGTTCGCCGGTCACGGCGTCGATTGCGTAGATCACGTTCCAGGCGCCGGTCGCGTACATCACGCCGTCGACGATCAACGGCGTGGCCTCAAGGCCCCGCTTCGTGTTCGTCTCCTGGACCCAGGCGATGCCGAGCTCGCCTACGTTGCCGTCGTTGATCTGGTGGAGCGTGCTGTAGCGCTGCTCCTTGTAGGTGCCGCCGTAGGTCAGCCAGTCGGCGGTGCGCCCGGCGGCGCCGACCAGGGCGGCGTCGTCGATGCCGTAGGCGGCTTCGGCCCGGCGCGGCGGCGGTTGGGAGGCTGCGGCAGTGGCGAGAAGGAGTGCAGTGAGCGTGGCGACCTGTGTGTGGACTCTCATGCGTTCGGTTCCTCCGCGGCAACAGGCAGCGCCAGGACGACGAGTTCAGGCGGCGTGCCGCCGCCGCCGGCGCCGAACCTGCCGCCGCCGGTGGCGACGGCGAGGTACTGCCGGCCGGCGTGTTCGTAACTGATTACGTTCGAGTTCGGTGTCTCCGGCAACTCGATGCCGCCCAGGTACTCACCGGTCGACTTGTCGTAGACGCTGATCTCGGGCGGTATGTCGGGTTCTCGCGCTGCCGTGACGAAGAGCAGTGTGGGCGTGACCAGGGGTGCCGCCGTGTGGTTGGCATGGCCCAGCCGCCCGAGTTCCAGGTGAGCGATCGCGGGGTGGTTCACCGGCCCCACGCCATGCGGAACCATCCACAGGTGCTCGCCGGTGTTCAGGTCGATCGCCGTGATCCGCCCGTACGGCGGCTTCACCAGGGGCAGCCCCTGAGGTCCTTAGCGGTCGGGCACGAAGTTCAGGTCGGATCGGTTCGGGTCGGGCTTGATCAGGGAGACGCTGGCCGCTCGGGTGTGGGAGAAGACGTAGAGCACGCCGCTCGCCGGGTCGACGGCGGCGCCCGTCCAGTTCGCGCCGCCGCCGTCGGCCGGCAACTGGACCGTCGGTTTGCCGGCCCCCTCGATCCGCGGCGGCGTGTACAGGGGCACGAGGTCGTAGTCGGCTGCGATCTCGAGCGCCTCGGCGCGGAGTTCGGGCGTCCAGTCGATCAGGTCGTCCTCGGTGACGCCCTGGCGGTCGAACGGAGCGGGCCGGGTGGGGAAGGGTTGGGTCGGCCCGGCACTTCGCTGGGCGGCACTTCGCGTTCCTCGATCTCCCACACCGGCTTGCCGGTCGTCCGGTCGAAGACGAAGGCGAAGGCCTGCTTCGTGACCTGGACGACTCCGCGTACCGGCTTGCCGTTCACCGTCGCCTCGAACAGATTCGGCGCGGTCGGCGGGTCGTAGTCCCACAGGCCGTGGTGGACGAACTGGTAGTGCCACTGGCGTTCGCCGGTCTCGCAATCGACGGCGACGATGCTCTCGGCGTACAGGTTGTCGCCGAGACGGTGGCCGCCGTAGAGGTCGTTCGTCGGCGTCCCGATCGGCAGGTAGGCGATGCCGGCTTCCTCGTCGACCGCGATCATCGACCAGACGTTCGTGTTGCCGCTGTAGCGCCAGGACTCGTTCTCCCAGGTCTCGACACCGAGTTCGTCCTCCTGGGGAATCGTGTGGAAGACCCACGCCAGATCGCCGGTCGGAATGTCGTAGGCGCGGACGAAGCCGGGCGGGGCCTCCTTGTGGGTGGCGAAATCGGCGACGATCGAGCCGACGATCACCGTGTTGCCGCAGATGGCCGGCGGCGAACTGTGCGTCGTCAGACGCTCCATCACCTTGCGCCCCAGGTGGGGCGTCATCTCGACCGCGCCGCCATCCCCGAAGGCAGGGTCCGGTTCGCCGGTGGCGGCGTCGAGCGACACGAGCCGGCGATCGTGGGTGGGAATGAGCACCCGCTCCCGTTCGCCGTCCGTCCAGAAGGCGACGCCTCGATGCTGGAAGCCGAGGTTCGCGGGCCGGCCGGCGCGCCAGCTCTCCGGGTCCCAGGCCCAGAGCGTCTCGCCGCTCCCGGCGTCGACCGCGGCGACCTGGCCGAGGGAAGTGGAGACGAAGACCCGGCCGCCGACCTCGAGCGGGATCGTCTTGAACTGACCGCGCCGCACGGTGCTCGGGACCTCGGTGTCGGCGGCGACCGAGCGCCAGCGCCAGACGACTTCGACATCCTGGAAGTTGTCGCGGTCGATCTGGTCGAGCGTCGAGTACTTGCTGTTGCCGGGATCGCCGCCGAAGACCGGCCAGTCGCCGGAGGCGCCCGTCTGAGCCGCGAGCGGCGGGCTCGCGAGGGCCGCTGCGAGCCCAAGACCGGCCGCGGCGAGGCGTGAAGTGAAATGCCTGGTCAGGACAGGAGGCCGATCAGGCGCGCCCAGACCGAGACGCTGGTCCAGATGCCGATCGACAGCACGCCGACCACCTTGGGCCAGTGCCCCAGCGTTCCTTCCTCTGCGAACGCGACGCGGCGGCGGATCGTGAAGGTGAAGAGCAGCCCGATGACGATGATCTGCATCTTCCACCAGAAGAACGGGCTGTAGTACTGCTTGAGCGCGGTGGACAGCACCTGGGGCGCGCCGGTCACGAACAGAGCGACGAAGCTCCAGATCATCCAGCGGTCCAGTTCGCGGGCGAGCTGGTTGAGAGGCGTCTTGATCAGGCCGCGCCCGATCAGTCGCATGTCGACTACCAGGACGGCGCCGGCGAATGCCACCAGAGCGACCAGGTGCATGCACTGGATGATCGGCGACGCCCAGGTCTCTTCCAGCATCCATGCGCTGAAGGACAGACCCTGCATCCACTCGAAAAAGGACTGCGTCACTGATCCATCCTCCGCGGTCGGCTCAGGCGCCGATGTTCAGGTTGTTCCACCACTCGGGCATCAAGCCGGCGTACGCCATCATGCGGCCGGTGACCACGACGGCCGCCCATAGCACCAGCGAAACGACGCCGGCGAGCCGGGCGTTCATCGGGATCTCGCGTCCCTGGTCCCACGCCTGGACCGACTTGTAGGTCGCGTAGTGGAACCAGAACATGTTGATGCCGGCGACGACCATCAGCGCCATCTTGGCCCAGAAGTAGAAGTTGTCGTAGTAGCGCATCGGCTGGCTGTAGAGCAGCAGTCCGCCGGTGATCAGGTTGATTCCGTAGCCGGTCAGAGCCCACGGGAAGAGCCGGGTCGGGATGTTGGACACCGGCACCTTCTTGAGCGTCAACCCGACCAGCCGCATGTCCCAGTAGGCGATCAGGCCGGCGAACAGGCACATGCTGACGACGTGGACCGTCAGCATGGTCGGGTACGCGTTGAGCGATTCCCGCAGCGCGATGCTGCTGGGAAGCGCGTCTACCCACTCGAAGAGGCTACGCATGGAAGATCAGCGGCAGGTTCGCGAGGCCGGTGCGCGGCGTCGGGAAACTACTTGCAGCGAGACGACTCCGGGTACCGGCGATAGATCGCGTGGCAATCCTCGCAGGCGCCGGCTAGCGCGTTGGTCAGGTCGCTCACCGTGTCGCGGTCCTCTTCGTGGGCGGCGGCGTAGATCTTCTTCGCGACCTCGGTCAACTGCTTCGCGTACTTCTGGTAGTCCTCATTGCCGACCGGCGCCGGCGTACCGTTCTGGCACATGCGGTCCGGGTTCATGATCAGCGATTCGACCTCGGCCAGGGCCAGCGCCGCCTGTTGTGGAACCTGCCAGCCGGTGTAGATGCCCGAGAAGAGGGAGGAGACGGTGCCGTCACCCTCTTCGGCCGGGTCCGGCGGGCTCCCCGGGTCGGTCATCTGCACGTCAAAGAGGAAATTCGAGTTCGGGAACAGGATGGCGCGCATCAGTTCGGCCAGGTTGCCGACCGGTTCTTCGTGCTCGGAGGCGGCGATGGGCGTCGCGGCGATCGTCGTGAAGGCGGCGAGAAACACGGCCGCGGCCAGGATCGGCGCCAGCTTGCTCAAGCGCATTTGCGGGTCTCCTTCCCTCCAAGGGGGAACAGCGTTGTTGACGTGAGTCGCGTTGCTTGCGAGCGGGCAGTGTAACTCAGTCGTTCGAGGTTTCGGCGGCCGAACGCCTGGTGAGATCGGTCCGGGTCGTGGTCGCGATGAGCCACTGCATTTCCAGTCCGGCCGTGCGATGGACGGAGTACTCGGCGACGCGCGGATCGCCCGCGATGCGCAGGAACTCGGCGCGCGACGGGTACTCGACCAGGGCGATCGAGTGGAAGCGTTCCTCCGTGTCTCCGATCACCATCGAGTCGACCCGGCCGGACCAGATCACACGCGCGCCCTGGGAGGTGATCCACTGAACCATCTGGGCGCCGTACCTTCCGTAGGCCTCCTCGCCGGAGAGACCTTCGTCCGGAGCGTCGGCCTCGTCCTTGAACCGGAGCAGGTTGACCATGACGACCGGACCCTCGGCGGGTCCCTTCTGGAGTTCCTCGATCTGATCGGGGCGGGGGGCGATCTGACCCGTCGCGGCGGTGCCGGCAGCGAGAGCGGCGAGCGTGAAGAAGACGATGCACGTTGCGACGGAGAGCTTGCGGTTCATGGGGGCTCCTTTCGGGTGAGGGTCAGGCGCGAGAGCGTACGGCCATCGGTTGGAACTTCATGTAGGTGAGCGATCGCCACAGCCACTCAAGCGGACCGAAGCGGAAGCGCGCGAGCCACCAGGGCGACCAGAGCAGTTGGAGGATCCAGATCGCGACGACGAGTCCTATCTGGCTGAGACGATCCGCTCGCTCGAACAGGCCGAGGCCGTGGCCGTAGAAGATCAGCGTGCAGATCACGCTCTGCGTGATGTAGTTCGTGAACGCCATCCGTCCGGCGGCCTGAAGCCGGCGCTGCAGGCCCGGCAGCCAGCCGTTCTGCACCGCAAGCATGACCACGGCGACGTAGCCGAGGAAGACGCCGAGCGAGCCGATGTAGTTGAACGTCTGCCCCTGGAACTGCGAGTGCTCGAACGCGAAGTCGTGGTGCGTGTTGTAGACGACGCCGGCAACGACGATTGGCAGCCCGAGTCCGAGTCCGGCGAACGCCATTCGCCGGTAGAACGCTGAGGATCGTTTCGCGGAGAGCACGCCGAGCTTGTAGAGCCCCATGCCGACCAGCATCAGGCCGCCGGAGCGCCACAGGAAGACGAGCAGGAAGACGCTCGTTTCCAGCCCGATGGCCATCGGGACCCGCTCGGACATCTGGCCGAGCCAGCCCGACTGATAGGCCGCGATCTCGGCCTCCGCTGCCGCCGCCGCCGGCGCCCAGCCCAGCGTCATTGCGTCATCTACCTCTGGAGGCCAGTACTGCATCGACCACGCGGTGAACAGGAAGATGACCGGCGTGACGGCGGTCATGGCGAAGCCCGCGATCAAGAGCTTCTTCGGCTTCAGGTTGCGCAGGCTGTACAGGATGAAGCCGCACAACGCGTACGGCACCAGGATGTCGCCGTACCAGATCAGGTGGGCGTGGGCGAGGCCCAGGACCAGCAGCCAGAACTGCCGCCTGTAGTGGACGCCGGTGGCCGACGCGTTGCGGGCGGCGGCTCGCTCCGCCATGAGCGCCATGCCGGCGCCGAACAGCGTCGAGAAGATCGACATGAACTTCGTGTCGAAGAACACGTGGGACAGGAGCCACACCGCGAAACCGGCGCCTTCAGCCTTGTCGTTCGCTGTGGGATTGAAGTAAGCCGCCGAGATCATCGAGTAGCTCTGCACGTTCATCGCCAGGATGCCGAGCACGGCAAACCCGCGCAGGACGTCGATCGCCGCGATCCGTTCGCCGGCCCTGACCGGGGCGGCCTTCGATGCGGCGGCAGCTTCGGTGGGTGGATCGCCTGCTGTCATGGCCATTGTGGCTCCCGGCCTAATCGGCGAGAAAGTCCCGGGCGACAGCGACGAAGTTGTCGAGCTGGTCGTGGTGGACCCAGTGCCCGGCGCCCTCGAAGTTGCGGAGTTCCGCGTTCTGGAACGCGTCGATGCGGCCGTCCTCGATTGGGTCGCTGGCCCAGCTCTCCGTGCCGCGCACGAGCAGGGTGCGGCAGGTGATCCGGCCCCAGATGCTGCGCAGTTCCTCCTCGTCGTAGCGGTAGGGCGGGAAGGAGCGAACGTAGTTGTCGAACTTCCAGGTGTAGGTGCCGTCCTCGTTGCGCGCCATCCCGTTGACGGTGAGGTGCCGCGCCTGTTCGGGGCTCAGGAAGCTGTTCACTTCCTGCATCCGCTCGGCCGCCGCGTCGAGTGACGGGTACCGGCGCGGTTGGCGCCCGGCGAGCTTCTGCATGCTGCCGACCCAGCCTCGCATGCGCTCATCGACCGCCGCGTTGACCCGGTCACTGAGGATGCGGGGAGGTGGCCCCATGCCTTCGATCGCCACCAGCTTGTGGACGTTGTCGGGATAGAACCCGGTGTAGTGGAGCGCGATGTTCGCGCCCAGGGAGTGGGCCACGATCCGCACCGGAAAGCGGTCGAGCGCCTCGAGAAGTTGCGCGATGTCGAGCACGAAGTCGGTGATCGCGTACATCCCGCCGATCGCCCACTCGCTGTCGCCGTGGCCGCGCAGGTCGGGCGCCACGATGTGGTAGTCGTGGCGGAGCGCGTTCGCCACCCAGTCCCAGTTGTGCGCGTGATCCCGGCCGCCGTGAATCAGCACCAGGGGCGGCTTGTCCTCGTTTCCCCAACTCAGGTAGTGGAGCCGGAGGCGCTGCGAGATGTAGAACTGGGAAGACGGACCGACGATGTCCCGGAAGGGGCTGTCGCTGAAAGCGGTGCTCACGGAGCGCCGGGCCGGGGCGGGTTGATCATGACGTGTGCTCCGGCCGTGCCGGGCGCCATGAGCCACGGGGCTCCGGGAACCGGGCGAGTGGTGAGACCGGTCGACTCCGCGGTCGCGTAGGGGGTGTAGATGACCCAGCGCAGATAGGCGTCCGTGACTTCGCCGGCTTCGGCATCAAAGCCGCTGCCGTGGAGGACGTAGAGGGTGCGAGGCTCGCGTGGCATCGCAAGCTTGCCCTCGGCGATCTCGCGCTCGCGGATGTCGATCCGTTCCTGGCCTTCGATGCCCTGGGCAAGCAGCTCGCGGCCGCGGGCCATGAACGGCTCGAGCGACTCGTGGTAGCAGGCGACGCTCCATTGGGGAGCGCCCGGCATGGCGGCCAGACAGACCAGGTCGTTGCTGCCGGCGCGAAGCTCGACGACCTTGCCGTCGTCGTCCCAGCCGAGCACGCGCGCTCCGTCCCGCCGGTCATCGGGCGCGGCCTGGATTGCGGCGGAAAGCTGGGCTGCGGCGTCGGCCGGTTCCGCCGCCGCGGATGGGGCCGCGAGTCCGGCGAGTGCGAGAGCGCCGATCGTTGCTGCGAGAGTGGTCGTCCTGTAGTGCACCGCGTACCTCCTGTGGCGCCCGCCGTGTGTCGGCAAGGCGAAGGACAGCGTATCGCGGTGGACCCTTCCGGCTCTAGGATTTGGCCACGGCGCTTCGCCGGCGTTTTGGTCTGAGCCGTTGGAGCAAGCGAAGCGTCCTCTGGACATCTGGCGGTACGGTGTTCATGTGGTGGATCACCTCTTCCTGAGTTAGGTGGAAGGGGAACCCCTCTTGCTGCAACCAACCTCGAAGGCCGCTCAGCACCTTCTTAGCGTCGCACCAGTGTGCCAAGTTCGCGTCCTCAAGTGCGACCTCCTCCTGAGCTTGGCCCATCGCAGTCGTCAGGCTCAGTCGACGGTCTTCTTGTTGGATTCTCTCGGCCACCCTTACCCAGATGTGTTCCCGCTGATCTCCCAGTCGGCGCTCCCATTCGCGAATGAAGCGTCGTCGCACTCTGCGCCACGCCGTTTTCTTGGCCGTTACGGCGGCGTTTGAATCGAGCGCGCGCAGAATGGCGTCTAGATCCAAGAGGTAGTTCTCGACTTCATTCTCCTCCCAAAGGACGAGTCTAAAGTCGAGCTTGTACGCATCGCTTTTGGCGGTGGCGTTCCGGTCTCGTAGCGCTCTCAGGCGCGTCTTGTTGGTGCGGTAGTCACGATCTCCGATTGCCAAGAACCTCGTAGTGACCCCACTCTCGATTCCAGGGCTCGTAACGATGTCTCGGACTTGACGCGCCAGATCGAGTACGCGAGCCTCTATGGGCCCTTGGTACGTGTACAGAAATGTCAGGTGGCGCCATATCGCCTGCTGCTTCTTCGCTCCCCAGTGCTTTCGAGCAAAGGCCTCCAGGAGCTTGCGGTCGCTCTTGTTCTCCACGAAGACAACGACACGGTTCACCAGCAATGGCACCAGTTCCATCTGGTCCATGGCGCCCAAATCGCTCAATAGGAGGAGCTGGTCTGGTTGGACGGTGAAAGGAACGGCCTGGCCGGCCATGCAAACGCGAATGGAGCCCGACGGTGCTGCGTTCAGGAGTTGAGGGGAGTGCGTAGCAAGCACGAACTGCTCGCCTTCTTCACGAGCCAGGCGCTCCAAGATGGCCATTAGTTGGCCTTGTAAGCGAGCGTGTAGGTGTGCGTCCGGTTCATCGAGAAGGAACATCGCCGCGCCGGGTGTCAGTACGGATGCTAGGATTTGAAGGGCTTGGTGGAATCCAGACCCGGACGTGATGACGTCTCGCCTGCGTCGTAGAGCTTGGTCCTTGTAGGTGGCCTTGAGAAAACGGTCAATGTCGAGATTGAAGTCCACATCGACGGTGCTCTCTGGAAACAACTCGGCCAATAGCTCTTGGAGCTTTCGCCAGCGCTGCGGCTCGTCTTGCTGTAGATGCCAGAGCTGATTCCGGATCGTCTCGCCGTGCCGCTGGAGGCGCAACCTGTCCTGCCGTGCAGGCGGCGTCAGGTACTCCTCCTGAGGCAAGAAGCCGGCGAAGATGGGAATCAGGCGAATCTCTCGGCGGTGTACTGCTTCTTGCCACGGGCCCTTAGCGCTTGGTTGGATGCTGAAGCGGTTGTAGCTGATCCGGATCTGAAACTCGATTTCGGAGCCGTTGGTGAACGCGGCCTTTAGTGAGATGGGTCTCGGTTTGGATTTCCGGGTGATTAGCCCGTCGGGCCAGAGGTCGCCGGGATGAGCGGCGGGAACGACGCCGAACTCCTCGAAGCCGGTCGTTCGGCTGGCCAGCACCAAATCGTCGGCTCGACGGCCATTCCCGTTGTACTTCCGGGTGATCTCGATGCAGTACTGGAAGAGGGTCAGGGCTTGGAGGATCGTCGACTTTCCGCTGTTGTTCACGCCGACCAACAGCGTGATGTCCTCAAGGTCGACGCTTGTTGCGTCGCGGAAGCGTTTGAAGCCCTTGATCGTGAATTGGCGGAGCATCGTCGGTCTGTCCTGAAGTTCCGGGAGAAAGGGGGCTCAGTCGGCGGTTGAGGGCCTCTTGAGGAACTGGCCGTCGAAGGAGGCCAGTGGCCGACCACCGTTGCGGCTCGTTCGGGAATCCTATGGCAACGGCGTGCCGGCAACAGGGTCGGTATCGGTCTCCGGTCTTGGGATCGCGTTGCGGGTCACGCCCCGTGGGGATTTGGTCGGCTGTTGGGCGGCGAGTCCGCTAACCTCCGGCGTTCACCTCAATGTCGGCGGTCGAGGCCGCCGCGCCGGGCTCTGCCCAGGGAGCATCGCCCATGATCGATCTGCACTACTGGCCGACGCCGAACGGCAAGAAAGTCACCATCCTGCTCGAGGAGTGCGGTTTGCCGTATCGCATCGTGCCCTGCCGGATCGGCTTCGGCGATCAGTTCAAGGAGGAGTTCCTGGCCATCTCGCCGAACAACAGGATGCCGGCCATGGTCGACCACGAGCCGGCGGATGGCGGTGAACCGGTTGCGCTGTTCGAGTCGGGCGCGATCATGATCTACATCGCGGAGAAGGCCGGGCAGTTCTACCCCCAGGAGCTGCGCGCGCGTCACGAGGTGAACCAGTGGCTCATCTGGCAGATGGCGAACCAGGGGCCGAAGTCGGGCGAGTGCGGCCACTTCCGTCGCCTGCGCGACACGGAGGGCGACCAGGGCTACGCGGTGCGCCGCTTCACGGACGAGGTGAACCGTTTGTACGGCGTGATGAACAACCGTCTCTACGACCGGCGGTACCTTATCGGCGACGAGTACACGATCGCCGACATGATCTGCTACCCGTGGACGGTCCGCTGGCAGGACCAGGAGCAGGACATCGAGGAGTTCCCGTACTTCAAGCGCTGGTTCGAGGAAGTCGGCGCCCGGCCCGCCGTCCAGCGCGGCATGGACGTCTCGAGCGGCGAGGCGATCGACTACGCGAACCTCTCCGACGAGGAACGCGCACGCCTGAAGAGGCTGCTCTACAACCAGCGCGCCCGGCCGGCGCCGGAGGGCGGCCTGCTTTAGCGGCGCCGCAGCGCCGCAGAGCCGCAGCGCCGCAGCGCCGCAGAGCCGGAGCGCCGCAGCGCCGCAGAGCCGGAGCGCCGCGGCAGCGGAGCGGAGGACGCACCCGCCCGTCTTGGGTCAGGAGGGGTCGGCTCCCAGGTGGCGTGAGCGCCTGAGAAGGAGATGGGAGGGGGTGGACGCTCACTCCGCTTCACTCGCTCCGGTTGGTCGGTGGTTGGTGAGATGTCGTCGGGCGTCGCTCGTTCAGAGGCACCTGGGAGCCGACCCCTCCTGACCCGACTGGGCTGGACGTCGGTGCTGAGCGGGCTGGTGCGCGAGGCGAGGCCCGACTGGGAGTAGATCCCTCCTTCCGACTGGGCTGGGCGTCGTCGATTGGGTTGCAGTAGAGCGTTTGGCCAATGCAACGGCCGTGCTCTGGGTGCGCGGACCTTCTGGTCCGCATCAAGGCGATGCCGCAAAGCGGCGAGCCCGAACCGCTACGGGCGCAACCGGTCAGCCGTTGGGCAGCTTCGCAATCGCGCCACGCAGGTCCGCGTACGACCCATGCCCCGTAGTGGGTTCGACGACCTCCTTCCACTCCCGGTTCCAGACTTCGAGGACCTCGGGGGGTACCTCGCGGGGACCTTCGCCGGACTTGCCCTTGCGGACTTTCGAGGTGGTGCCGGAGGTCGGCGTTGCGGGCGTTGCGGACCAGGTGGTCGTCGAATCTGGAACCGTTTTCGCGCATGAAGTCGATCGATGCCTGGCGGATCGCGATCTCGACGTTCGGGTGCCGCGGGTCGAGGCCGAGGAAGGTGGCGACGCGGGCGGTGGCGGTCGGAAGGTCGGCGACGATGTCCTCGAAGCAGAGCCAGAGGGTGTCCTCGTCGAGGCGCTTCGGCCACCAGGACACCAGGTGGTCCCAGTAGCGGCCGCTGCGCGATCCCTGGAGGACGTACTCGAGGGCGAAGTCCTCGATCGAGACGCTGCCGGTCTCGAACACCCAGCCGCTGAAGAAGTGGAAGAAGGAGACCAGCGAGTCGGCGGGGTCGCGGGCGATGAATATGTAGCGGCCACCCCTGGGCGTCGAGTTCCAGTCGAAGTGGGTCTTGAACGCGCGCGGCTCGGCGCGCTGCGGGGCGTCGAGGTCGAGGCCGAGGTCGTGGGCAAGCTCGAGCCACGGCACGACCTCCGTGATCTCGTCGAAGTTCATGTCGCCGCCGGTGCGCAGACCGTGGACGATCTGCTGCATCAGGGTCGTACCGGCCTTGGGGTAGGTGGCGATCAGGACGTCGGTCGGCTGCAGCCTGAAGTTCAGCCCCTTTTCGATCCCTTCCCGTGTGGAGAAGCCGGCCATGCGACGGCGGATGCCGTCGGCGGTGGTTGCGCGGCGCGGCGTCGAACCCGTGTCGTTCATTCGAGCACCTCGGCCGCGAGGTCGACGCCCACGGGGCAGTGGTCGGAACCGGTGACCCGGGTCGAGATGAAGGCGCGTTCCACGAAGGCCATGGCCGCTTCGGAGGCGAGCACGAGGTCGATCCGCCAGCCGACGTTGCGCTCACGGGCATGGAACGCCTGCTTCCACCAGCTATAGCGCACCGTGTCCGGGTGCAGGCTGCGGAAGGTGTCGACCCAGCCGGCGTCGAGCCAGCGCTGGAGTTCTTCGCACTCCTCGGGCAGGAAGCCCGAGTTCCTCAGGTTCTGCTTCGGCCGCGCGAGGTCGATCGGCTGCGGCGCGGTGTTGAAGTCGCCCATCACGAGGACCCGGTAGCCGGCCTGCCTGGCCTGGTCGAGCTGCTTGAACAGCGCACGGTAGAAGTCCAGCTTGTACGGCACGCGGCTGTTGTCGCGCTTGGTGCCGCTGCCCTTGGGGAAGTAGACGTTGGCGACGAGCAGTTGCCCGAAGAGCGCCAGTTGGAGGCGGCCCTCGGCGTCGAAGCGGTGCTCGCCGAGGGAAGTGCGCACCCAGGTCGGTTTCAGGCGCGAGTAGAGGCCGACGCCCGAGTAGCCGGGGCGTTCGGCGCTGAAGAAGTGCGTGTGCCAGCGGCTCGGCTTTCGCAGTTCCGGCAGCAACTGTTCGGCGCGGGCCTTCGTCTCCTGAAGACCGACGATCTGCGCCCGGTTGGTTCCCAGCCAGTCGAGGAAGCCCTTGCGCCCGCACGCGCGCAGGCCGTTCACGTTCCAGGAGACGACGCGGATGCGGCGCCGGTGGCGGTGGCTCAGTTGCCGCTCCGGTCCCCCGGGTCGACATCGTACGACATGATCATCATGTCGCGCGTGCGCCCGGAGCGATCGATCACCCAGTCCGTGAGGAGGGCCTCGGGCGAGAAGCCGAGCCGCTCGAAGAGCCGGCGGGCGCCGATCTGCTCGCGCGTCATCTGCGCCACGATCTTGAGCAGGCCGAGATCGTGCGCGATATCGAAGACGCGCTGGGTCAGGACCCGTCCGAGCCCGGAGCGGCGGTGTCCCTCCGCGATGATCACGCGGATCTCACCCATGTGGCTCATCCACTGCAGGCTTCGCAGATTGAGGCTGCCGTAGCCCACCAGTTCGCCGTCGTAGTAGGCCAGGGTCGTGAAACGGCTGCCGGAACTCGCGTCGCGGATCCAGCCCTCGACCACGTCCGGGTCGGTGAGGTCGGAGCGCAGGAACTGCAGGTCGATCTCGGGCAGGGCGCGGGCCAGGCCCACGATGTCGTCGCGGGCTTCGGGTCGCAGGCGGCGGAGGTCGTAAGTGCGGTCGCCGCACTGGACCTTTTCGACGGATTCGGTGTTCACGGGCCGCTCGGTAAGACTCTGCAAAGCTAGCAGGTTCGCCGTCGGGTATCGTCGCGCGAACCAAACGAAGGAGAAACTACATGGCTCCGATTCCGAAGGGCGGCACGGTCGCGGTGACCGGCGCCGCCGGTTTCGTCGGCGGTTGGACGGTTCGCTTGCTGCTGGACAAGGGCTACCGGGTGCGCGCCTGCGTGCGCGACGCGAACGATCCGGCGAAGACGACGTTTCTTCGCGAGATGAACGGCTTCGCCTCGGGCCGGCTCACGATCCACTCGGCGAACCTGGACGAGGCGGGTTGCTTCGACGACATCTTCGCCGGCTGCCACGGCGTCGCCCACATCGCGCACGTCAGCGATTACAACGACTTCGACTACGTGAAGAACGTGTGCGACCACATCGTCGCGAGCATCGAGAAGTCGGGCTCGGTCACGCGGGTTGTCGTCACCTCGAGCATCGCCGCGGTCATCATGGAGGCCGACATCTACGAGTTCGTTCGGCGCCCCGTCCTGTACGAGGACCGCTATCCGGACGAGTCGAATCCGAAGCGGACGCCCGAGCGCGGTCACGGTTACTCGATGAGCAAGATCTACGCTCAGAAGGCGTTCAGCGAGGCTGCGGAGAAGAGCGGCCGCTGGGACGCGATCACGTGCTGCCCGGGCGACAACGTGGGCCCCATCCTGTCGGCCCACCAGAAGGACAAGGGCCCCTGGCAGCACAACATCGAGCTCATGCTGCTCGGCGAGTGCGCGCAGACCCAGGCCTATCGGCCCTGGATGACGGTGGACGTGCGTGACGACGCGGAGTGTCACATCCGGCTGCTCGAGAGCATCAACGTCAAGAACGGCGAACGTTTCATCGCCTGGTCGGCGGACGCGGTGCCGGTGGAGGAGATCAACGCCGGGATCGACCGCCTGCTGCCGGAACTCCGCCATGACACGCCGGAGGTCGAGGACGGCCATCCCGAGCACATCCAGAAGCGGGAAGAGGAACTACGCGGCATCTGGGCCGGCGTCGAACTACGCAACGATCGGATGTGCGAGGCGACGGGAATCACCTTCCGGCCGTTCGACGAGTCGCTGCGCGACTGCGTCGAATCGCTGCTGACCGTGGCCAAGGTCGAGCCGAAACGGCGGCCGGAGCCGGAGGGCGGTGGCGAGTAGCGGCACTGGCGGCACTGGCTGCACCCGCCGGCTCGGGTCTCCGAGGGGAGGGTCCCAGCGACCGCGAGCGCTTGTCGGATTGATGAGAGGTTGGCGCTCGCTGCGGTCGGCTGCGCTCCGGTTGGGCGCAGGTTGCTTCGAGGTGGTCGGCCGTCGCTTGCCGACAGCTTCGCTGGGACCCTCCCCTCGGAGCCCCGAGCCGGCTGGACGGCGTCGGGCTTGCGGGCCGTACCTGAGCCGCGTTCGTCCTTGGCTCACCACGGTCAAAGCGGTGGCGTCGGGTGGGCCGAACGTGCTGCTGCTTCTCGTGGTCTTGACGACGAGCGTGGCGGCGGAAGAGTTGGAGAACCCGTACACCGGTGGCATCGATGTGCGGATGGGGCAGCGGTTCTTCCTGTCGAAGTGCACGAGTTGCCACGGCGTGGACGCGAAGGGCGGGGTTGAGGCGGATGGTCCGGATCTGACGACGGGGAGTTTCCGGCATGCGACGACGGATGCCGGGCTCTTTCGGGTCATACGGGACGGCATCGAAGGCACCTCGATGCGGGGTCTGCGGCGTGAGAAGGAGCAGGTGATCTGGCAACTGGTGACCTATCTCCGGACGCTCTCGGACAGGGTCGACGTGGACTCGCTACCGGGTTCGCCAAAGGTTGGTCGGCAGGTGTTTGGGCGGTTGGACTGCGGGCGCTGCCACATGGTGGACGGGCGCGGCGGCCGGTTGGGCCCGGACCTGTCGCGGGTGGGCGAGCGGCGCGGTCCCAACGAACTCGCGGAGGATCTGACCGAGCCGAGTGCCGAGGTCGCGCCGAGATGGTGGACGGTGCGGGTCAACCGTGCCGACGGCACGGTGGTCGAAGGGCTGCGGATGGGCGAGGACACGTTCAACCTTCGGATCATGGACGGCGAGGAGCGACTGCGTTCGTTCGCCAAGGCGGGTCTGCGGTCCGTGGAACGGATCCTCGAATCGACGATGCCTGCGGAGCCGTTGTCGGACGACGAGCGGGACGACCTGGTCGCCTACCTGGCCTCGCTGCGGGGGAGCGAATCGTGAGGCGGACAGGCTGGGTCGGAGCGTTACTGCTCCTGCTCGCCGCGCAGACTGTGCCGGGCCAGGAGTTGGCGGGCGAGGGCATGCCGGTTCTCTCGCCGGTGACCTGGGAACGGCTCGTCAACTCGGACGACGAGCCGCACAACTGGTTGATGTACCACGGCGCCCTGCACGGGCAGCGCTACAGCCGGCTGGATCAGATCGACCGCGAGAACGTGGGCCGTCTGGAGTTGAAGTGGGCGCACCAGATCCCGCAGCTCGACCGGAACCAGACGACGCCCCTGGTGGTCGACGGCGTCATGTTCATCACCGAGTCGCCGAGCAACGTGACGGCGGTCGATGCGACGACAGGTCGGGCGTACTGGCGCTACGAGCACCCGCTGCCCGACGGCATCAGTCTGTGCTGCGGGCGGAACAACCGCGGCGTGGCGATCCTGGGCGAGACCCTGTACATGAGCACGAACGACGCCCACCTGGTGGCGATCGACGCGCGTTCCGGGTCCCTGCTCTGGGACACGGAAGTTGCCGACCACACGAAGGGCTACAGCAAGACGGCGGCGCCTCTCGTCGTCGGCGACACGGTGGTGACCGGCATCGCGGGCGGCGAGTTCGGCATCCGCGGTTTCATCGACGGCTACGACGCGGCGACCGGTGAGCGCAGGTGGCGCACGTACACGGTGCCGGGACCGGGAGAGCCGGGAAATGAGACCTGGGAGGGCGATTCGTGGCGCACTGGCGGAGCGCCGACCTGGCTCACCGGCGTCTACGACCCGGAACTCGACCTCATCTACTGGGGTGGCGGCAATCCGGCGCCGGACTGGAACGGGGACCTGCGGCTCGGCGACAACCTGTACTCGTCGTCCGTGCTGGCGCTCGACGGGAAGACCGGGGAGATCGTCTGGCACTTCCAGTTCACGCCCCACGACGTCTGGGACTGGGACGCGATCCAGGTGCCGGTGCTCGCGGAGGTCGAGCTTTCGGGCGAGTTGCGGAAGGTGATGCTCTGGGCGAACCGCAACGCCTTCTACTATCTGCTGGACCGGGAGAGTGGACAGTTCCTGCTCGGCGAGCCGTTTGCCCTTCAGACCTGGGCCCACGGCCTGGACGAGAACGGCCGGCCGATCCTGCGCGAGAACGTGTTCCCGACGACGGAGGGCACCCGCGTCGCGCCGATCGCCGGTGGCGCGACGAACTGGTGGTCGCCCGCCTACAGTCCGAGCGCCGGGTTGCTCTACGTGAACTCCTTCGACGCGGAGGGCATCTACTACCAGCGGGACGACGAGTACGAGGAGGGCAGCATCTTCCTCGGCGGCGGTCACCGGATGCCGGGTGAGGCCGATCGCTATCACAGCGCCATCCGGGCGATCGAGGCGACGACGGGAAAGGTCCGCTGGGAGTTTCCGATCACGCCGCGGACCCGCAGCGGCGTCCTCGCCACCGCGGGGGGGTTGGTTTGGAGCGCCAGCGTCGATGGCTACTTCTTCGCTCTCGACGAGGAAACCGGTGAGCCGTTGTGGCGGATTTCACTGGGCGCTGCACCGCACGCCTCGCCGATGAGCTACGCCGTGGGCGGTGAGCAGCGGATCGTCGTCGCGATGGGCAACGTGGTCTTTGTCTTCGGCCTGGCGAAGGAGTAGGGTCCTCGCGGGTCGGCACGAACCGGGCGGAGATTTGGAAACGGGGGTTCCCTGATGGTGGCTTGGAAGTCGTGTTGGAACTGTCGTTTCAGAAGCGACGGTTCCAGGCTTGGCCGCAGCCTCGCCGGTGCGCTCCTGGTGCTGGCGACTGCACAGCCGCTACTGGCGACGGCAGTCAGGCAAACCGGCAGTACTCAGACCGATGAGGTCCAAACCGGCAGTCTCCAGGCGGAAACTCAAGAGCCGGACGACGATGCGGATGGCCAGGCGGAGAACGCCTTCATGGTCGATCGCAACGGCGATGGCGTGCTGACGGAAGACGAAGTGATGCCAGGCGCGTTCTCACTGCTGGATTCAAACAGAGACGGCCGGGCGGACCCCGGCGAGGTCAGCGCGTTCCTTGCGCGCGGGCGCGGACCCTTCAGTTGGGTCAACGCGCCTGCCGAGGATCGCAGGATTCCGGGAGTGACTCACGCGACGTTCAACAGTTCGTCCATGGGTATTCCGGTGGGCTACAACATCTACCTTCCGCCAGGGTACGACGATGCCGCGAAGCGCAACACCCGCTATCCGGTGATCTACTACCTGCACGGCGGGCGACCGGGCAACGAATCAAGGAGCATCGGCATAGCGGAGCACCTGCATGCCGCCGTTGCCTCCGGCGCCGTGCGCCCGGTGATCTTCGTCTGGGCGAACGGTGGCAGGGTGAGCTGGTACGACTACGAGGAGTCCAGGGGGGAAGAGGTCTTTGTCCGGGAGTTGATTCCACACATCGACCGCACCTACCGCACCCTGGCACATCGCGGTGGTCGTGGCTTGCAGGGGTTTTCCCAGGGTGGACGAGGGACTACGCGGATCATGTTCAAGTATCCCCACCTGTTCATCTCCGCTGCACCTGGTGGCCCCGGCTATGCGGTTGAAAAGCTGGTCTTCGAAAACGACGGCGTTGAACGGGACCCAAGGGCACGGCCAGCGGAGAGCGCCAGGTCGTTCGACTTCGGCAAGGGTAACGATGCGTACAGCCTTGCCCGGTCCTACGCGCAAGATGGAATGCAGCCGCCACTGAACATCATGATCTGGCTGGGAAACAAGGGATTCAACTACGAGGCCAGCCTGGAGTACCTGGGCTACCTGGTTGGACTGGGTGTTCCCGCGGAACGGCTGGTTGCACCAGGTGTGGATCACAACCCGGTCTGGTTCTACGAAACCCGCGGCGTGGACTTGTTGCGGTTCCATGACCGCTACTGGAACGAGTCCCAGCCGGATGGACGGTGACGGTTCTTCCTTGCGCCGTGGCGTTTGGCTCGCCGCGGTTGCGCTGCTCCTCGTAGGCTTCGCAGGGCCCCGTTCACTGTGGGCCCAACAGGTCGAGGACGAGGCGGCGTCTCACGCGGACGAGCGGGATGCCGCGGCAGAGCGGGGCCACGACGAGCGCGATGGGCACGCCGAAGCCGAGTCCGATCATCCGGCCGCACATGTCCACGAGGAGATCGTTGTCACTGGCACCCGCGCGCGGCAGCGGTCGATCACGGAGTCGATGGCGCCGGTCGATGTGATCTCGGCCGAGCACGTGGCGCATCAGGGCGAGACGAACCTCGACGCGCTGCTGCGGAACGTGGTTCCGTCGCTCAACATCAGCGCCACCTCCGGCGACGCGGCGGTCGTCGTGCGGCCGACGAACCTGCGCGGCCTGGCGCCCGACCACACCCTGGTGCTCGTCAACGGCAGGAGGCGCCATCGGGGCGCGGTCATCCTCTGGTCGCGGATCGGCGTATCGCACGGCGCCCAGGGGCCGGACCTGTCGACGATCCCCGCGATCGCGCTGCGCCAGGTCGAGGTGCTGCGCGACGGCGCCTCGGCGCAGTACGGTTCGGACGCGATCGCCGGGGTGATGAACTTCCTGCTCAAGGACGCCAGCTCCGGCGGCTCCCTGGAGCTTCTGACCGGCGCCTACGGCCGGGGGGACGGGGAGTCCGTGACCTTCGCCGGCAACGTCGGCCTGCCGTGGGGCGACACCGGTTTCGTCAATCTCAGCCTGGAATACGGCGGCTCCGGGTCGACGAACCGCAACGTTCAGCGGGCCGACGCCGCGCTCCTGATCGCCGCGGGCAACACTCATGTGGCCGACCCGGCGCAGCTCTTCGGCGCGCCGGAGGTCGAGGACGACCTCAAGCTGTGGGCGAACTTCGGCCGCCCGTTGGGGGGCGGCGGTTCCCAGTTCTACGGCCATGCGAACTACGCCAACCGGCGGGTGGGGAGCCGCAACTTCTTCTTCCGCAATCCGAACACCCGCGACGCGGTGTTCAGCAACGACGGCGGGGCAACGCTCCTGATCGGCGACGTCCTGGACGCCGCCGACGGGGTCGTGGACGGATCGGCCGGCTGTCCGACCGTCTCGATCACGAACGGCGTGCCGGACGAGAGCGCGCTTGCCCGAGTGTTTGCCGACCCGAACTGCTTCAGCTACCAGGAGGTGTTCCCCGGCGGCTTCCAGCCGGTGTTCGGCGGCGATCGCACGGACGCCGCCCTGGTCGTCGGCGTGCGCGGGTACACGGCTTCGGGGACGACCTGGGATGCGAGCGTCAGCACCGGCTCGAACGAGGCGGACTTCTTCCTCTACGACAGTGTGAACGCATCCCTGGGCCCGGACACCCCGACCGCCTTCGACCCCGGCGCCTACACCCAGGAGGAGGTGAGCGCGAACTTCGACGTCGCCCGCAACCTGAGCGAGCGGCTCCACCTCGCCGCCGGCCTGGAGTGGCGCAACGAAGGGTTCGAGATCGGCCTCGGCGACATGGATTCATGGCGAATCGGTCCGTACGCGCAGCAGGGCTTCAGTTCGGGCGCGAACGGCTTCCCGGGCTTCAGTCCGATCGCGGCCGGTGACTGGAACCGCTCGAACACCGCCGTGTACGGCGACCTGGAGTACGGCCCCTCCGACCATTCGTGGACGGTGGGGGCGGCGCTCCGCTTCGAGAACTATGACGATTTCGGCTCGACGGTGAACGGCAAGCTGGCGGGCCGCCGGGAGGTCGCCCCCGGCCTGGCCCTACGGGGCGGTGTCAGCACCGGCTTTCGGGCGCCCACGCCCGGCCAGCAGAACGCGTTCAACGTCTCGACGCAGTGGGATCCCCACCTGATGGAGCTCGTCAACAACGGCACGATTCCGTCGACCTCGCGGGTGGCGGCTTTGCGCGGCGGCAAGGCCCTGGACGCCGAGAAGTCACTGAATCTGGCGGCGGGCATGGTCCTGGAGCGGGGATCGTTCCTGCTCACCGCCGACGTGTTCCGCATCGATCTGGGTGACCGCCTGGGCGTAACCCAGCTTTTCGCCCTGGATGCGGACGAAGTGGACGAGCTCCTGGCCGAGGGCATAACCAGCGCCGCGAATCTCGCGAACTTCCGCTTCTTCGCCAACGACTTCGAGACCCGCACGGAGGGCGTCGACCTGGTCGCGTCCTGGCAGCCGCCGGCCTGGGGCGGCCACACGACGCTCGATTTCGCGGTCAACCTGACCCGCACCGAAGTCGTCGAGCACAACCCGGCGACTCTGGACGCTCGGAGAATCCGCGAACTGCGCGACGCACTTCCGGGACTGCGCTGGAACGCCTCCGTGCATCACGAGATCGGGCGCGTCGAACTGCTGGGACGCCTCGGCTACTTCGACGGCTGGTGGGATCCCCGGGACGCCTGGAACTACGGCGGCTCCTACCTGTTCGACCTTGAGGCGGCGGTGCGGATCGACGACCGCACCCGTTTCGTGATCGGCGGCCGCAACGCGTTGGACGGCACAGCCGACCGCAATCCGAACCCGACGGTGATCGGCAACGTGTACAGCACGCGCGCGCCGTTCGATACGAACGGCGGCTTCTACTACGCCCGGTTGCAGTACCGATGGGGCAGCGGGAACTGAATCGCTAACGCGCTCAGGCCTGAACTTCAGCCCGGGACCGCTGCATCGCCGGAGCTGCTTGCGGGAGGTGGACGCCGGCTCTCCGGGCCGCCTTCCGCCGGCCACGAATCGCCCGCCGCCGTTCGCGGCCGCGTTCGACCAGCAGGTAGAGCGAGGGCACGAAGACCAGCGTGATCAGCGTCGAGGCGAGTAGCCCGCCGACGACGACACGGGCCAGAGGCGCCTGCAGCTCGGAGCCCTCACCGATTCCCAGCGTCAGCGGCAGCAGGCCGAGGGCGGTGGTCAGCGTCGTCATCAGGATCGGCCGCAGGCGCCGCCTGGAGCCGCGGATCAGCGCCTCGTGCAGGGTGCAGCCGACGTCACGGCGCATCCGGTTCACGTTGTCCACCAGCACGATCGCGTTGTTGACCACGATGCCGACCAGGACCACGAGGCCGAGGAAGGAGTTCATGTTCAGGGTGGTGCCGGTGACCGCCAGGGTCAGGAGCACGCCGAGGAGTGAGAACGGCACCGCGGTCATGATGACCAGTGGCTGGACCAGGGACTCGAACTGGACCGCCATCACGGTGTAGACGAGGAAGACCGCGAGCAGCACGCCGATCAGGAGCTCCACGAAGACCTGGCGCTGCTCTTCCAGCTCGCCGCCCATGTCGATCGAGAAGCCGTAGGGCTTCTCGACCCGCGCCAGGGCAGCCTCGACGTCGCTCGCTGTGTCGCTGAACCGTCGGCCATCGATGCCGGCGAGGACCTGCATGAAGCGTTCCTGGTTCTCGCGGTTGATGGACAGGGGCCCCTCGCCGGGATGGATGCTGGCGATCGAACCCAGGGGCACGATGTCGCCGCGCGGAGTGACGATGGGCAGTTGCGGCAACTGCTCGATGCGCAACCGGTCCTCGGGCTGGAGCTGGACCCGGATGTCGAATTCGTCGCCCTGGTCGCGGAACTTCGTCGCTACCCGCCCGAGGACGTAGTGCTCGACGGCGTTGGCAACCTGGCTGCCATTCAGGCCCAGCTCCGCCAGCCGGGCGCGGTCGACCCGCAGCGTTCGTTCGAGCTGTCCGGATTCGCGGTCGAGCCGGGGGTGGACGACTCCGGGGACCGCCGCCATCGCGTCGATCACGCGCTGGGCGAGCTCGTCGCCCTGGTCCAGGTCGTGGCCGCGGATCTCGACCACCAGACGGGCGTCCCCCCCACCGCGCATCATGCGCATCATCATGTTGCTGGAGGAGGCGTAGAGCTGTATCTGGGCTGCCGGCACGTCGGCGATCGCGTGGCGGATCGACGCGAGGATCTCCTCCTGGCCGCGGCTGCGCTCGGTCAACGGAGTGAGCATGATCTCCATCGTGCCCTGGTTGGACTGGGCGGGGCGCCACCAGCTCTCGGGACCGGCGGTGGTGATCAGGCTGTCGAGTTCGTCGGGGCGGAGAGCACCGCGGACCTGGGCCTCGATCTCCTTCATCGTGCTTGTGGTCGTGTCGAGTGGAGCGCCCACGGGCATCTCGACCTGCATGTTGAGCCGGCCCTCGTCGCTCTCGGGCATCAACTCGAGACCGATGACGGGCACCAGGGCGAAAGAGCCGAACAGCAGCACGACAGCCGTGGCCATCACCAGGCCGGGCCGTGCAAGCGCCCGCTCGATCAGGCGGCCGTAGGCCATGTCGACCGGGCCGAGCTCGGCGACGCACTCGTCGTCGACCTGGCGGTTCTTCGGGACCTGCCGCAACCAGCGGGCGGCGGCGGCCGGAATCAGCGTGAGGGCGACGAACAGCGCGCACAGCAGGGCGAAGCTGACGGTGATCGCCAACTGGTTGAAGAAGATGCCGGCGAAGCCGGAGATGAAGACAACCGGCAGGAAGACGGCCACGGTGGTCAGCGTGCCGGCGGCGATCGCCATCGCCACCTCGTTGCTGCCGGCGATTGCGGCGGCGGTGGGGCGTTCACCCTCGTGAAGCCGGCGGTAGATGCTCTCGAGCACGACGATCGAGCCGTCGACCAGCATGCCGACCCCGAGCGCGATGCCGGCCAGGGAGATCACGTTCAGGGTGAAGCCGTTGAAGTACATCAGGGCGAGCGTTGCCAGCACGGAGATCGGGATGGCGGCGCCCACGATCAGCGTCGCTCTCAGGTCGCGGAGGAAGAACATCAGGACGAGCACCGCCAGCACGGCGCCGAACATCGCCCCCATCTGGACGTTGTTCACGGCTTGCCGGATGAACTCGGCGCCGTCCATGAGGACCGAGATCTCGGCGCGGCCGGCGTACTCGCGGTTGATCGCGTCGATCTCGCGCTTCAACCGGTCCACGACCTCGACGGTGTTCGTGCCGGACTGCTTCATCACGTACATCCGCATGCCTTCGTCGCCGTTGATCCACAGCTCGTTGGTCAGTTCGCGGATGCCGTCGTCGACCCGTCCGACATCCCGCACCAGGATGGGCCGTCCGTCGCGGATGGCGACGATCGTGTTCTCGATGTCCACCTTGCGCTCGAACTCTCCGATCGCGCGGATCAGGACCTCGCGGCCGGTTTCCAGCATGTCGCCGGCGGAGACGTTGCGGTTTTCCCGTGACAGGGCGTTGGTGACCTCGCTCGGCGTTATGCCGAGGGCGGCCATCCGATCGGCGGCGAGCTGAACCTGAATCTCCCGCACGCGACCGCCCTGGACCTCTACTGAGGCGACGCCCTGAAGGCGTTCCAGTCGCCGGCTGATCGTCTGTTCGGCCAGGTGGCGGACCTGGCGTGCGTCGCCTTCGCCGGCAAGGCCCAGAAAGACGACCGGCATGTCCGAAAGGTTGAACTTGAACAGGGTCGGTTCCGAGGCGTCTTCCGGCAGCATTCCGCGCACGAAGTCGAGTTGCTCGCGGATGTCGTTGACGACCTCGTTCAGGTCGACGCCCCAGTCGAACTGGGCCTGAATGCTGCTCATGCCCTCCGCGGACATGGAAGTCAACTTGTCGAGACCGGTCACGGTGGAGAGGGCCTGCTCGATCGGCCGCGTGATCAGGGTTTCCATCTCCTCGGGCGCCACTCCTTCGTAGGTCGTGGAGATGGAGATCCGTGGCATGTCGACTTCGGGCATCAGGTCCACGGCAAGCTGGCGGACGGCGACGAGGCCGAGCACGGCGACGCACACGTAGAGCATGCCGACGCCGACCGGACGGTTGGCGGAGAGACGGGGGAGGTTCATCGGCCGCTCCTAGGGTCCTGCTGCGCCAGCCGGGGATGCCCCGCCCGGCTCGCCCGCCGCGTTGACCACTCGCACCGGCGCGCCGTTGCCGAGCTGGTCGTGTCCCAGGGTCAGCACGAGCTCGCCGGCCACCAGTCGGCCGTCGACGGCGCTGAACTCGCCGGAACGCCCGGCGACGGTCACCGTCCTCCACTCGGCCAGGCCGTCGACCGGCACCAGAACACCAACCGAGCGGGCGCCGTCCATCGCCACCCGCTCCAGCAGGGCTGCGCCGGGGATGATCAGCGCGTCGTCGAGATCGCGCAGGCTCACGGATACGTCCGCGTACATGCCGGGCCGCAGCAACTCGTCGTTCTCGACGAGTTCGCCCTCGACGAGGACGGTGCGATCGTTGCGGCGTACCTCGCCGGCGACCCGGCGCACGGTGCCGGAGAAGGTCTGTTCGCCCGTGGCCTCGGTGGAAACGTCGAATGCCGCGCCGGCCCGGACCGAGGCCAGGTCCCGTTCCGGCACGCGGAACTGAACCATGAGCGGCGCCTCTTCGACCAGTCGCAGGACCGGCGTGCCGGGCTGGACCAGGGCGCCGCGGTCGAGATAGCGGTCGGCGACGACGGCGTTGAACGGGGCCCGGATCCGTGTGTTCGCGAATGCCTCCGCGAGTTGGGCCTCGCGCGCCGCGGACTGCCGAACCTGGGCTTCGGAGGCGGCGAGGTTCGCCCTCGCCGTGGCGTACTGGGACGTCTCCTGCTGTTGCTCCTGCTCCGACAGCAGACTCTGGTCGTAGAGCTCCATCGCGCGCTGGTAGTTCGCCTCGACGCCGACGAGTTCGGCCGCCGCCTTGTCCCGGTTCGCCTCGGCGACGCCGAGTTGACCGCGGGCTTCCTGCAACTGGTTCTTGAGGTCGATATCCGCGATCACGGCGAGAACGGCGCCGGCCGCCACCCGCTGTCCGATTCGTGCCGGCACGTCGACCAGCAGTCCGGAGACCTGGGGCGCGATGTCCGCGACCTCGCCGACGAGTTCACCGGAGTAGGCAGTGCGAACGGAGAGGTTGCCCCTGCGGGCGGCCTCGGCGCGGACAGGCACCGCCTGGGCCAACAGGGCGTCGGCGCCCGGCATCGCGGCTCCGGACTGCAGCGGCCGGCCGAAGGCGATGACGGCGGCGGCAGCCAGGACCACGACCGCGGCCGCAATGCCGGCGATCTGTGGACCGCTGATCCGCCTTGGCGGTTTGACGCCGGCGTTGGAGGCGGCCGGGACGGGGCGCTCGGAGCCGTGAGTGTGCCCCGCCTGACCTGGCGGCGTGGCCGCCGGTCCGGCGGTTGGTCGGGAGCGGGGCGGCGCGGGTCCGGCGCCAGCTCCTTCGGGTTGGACTATCGCCATGGTTGTCGTTCTCTCAGGTTGTTTCGGGCAGCCGTTCGGGATGGTCTAAGGGGTACCGGATCGGGAGTTGCCGCCAGCTTCCTCGATCACTGCGAGCATGGAGTTGAGGCTGTCGGCGAGGACGGCGTAGAAGCGGATGAGCCCGTCCAGGCGGTCGCCGACGACGTTGCCGCCGTCGGTGCCGGGCGGGAGCGCCTGCTTCATCTCCTCGGCCATGGCCTGCCGGTCGCGGAAGCGGTCCGCGACCCGTTGCAGCAGGCCGGGCTGCTCGTTGATCTGGAAATAGTCGCGGCGGTCGCCCGGGCGGGTGACCCGTTCGATGACGCCCATGTTCTCCAGCAGGCGGGTGTTCGTGCTGATGCTGCCGCGGCTGACGCGAAGACGCTCGGCCAGGTGGTCGAAGCGAAGAGGCTGGGGCGACACGATGAGCAGGCCGACCAGGCGGCCCGCGATCCTGGGCAGGCGGTCTTCTTCGAGCGCCAGCCCCATGCCCTCGATGAAGCGCTCTTCGGCGGCCTGAAGGGCGAAGTCCGCCGCGGCAGCGGGCTCGGCGGATCGGTCCGGAACGGGAATCGGTTCGGAGACGGTCATTGGTCAGGGAGTTTGGAACATCCGGTTTGTTTTGTCAAGACTGAACAAGGTGAACGGCATGAACGGACGCCTCTTCGCGGAAAGCGGGCGCCGGTCCGGGGGCGGGGCGCTAGGCTCGCGACGATGCGGTCCTCAAGTCCTCGCTCGAGCCCCGGCCTCCTGCCCCTGCTTCTGGGTCTGGGCATGCTGGTCTTTGCCCTGTTGCAGCTCAACGACCCGGATCCCCTCATCTGGGTGAGCTACTACGCGGCAATCGCCTGCGCCTGTACGGTCGCCGCCTACCGGCCGCTTCCCACGGTCGCGTTCCTGGGCCTGGCCGCCGTGACCGCGGCCGGCGCGGTGCTTACCCTGCCGGGCTTCGCCGACTGGATTCTGAACCGCCCGACCAGCGATCTCTGGGCGCCGATGTCGACGGACCGGATGTACATCGAGCACAGCCGGGAACTGTTGGGGCTTGTGGTGGCGGGGGCCTGCCTGGTTGCCGCGCACCGGCAGTCGCGGGCTACGGCGCGGCGGCGCTCATCATGAAGCCCATCATCATCTCGTCCGTCGAGGGCTGGCCGAAACGCACGGTGCGGTCCGAGTTGAAACCGTAGCGGGCCCCCTTCTCGGCGGAGTTGTCGTACCAGGCGGTGTACTCGACCCGGGTGCCCTTCGGGATGCGCTTCAACTCGTCGTAGTAGTAGACGGTCTGCCAGGAGAAGTCGAACTGCGGCACGTCGAGGAGGACCTCCGTCGTGCCGTCGGGGTAGAAGGCTTCGAAGCGCGCCGCCTTGCCGCGCATGTGCATGTGCGGCATCAGGGCGATGATGTCCGTGTCGTGGCGGGCGACGGTGGAGTAGGGGCCGACCTGGTGGTTGCCGTCGTTCGGCGGGATCGCGAAGGTGAAGTTCATGATCGGCCGGAGGCCGGAGCCGAGCGAACGTTCGACGGGCTCGTCGGCGAACACGAAGCCGATCGACGACTGGTCCCACACCCCGGTGCCGTCGCCGGCTTCCTTGTGGTAGTGGATGTCGAAGGTCACCCGCGAGCCCTTCCTGAGCAGGAAGCCGTATCCCTCCGGGTAGCGGTTCGCGTCGCTGCCGGAGGAGACGCCGCCCATGTAGCTGCCGGCGTTCTCGGGCGACGGGGCGATCTGATCCTGGTTCGGGAACTCGGGCGGTGGCGGCAGCTCGCCGTTCTCGTCCGGTGGCAGCAGGTGGAGGTTGAAGTGGTGGATGATGTCGCTGTCCGGCTTGCACTGGAAGGCGACGACCCAGCGGTCCTCCGGCAGGTCCTCTTCGGTCAGGACGTAGGAGAAGGCCGCGTAGAGGTCGTCCACGTCGTCCTCGACGAAGTAGCGCTCGGGCATCGTGACGACCAGGTCGGGTTCGCCGACCACCCAGCCGCCGGTGACCGGAAACTCGCGCGGCGGCGGAGCATTCGCGAGGTCGCCGGCGGCGGCGCCGGTTCCGGCCCAGTTCACCAGGGTTTCGATCTCGGCCGTGCTGAGCACGCGTTCGTTGGCGAAGGTGCCGTCATGCCGGGGGTGCGCGTCCCAGGGCGGCATCTCGCGGGCGGCGACCGTGCGGGCGATCGATTTCGCCCAGGGTCGCACGTCGGCATAGCTGGTCAGCGCCATCGGTGCGCGCATGCCGCCGTAGTTCGCGCCCGCGGGTCGGTGGCAGTCCTGGCAGTGCATCTGGAGCACGGGCAGCACGTCCGCGTAGAAGGTCGGCGCGTCGCGGTCGGCGGCGGCGGCCGGCGCGGCGAGGAGGGCGAGAACGAAGGCGGCGGAGAGGGCTGAGCGCTTCATGGCGTCAGCGTAGCAGCGGTCGCCGGTCAGGCGGTGGCCAGTTGCTGTTCCGGGTGCATCTCGTCGACGTCGACGCCGACGATCTTCGAGACGCCCCGTTCCTCCATCGTGACGCCGTAGAGCGTGCTCGCCGCCTGCATCGTCAGCTTGTTGTGCGTGATGACGAGGAACTGGGTGTCGGCCGACATGCGCTTCAGCATGTCGATGAAACGCAGGATGTTCGCGTCGTCGAGCGGCGCGTCGACCTCGTCGAGGATGCAGAAGGGCGAAGGCTTGGTCTGGAACAGGGCGAACAGCAGGGCGATCGCGGCCAGCGCCTTCTCGCCGCCCGAGAGCAGCATGATGTTCTGCACCCGCTTTCCGGGCGGCCGGGCCGTGATCTCGATGCCGCAGTCCAGCGGGTCGTCCTCGTCCATCAGACGCATCTCCGCTTCGCCGCCGCGGAACAGCTCGGTGAAGATGTGGCCGAAGTTCTCGTTGACCTCGCGGAAGGCGGTGACGAAGCGCTCGGACGAGGTCTTGTCGATGTCGCGGATCGTGCGCCTGAGGCTCTCGATCGACTCCGTCACGTCGGATCGCTGTCCGGTCAGGAACTCGTGACGTTCCTGGTGTTCGTCGTACTCCTCCGCGGCGAGAACGTTGACCGGCCCCATCCGCTCCAGCAGGGCCCGGCGCCGTTCCAGCTCGTCGGTCATCGCCTCCAGGTCGGGCGCTTCGCCGGTCTCGGGTGTCCGCGGCTCCCGGCCGGTCAGCTCGCGGCCGAACTCCTGGATGTAGGCCTGGCCCAGGTGCTCCGCGTCCTGTTGCAGGCCGGCCTGACGCACGCGCAGGTCCTCGATCCGGCCGCGCATCTCGTCGCGGCGCGCGCCCTCTTCCCGGAGCCGGGCTTCGAGCCTTCGGCCCCGTTCTCTTTCGTCGTCGAGGACGCGCTGTGCGCCGGTGGCTTCGTCCTGAGCGTTCGTCCGTTCGGCGAGGGCCTCGTCGAGCTCGCGCCGAGCGCTGGACGCGGCTGCTTCGTGCTCCCTGATCCGGCCGCGCAGTTGTTCCGTTTCGGCTGTCCAGGCCGCGTCGGCCTCGCGCAGCGATGCGATCTGACCCTCGACTCGCTCCCGCTCGCTTCGATCCAGGGCGGCGCGTTCCTCGATCAGTTCGAGCTGCCCCTGGCGGCCGGCGCCCGCGGTGATGCGCTCTTCGCGCTCCTCTCGCGCCTGCTCGACGGCCCCGCTCGCTTCGTCGGCTGCCTTCACCAGGTCGGCAAGTCGGCTCTCCGTGTCCGCGACCTCCGCTTCGACC
>JAGWAG010000013.1:78718-79180 GCA_021296535.1 Acidobacteriota bacterium | reverse complement strand
AGCGGCGCGACGCTCGCCGATGTCCTGGAGGCGCGACTTGGCAACCGCCAGTTGCTGGCGAAGTTCCGCGGCCGCCCGTTCCAGGCGCTGGCCCTCGGTGGCGGCCTGGCGGGCACGCTCGCCCGTTGCCTCGATCTCGCCGTCAAGGGCCGAACGCTGTTGCTCCAGATCGGCGATTCGGCGCCCGAGGTCGTCCATCTCACGCTGGCGGCCGAGTGCGCCCAGCGCCGCCTGCTCGCCGCGTATCGTGACCCGGCCGGCCTCGATCCAGAGCCGGTCCCGGCACAGGAAGGCAATCCCCGGATGTTCCGGCGCGAGACGCTCCGCATCCTCCGCACTCTCCACGAGGTAGGCGGGGGGAAGGGCGCTGCGCGTTTCCTCGGGGAGTCCGAGCGCCGCGGCGAGATCGCTGACGATCGCCGGATCCTCGACCGCCGGCAGCGGCTTCGCGACGTTGCCGGA
>JAGWAG010000013.1:57666-78670 GCA_021296535.1 Acidobacteriota bacterium | reverse complement strand
TCCTCGTCTCCGGGGGCCATCACCGCGTTGCGCAGGGGGCCCAGGAACAGGTCGAGGCTGTGCTCCCAGCCTTCCGGCACGGTGAGCTCATCGCCGAGGAAGCGCGGCTCCGGCAGACCCAGCTCGAGCAGTGCCTGGCGAATCTCGCTTCGCTGCTCGGCGTCGCGCTGACCGAGTTCGTCCAGCACGGCCGCCCGCTTCTGTGCCTCGACGAGTTCCTCGCGCCGGGCTTCCAGCTCAACCTGGGCCTGCTTGCGGCGCTCCCGATTCGCCTCGAGGTCGGCCGCCACCCGCCGCGCGGTCTCGGTTTCCGTGGTCAACGCGACCTCGAGAGACTCGATCTTGGTGCGGACGGCCGCGACTTCGCCGTCGATGGCCGTGAGCGCGTCCTTGCTGCGGCCGAGGACCGCCTCGGCCCGGTCCCGGCGGTCGACCGCCCTCTCGGCGACGAGGCGGCTGCGCAGTTCGCCCTGCCGCGCCCGGCACGTGGCGAGTTCGTCCAGCAACAGCCGCTGCCGCTTGCGTGCCTCGGCGATCGCGGCGTCGGCGCTGCCGATACGCCGCCGGTCCTCCTGGACTTCGGCCAGTGCCTGCTCGCGCCTGGATGCGAGCATCCGGCGCCTGCCGAGCAGGTCTGCGAGCCGCTCTTCGGCGGCCACAAGATCGCGTTGTCGCCGTTCGGCGCGCTCGCCGCCGGACTCGAGCCGTTCGGCGATCTCCTCGAGCGTGGTGCGGGCACCCTTGATCAGTTCCTGGCGACCCTCGATGACGGCGAGCAGTTTCGCCTGGTGCTCGTGGGAGCGTACGGCCTCTTCCGTGCGGGCGTCGATCACCTGCCGGCAGGCGGCGAGTTCCGCGTTGCCGCGCGCTAGTTCCGCCAGCAGGTCGGCCTCGCGATCCGTTTCCTGCTTGAGGCTCGTGGCCAGGTCGTCCAGGTCGGCACGGAGCAGGGCCCAGCGTTCCTGGAGCACGGCCTCGAGCAACTCCCGGTAGGCCTTCCGGCGTTCGCCGTAGCGCCGGGCGGCGTTCGCCTGTCGCTTGAGCGAACGCAGCCGTCGCTCCACCTCGAGGATGATGTCGTCGAGGCGAAGCAGGTCGGCGGTCGCGTCCTCGAGCTTGAGCGTCGCCAGCCGCTTGCGGTTCTTGTAGCGGGTGATCCCCGCCGCCTCTTCGATCAGCTTGCGGCGGTCCTGGGGCTTGCCGGACAGGATCATCCCGATCCGCCCCTGCTCGATCACGGAGTAGGCGCGGATGCCGAGGCCCGTGTCCATCAGGATGTCGCGGACGTCCTTGAGCCGGACGACCCGGTCGTTCAACCTGTACTGGCCTTCGCCGCCGCGGAAGATGCGGCGCCCGATCGTGATCCGGCCGTCCTCGGCCTGCTCGATGCTGCCGTCGGTGAGGAAGGAGAGGCTGACCTCGGCCATTCCCAGCGGCTTGCGCTCGTGGGTGCCGTTGAAGATGACCTCCTCCATCGAGCTGCCGCGGAGCGACTTGGCGCTCTGCTCGCCCAGCACCCAGGTGACGGCCTCGGCCAGGTTGCTCTTGCCGCAACCGTTCGGCCCGACGATCGCCGTGATCCCGGGCGCGAAGTGACTCACCACCGGCTCGACGAAGGTCTTGAAGCCGTTGACTTCGAGGCGTTCGAGTTTGAGCATGGCTCGATTGTTTCGGGAGGGCCTGGTTGCTTCAGCCGGGGGTACGATCGGCAGTGGAGAGGGAAGCCGTCGCCATGGGGGAACTTAGCAGCTTTCGCGCATAAGTCACAACTCGTTGTGTCCGTACGCTTCGCTTTCCACAACATGTAGCGTCAGGCGGGACAGGCTGATACGCTGCCGCGCCAGTGAGCAAGCTGACCGTCAAGAGGACGCTGTTCGACGCCCGCCAGATGGCTCGCATGATGCGCCGGATGGCAGCCGAAATCGTCGAGCGCGCCGGCGGCACGGAGACGCTGATGCTGGTGGGCGTGCGCACCCGCGGCGTGCCGCTCGCGGACTTCGTCGCCGCCGAGATTGCCCGCACCGAGGGAGTAGACCTTCCGGTCGGCGTGCTAGACATCACTCTCTACCGGGACGACCTGTCGACGATCGCGCCGCAGCCGGTAGTCAAGGAGAGCGTGCTGCCGGTGGCGATCGACGACAAGATCGTCGTGCTCTGCGACGACGTGCTCTACAGCGGCCGGACGATCCGCGCCGCGATGGACGCGCTGATGGACTACGGCCGGCCGAAGGCGATCCGGCTCGCGGTGCTGATCGACCGCGGTCACCGGGAACTGCCGATCCACGCGGACTGCGTCGGCGAGAACGTCCAGACGACGGACACCGAAGTGATCAAGGTCTCCTACGCCGCGACGGACGACGGCAAGGAGCTGGTCGAGCTCCTCGAGCGCGAAGCGTGAGCGAACACAAGTGGCAGCGAGGCGACCTGCTCGGGGTCGCCGAGTTGTCCACAGCGGAAGTCGTTCACATTCTCGACACGGCGGAGTCGTTCGTCGAGGTCGCGACGCGGCCGATCAAGAAGGTGCCGACGCTGCGCGGCAAGACGGTGATCAACCTCTTCTTCGAGGCCTCGACGCGCACCCGCTCGAGTTTCGAGATTGCCGAGAAGAGGCTCTCGGCCGACAACATCAACTTCTCGACTTCCGGGTCGTCGCTGTCAAAGGGGGAGACCCTGCTCGACACGACCCGCAACCTGGAGGCGATGGCGCCGGACCTGGTCGTGATCCGGCACGCGCACCCGCGGGTGCCCCACGGTCTTGCGGAGCGCGTCGGCGCGGGGGTCATCAATGCCGGCGACGGCGCCCACGAGCATCCGACCCAGGCGTTGCTCGACGCATTCACGATTCGCCGCCACAAGGGCCGCGTCGAGGGCCTCAGGGTGGCGATCGTCGGCGACGTGGCACACAGCCGCGTGGTCCGCTCGAACGTCCTGTGCCTGAGCAAGCTGGGCGCCGAGGTGACGATCGCCGGCCCGCGCACGATGATGCCCGAGCAGCCGGAAGCGCTCGGCGCGCGGGTCGCCTACTCGCTCGAGGAAGCGATCGCGGGAGCGGACGTGATCATGATGCTGCGGGTGCAACTGGAGCGGCAGGCGCGGGCGTCCTTTCCCTCCGAGCGCGAGTACTTCGAGTTCTTCGGTCTCACCGCCGGCCGGCTGCAAGCCGCGGCGGACGACGTGATCATCATGCACCCGGGGCCGATGAACCGCGGCATCGAGATCGCGAGCGAGGTCGCGGACGGCCCCTGGTCGGTGATCCTCGAACAGGTGGCGAACGGCGTCGCGGTGCGCATGGCGGTGCTCTACCTGCTGGCCGGCGTCCAGAGCGGCGAGGGCTCGGCTTGAGCGCGGCGCTGGTCCTTCGCGGCGGTCGCGTCGTCGACCCGAGCCAGGGTCTGGACGGCACGGCGGACGTGCTGATCGAGGACGGCGCGGTGACCGCCTGCGGCGCTGGCCTCGAGGCGCCGGAGGAGGCGCGCCGGATGGACGTCTCCGGCCTGGTCGTTGTGCCGGGACTGATCGACATGCACGTCCACTTGCGTGAGCCGGGCCAGGAGTACAAGGAGACGATCGAGAGCGGGACCTGCGCGGCGGCCGCGGGCGGCTTCACCGCGGTCGCCTGCATGCCGAACACGGAACCGGTCAACGACGATCCTTCGATCACCGAGTTCATCCTGGCCCAGGCGGCGCGTGCCGGCAGGGCCCGCGTCTACCCGATCTCGGCGGTCACGCGGGGACTCGAAGGGCGGGAGCTCACCGAGTTCGGAGCCCAGCGCAGGGCCGGCGCGGTCGCGGTTTCGGACGACGGCCGGCCGGTCTGGAACGCGGCCCTCATGCGGCAGGCGCTTCGCTACGCGAGGCACTTCGACCTGCCCGTGATCCAGCACGCGGAGGAACTCGAACTCTCGGGTGACGGCGTGATGCACGAGGGCGCTTTCTCGACCCGGCTCGGAGTCGAGGGCATTCCCGGCGCCGCCGACGACGCGATGGTCGCCCGCGACCTCATCCTGACCGCCGACACCGGCGGCCGTTACCACCTGGCGCACATGTCGACGGCGCGCAGCCTGGAACTCATCCGGGGCGCGAAGGAGGCCGGCCGCCGGGTGACGAGCGAGGTGTCGGCACACCACCTGCTGCTGACGGACGAGGACGTGTACGACTCAGGGCTCGACCCGGACTTCAAGATGCACCCGCCGCTGCGTAGAGCCGACGACCGGGACGCCCTGGTCGCCGGCATCGCGGACGGGTCGATCGACGCGATTGCCAGCGACCACGCGCCCCATCACCCGGACGAGAAGGAACTCGACTTCGTCGCCGCCCCGAACGGCATCGTCGGACTCGAGACGACCCTCAGCCTGTGCATGGACCGCCTGGTGGGGAAGGGCGTGATCGATCTGCCGCGCCTCGTCGACTTGCTGTCGGCGTCGCCGGCGCGGATCCTCGGCGTGCCCGGCGGCAGCCTGGCCCCCGGCTCACCCGGTGATGTCACCCTGATCGACCTGGACCGCGAGGTCGCGGTCGACCCGGCCGCCTTCCAGAGCAGGTCACGCAACACGCCGTTCGCGGGCTGGACGCTCCGGGGCGCGCCGGCCGGCACGATCGTGGGCGGCCGCGTGATAGAGGTGCCCTAGCAGCCCGCTACCCGATGCTGCGCCCACCGTCCACATCGAGGCAGACGCCGGTGAGGAAGGCCGCGTCGTCGGAGGCAAGGTAGGCGACCGCGGCGGCGACGTCGTCCGGTTCGGCCAGGCGCCCGAGCGGGATCGTCGCCTCGAGGATCTCGCGGCCCTTCTCGCCCAGCGGCCGGCCGCCGGACGGACCCTTCATGAAGTCCGTGTCGGCCGCGACCGGGTTGACCGCGTTGACGCGGATGCCGTGGGGGGCGAGTTCCGCGGCCAGACCACGGGTCAGGGTGACGACGGCGCCCTTGCTCGCGTTGTAGGCAGTCAGACGGGGGCGCGGTCGAAGCGCACCGATCGAGGCGGTGTTCACGATCACGCCGCCGCCGCGTTCGAGCAGCCGCGGCACGCCATGCACGGCGCCCAGGTAGACGCTCTTCACGTTGACTTCGAAGATGCGGTCGTAGTCGGCTTCCGGCAGTTCCCAGAGCGCCTTGGCCCGGTGGCAGTAGCCGGCGTTGTTAACCAGGATGTCGATGCCCCCGAAGGCGCCGCAGGTGTGCTCCATCAGTCGGCGCAGGTCGTCGCCACGCGAGACGTCGACGGTTTCGAAGAGAACCGTGGCCCCGCGCTTCGCGAGTTGGGCGGTGGTCCGTTTTCCTTTGGCGGAATCGATGTCCGCCAGCGCCACGGCGGCGCCCTCGCCGGCGAGCCGCCGGGCGATCGCCCGGCCGAAGCCGCCCGCGGCGCCGGTCACGACCGCGACCTTGCCGGCGAAGCGCGAGTCGCTGCTCGCGAGGTTGGTGCTGATTTTCGCATCATCCATCGTGAGGCCTCCCTGAGTGCCATCCGTGCACCCGCTGACGGGTGCACGGACTGGTTCGCGGGTGGCGCGGATTCGCGCCACCCGGGCGTTGGCGTACGCTACCTGCCGGCGGCGGACGCCGCTTCGGACGATGCGGGATCAAGTACCAGGCAAGCGGCGTGTCGTCGTCGTCGGCGCGGGGAACGCGGCGCTGTGCGCGGCGCTCTCGGCGCGGGAGGGCGGGGCCGCGGTGACGGTGCTCGAACGCGCGCCGCGCCCGGAGCACGGCGGCAACAGCCGATTCACGATGGCGTCCATGCGCTTCGCGTACGGCGGCCTGGACGAACTACAGGAAGTGGCCGGGCGGCTGAGCGCCGAGGAGACCGCGACGAGCGACTTCGGGTCGTACCCGGAGAGTCAGTTCGTCCGTGATCTGGAGCGGATGAGCGGCGGCCGGGCCGACCCGGATCTGGTCGCCACCCTGGTTTCCCGGAGTCGTCCGACGCTGCGCTGGATGCGCGGGCTGGGCGTTGAGTTCGTCCCTCTGTATGCGGGTCAGGCGTTCGAGGTCGACGGCAAGCACAGGTTCTGGGGCGGCCTGACCCTGCAGGCCCGGGGTGGCGGCCCCGGCCTGGTGGCGTCGCTTCAGCGGGCCGCAGAGCGGGCCGGGATCGAGGTCCTCTACGAGAGCCGCGCGGTCCGGTTGCATGTGGAGGGCGGGTCGGTCCGCGGCGTCGAGGTGGAGGGACCTTCGGGTTCCCGTACGCTGCCGGCCGGCGCCGTCGTGCTGGCCAGCGGCGGTTTCGAGGCGAACCGCGAGTGGCGGCGGCAGCACCTGGGCGAAGGCTGGGAGGCGGCGAAGGTGCGGGGCAGCCGCTTCAACACGGGTGACGGCATTCGGATGGCGCTTGAAGCCGGCGCCGCCCGCGCCGGGCAGTGGACCGGGTGTCACGCGGTCGCCTGGGACCTGAACGCGCCCGAGGTGGGCAACCTCGAGGTTCGGCACCGCTACCAGAAACACAGCTATCCGCTTGGCATCGTCGTCAACGCGCGCGGCGAACGCTTCCTCGACGAGGGTGCGGACTTTCGCAACTACACCTACGCCCGCTACGGCCGCAAGGTACTGGAGCAGCCCGGGCGCTTCGCTTGGCAGGTCTTCGACTCCCGGGTCTCCGGCCTGTTGCGGGACGAGTACCACCAGTCTCACGCGAGCCGGGTGACGGCCGACTCGGTGGAGGAACTCGCGGGGCGGCTCGACGGGGTCGATGAAGAGGGCTTCCTGCGCACGGTGCGGGACTTCAACGCCGCCGTCCGGAGGGACGTGCGCTTCGACCCCAGCGCCCGCGACGGCCGCTCGACCCGTGGGCTCGTCCCGGACAAGTCGAACTGGGCCAACCCGTTGGACCGGCCACCGTTCGAGGCGTTCGCGGTGACCTGCGGCATCACGTTCACCTTTGGCGGTCTCCGGGTCGACTCGCTCGCCCGGGTACTGGACGAGGACGGCCGGCCGTTGGACGGCCTGTTCGCGGCCGGCGAGCTGGTCGGGGGGCTCTTCTACGACAACTACCCCGGCGGTTCCGGCCTGACGGCCGGCGCCGTGTTTGGCCGGATCGCCGGCGGCGGGGCGGCGGGACACGATGGCTGAGGGGACCCCTGGCGGCGATCCCCGACTCTGGGAGATCCAGTTCCACAGCCCTCGCGGCCGGGTGCGCTACCTGACGCTGACGAAGTTGTGGCTGCAACTCGCCATGGCGGTTGCCGTCGTCTTTCTGGGGTTCTTCGTCAACGGCGTCGTGGCGGCGCCGAGCGTGGTGCAGGTCGCATTGTTTCGGGCCGACCAGGTCGAGCTGGTCGAGGCGCGCCAGCGGTTCGGGGAGAGGTTCGACGCCCTGATGGGACGCTACGGGGAGATGCGTCGCGCGGCCTCCGATCTCGACAACCGGCTCTGCAAGGTGGTGCTCGCCTACGGTGTCGAAGGCGTCGCCGTGGACGCCTGCGGCCGGCCTCCCGGTCCAGTCGACGCAACGGGAGCGACGATCTCGGAGGACCGGGTGCGCTCCGTGCGGACCGCGATCGAGGATGACGTGGAAAGCGTCGCCGCTCGCTTCGCGAGCCGGCTGGAGGCCGCGGTCGAGGTCGAGGCTTCGCGCCCCGACCTGGTCGAGTTCACGCCGTTCGCCTCTCCTCTGGCTGGTGATGACTTCGTTCTCGTCGCCCCTTTCGGAGAGACGACGAACCGGGTGACCGGGGCGGCCGAGTTTCACGTCGGCATCGATCTCGCGGCTGCCGCCGGCGCGCCGGTGCGGGCCACCGCGGATGGCCGGGTGACCTTCGCCGGTCGCGGCTCCGCGCTGGGACCCGAGTGGAGACGGTATGGCCGGATGCTGGGGATTCGCCACGGCGACGGCTTCATCACCATCTTCGGTCACCTGGAAGCGACCGCTATCCGCGCTGGACGGAATGTCGAGCGCGGCCAGACGATCGGTTCGGTCGGGGCAACCGGCTGGAGCGTGGAGCCGAACCTGCACTACGCGGTCCTGAAGCGCGGGCGCGATGGGAGCTATAGGCCCGTCGACCCGAGGATTCACATCCTCGACTACCGCTGGAACAACGAGCAGGCCATCGTCTCCGGAGTCGTAGCAACGCCGGAGGCTCTTCCGCCGCTGCCGGCGACCCTTCTGAGGTGAGGCGTGTTGCTGAGATAGAAAGCGGCGCACTGGACCGGAGGCGACACGGAGTGATTTGCGCATGAAGTACCGAGCTGTGATCTTTGACCTTGGCGGCGTGGTTTTCGGATCTCCCCTGCATGCGATCCGGCGCTACGAGCTGGCGAACGGGATCGAGGAGAACTTTGTCAACCGTCTGGTCGTTTCGGCTGGGCCGGCGGGATCCTGGCAACGGATGGAGCGGGGCGAGCTGGTCATGGGGCCGGGTTTCTTCGCCGCCTTCGACCGCGACGTCAGGGCGGCCGATCCGGCGGTCGCCGAGCGGTTCTCGGCCGAGGCGATGATGGCGGCGATTGCCGAGGAGTCCGGACCGCGGCCGCAGATGATCGACGCCCTGCGCCGGCTTCGGGCGGACGGCTACACGGTGGCGGCGCTGACGAACAACTGGGTCAGCGAGAAGGAGAGGGAACCGAAGGACGCCGAAGAGGCCGCGATGCGGACGGAAGTCCGCGCCCTGTTCGATCACTACATCGAGTCGAGCGTCGTCGGCCTTCGCAAACCGGACCCGGCCATCTACGAGTTGGCCTGCGGTCGAATCGGGGTGGAGTTCAGCGAGGCGGTCTTCCTGGACGACATCGGGTCGAACCTGAAGGCGGCGCGCGCGCTCGGCATGACCACGATCAAGGTGGATGACCCGGACGAGGCCCTGGCCGAACTCTGGCGGACGCTGAGCGGCTGACAGCGGGGACGGCGGCCTGGACGTCTGCGCGCCCGGGCCGCGTCTACTCGGGCCTGGTGAACGTGAGCTCGACCATGGCGGCGATCCCGTCGAGCAGGGTCACCGGTGACTTCAGGGTCCCCAGGCGTTCGTGCCACGCCTCGATCTCGTAGGTGCCGGCGGGCAGGCCGGGGATCTCGAACGAGCCGTCAGGTCCGGTGACGGCGAAGTAGGGGTGGCTGAACACGCCGAGGTAGGTCGACATCCAGGGGTGAACGTCGCACTTGATCCGGAAGGCCGGTTCCTCGTCGGTGAACGAGAAGGTGGCTCGCTTGATCGCGGCCGGCATCGCACGGTTGAAGGGCCGGTTGATCTCGGACAGCGAATGGACGTTGTGGAGGAGGTCGTCGGAGTTCAGGACCTCGAGTTCCTGGCCGACCATGATGCCGGCGACATGGGGCGTGTACTTGCAGCCCTGCTGGTCGATAAGGGGTGGCTCCGCGACGGGATACGGTCCGCCGGGGAGGCCGTTGACCACGTAGACGAGAACGTTGGCGAGACCGGCCTGTTCGTCGACCTCGAGAATCTCCGGGTAGACGGCCTCGGTGTGCTTGGCGGCGCAGGCCGGGTCGGCGTCCATGCTCAGCGGCTGCAGCGCGGGCAGGTCGCCGTCGTAGCGGATGGCGCCGGCGATCGTGGAGCTTCCGAGCGGCTCCGTGGGCGGCGCCTGAGCCTCCGGTTCGGCCCGGCCGGCGTCGCCGCCCCCGCCGCCGCAGCCGCTCAGGCCGGCAAGCGCCAGAAGGAGGATGGGAAGTGCGAATCCACGGTGGGAGTACTTGAAATCGATCATGGCGGCCATTCTATGGGCCTTCATGGCACCGGGGGGTCGGAATCGGGCCCCCACGGCCCGTTTTCCTTGACCCGGATGGGGGCCGGTGTTAGCTTCCCCGCGATTCGTGGCCCGGCCCGCCCTCAGGGGGTACGACGCCCTACTTCTTCGCCCTCGATGGCACAGAGTCAGGACAACACTCACGAGCCCGTCACCGGACGTGCGCCGCTGATTGTCGGCGGCTACGACTTCCGTTCGATGACGGAGGCCGTCGCGGTCCCGGTTGAACGCAAGACGCCGCTCGGCTGGTGGTTCTTCTTCCTGCCGTCACTGGCCCTGCTTGGCCTGTTCGGCGTCTCGATCGGCTGGCTGTTCTGGGAGGGCACCGGGATCTGGGGCCTGAACAACCCGGTCAACTGGGGCTTCGCGATCGTCAACTTCGTCTTCTGGGTCGGCATCGGCCACGCCGGCACCCTGATCTCGGCGATCCTGTTCCTGTTCCGGCAGAAGTGGCGCACGTCGATCAACCGCGCCGCCGAGGCGATGACCATCTTCGCGGTCATGTGCGCGATGGTGTTCCCGGGCATCCACGTCGGCCGCGTGTGGGTCGCGTACTGGATGTTCCCGCTCCCGAACCAGATGGATATGTGGCCGAACTTCCGCAGTCCGCTGATCTGGGACGTGTTCGCGGTCTCGATCTACGGAACGGTCTCGCTGATGTTCTGGTACGTCGGGCTGATCCCGGATCTCGCGACGATCCGCGACCGCGCGAAGACGCGGATTCGCAAGCTCGTCTACGGCACCTTCGCGCTCGGCTGGCGCGGCTCGCACCGGAACTGGCTGCACTACGAGCGGGCCTACCTGATGCTGGCCGGGCTGGCGACGCCGCTGGTCCTCTCGGTCCACTCCGTCGTGTCGATGGACTTCGCCACCGCGCAGTTGCCCGGCTGGCACACGACGATCTTCCCGCCCTACTTCGTCGCCGGCGCGATCTTCTCCGGCTTCGCGATGGTCATGACCCTGATGCTGATCTGCCGGGTCCTGTTCGAGATGGAGGACATCATCACGATGCGCCATCTCGAGAACATGGCCAAGATCATGCTTCTGACCGGTTGCATGGTCGGCTACGCGTACGCGATCGAGATGTTCATCGCCTGGTACAGCGGCAATCCGTACGAGCAGTTCGCGTTCGCCAACCGGGCCCTCGGACCCTACGCCTGGGCGTACTGGATCATGGTGAGCTGCAACGTGATCACGCCGCAGTTGTTCTGGTTCAAGAAGATGCGCAACCACATCGGCTGGCTGTTCGTCTCCTCCATCCTGATCAACATCGGCATGTGGTTCGAGCGCTTCGTGATCGTCGCCTCGTCGCTGCACCGCGATTTCCTGCCCGCGAGCTGGGACTACTACCAGGCGACGTTCTGGGACTTCGCCTCCCTGATCGGCAGCTTCGGCCTGTTCTTCACGATGTTCTGCCTGTTTGCCCGCTTCCTGCCCCTGGTGGCGACCGCCGAAGTCAAGACGGTGCTGCCGGAGGCGGATCCCCACCAGGGCGAGGAACTCGTTCGCGTCGTGAGAGGCGGCTCGGACACGGACGCGGCGGCGCAGCCGGCGCCGGCCGGCGGGGGAGGGGCCTGACATGAGTCTGATGCACCTCGAAGTCCCTGAGGCGTCCGGCGGCTACAGCCACTACGGCGTGTTGGCCCGCTTCAAGACGGCGAAGGCGCTCTACCGGGCCTGCGAGGCGGTGAGGGACGCGGGGTATTCGAAGTGGGACGCATTGACTCCCTTCCCGGTCCACGGCCTGGAGAAAGCGATGGGCCTCAAGCCGTCCAAGCTGCCGTTCCTGGTGCTGGCGACCGGGCTGACCGGCGCCGGGCTGGGATTTGGCCTGCAGAGCTGGGTTCACATCATGGCCTACCCGCTGGTCATCAGCGGTAAGCCGTTGATGACGTGGCCGGCGTTCGTGCCGGTGACCTTCGAGCTGGGAGTGCTCGGCGCGGCGCTGGGAGCGGTGCTGGGCATGTTCGCGTTCAACAAGCTGCCGACTTACCATCATCCGCTGTTCCGCTCCGAAACGTTCGCCCGGGTCACGGATGACGGCCTCTTCATCGCGATCGAATCCTGGGATCCGAAGTACGACGATCAGGGTACGGCAGAGTTCCTGAGCGGCCTCGGGGCGGTTGAGGTCGAGCACGTTCCGATCGAGGACCCGGTGGACGATGAAGGCGGTGGGGCATGAGCCACGGGCCGCGCATCGTTCGTCTCGATCAGCTCGTTATCCGGCCGGGAAGCGGCTGGGCGCGCCTGCCACTGATAGCCGGCGCGATCGGGGTCGTGTTCACCGCGGTCTCGTTCGTGCTGGCGATGGGATCCGAGGAGAGTGCGAAGCAGTTCTTCCATTCCTGGCTGGTGGCGGTCATCTTCTTCCTCGGGATCGGCCTTGGATGCCTGTTCTTCGTGCTGATTCACCATGCGGCGAAGGCGGGCTGGGGCGTCGTCGTGCGGCGTCTCGCCGAGAACCTGGCCTGTGCGGTGCCGCTGCTGGCGGTTCTGTTCGTGCCGATCGCCGCGTTCGGGATGTACGACCTGTTCCATTGGACACACGCCGACGCGGTGGCGCACGACCGATTGCTCCAGGGTAAGGAGCCATGGCTGAACGAGGCCGGCTTCTGGTTGCGGACGGTGGTCTACTTCGGCGTCTGGACCGCGATGGCGCTGTTCTTCCGCAACACGTCCCGGCGGCAGGACGCGAGCGGCGACGAGGCCCTGTCCCGGCGGATGGCGCGTTTCAGTCCGCCGGCAATCGCCCTCTTCGCGTTGACCCTCACCTTCGCGGGATTCGACTGGCTCATGTCGCTCGAGCCGCACTGGTACTCGACGATGTTCGGCGTCTACTTCTTTGCCGGCTGCATCGTCTCCGCGTTCGCGGCGCTCACCGTTCTCACGCTGGCGCTCGACTTCTCGGGCTACCTGCGCGGCGTGGTGACGGGGGAGCACCTGCACGATCTGGGCAAGCTGCTGTTCGCCTTCACCGTGTTCTGGGCCTACATCGCCTTCAGTCAGTTCTTCCTCATCTGGTACGCGAACATCCCGGAGGAGACGGGCTGGTTCCTGAGCCGCCTGCACGGTACGCCGGCAGACCCGGCGAACTGGCGGGCGGGCACGATGCTGCTGGCGATCGGCCACTTCGCGGTGCCGTTCTTCTTCCTCATGCCGCGCACGATCAAGCGGAACCGACGTCTGCTGCTGCTCGGCGCCCTGTGGATGCTGGCCATCCATCTCTGGGACATCTACTGGCTGGTCATGCCGAACCTGCACAACGAGATCACGTTCTCCCTGCTCGACGTGACCTCGCTCCTGGGCGTCGGCGGTCTGTTCGTGGCCCTGGTGGGCTGGCTTCTGGGCCGGGGCGCTCTGCTACCCACGCGGGACCCGCGCCTCGTCGAATCGCTGGCCTTCGAGAACATCTGACGACCCGTTCGCTCGACCCGCCGCACTGCCGATCCATCTTGTTCCACGTCCCGGTCCTTGCTACGCTGCCCTCCGCTCTTAGGAGAACGTTTCCTGCATCCGGGGAAGTCATCCGGCAGTCGCTGAGCGCGGTAGGCGCGGTCAGGCAGCCGCCCCCCGGTTGATCGACCTCATCATCACTCCCTTCAAGGAGCATCGACATGATTTCCAAGCAGACGATCCGCGTCTGTGCTGTTCTTCTCGCCATCGCCCTGGCCTCGTCCTCGATGGCTTTCGGCGGCACGATCGTGGGCAAGATCACGTACGACGGCCGCGTGCCGAACTTCCCGCCGCTCAAGATGGGCGCCGATCCCAAGTGCGAAGCGAAGCACAGCGGCGCGGTCAAGCCGGAAACGCTGGTGCTCGGCGCCGACCAGGCCCTTGCCAACGTCTTCGTCATGATCACGGATGGTCTTGACGGCAAGAGCTTCGATGTGCCGTCCGAGCCGGTGGTCATGGACCAGAACGGCTGCATCTACACGCCGCACGTCCTGGGCATCCAGGTCGGCCAGCAGTTCAAGGTGAAGAACTCGGACGGCCTGCTGCACAACGTCCACTCGCTGTCCAAGGACAACCCCCCCTTCAACCGGGCGATGCCGGCCAACGTGACCGAGGCCGACTACGAGTTCGCGAAGACGGAGCGCTTCCGGATCAAGTGCGATGTCCATCCCTGGATGGGTTCGTGGGTGACCGTCGTCGACCATCCGTTCTACGCGGTGACCGGCATGGACGGCTCGTTTCGGATCGAGAACGTGCCGGCCGGCACCTACACGATCGAGGCGCGCCACGAAGTCGAGAGGTTCGGCGATGGCGGAGCCCTCACTGAGACGGTGACCGTCGGCGCCAGCGATACGCAGACCCTGAACTTCGTGTTCCAGGGCCCCCAGTAGGTCCGCAGGCATAGCGACCGGATCGAGTTAGAAGGATCAGGAAAGGAGCGGCGTCCATGGCGGAGCCCGTTCAAGCGTCACCCGCACACGAAGAGCATCACCACGAGCAGAGCTTCTGGCGGAAGTTCATCTTCTCGACCGATCACAAGGTGATCGGCGTCCAGTACTCCGTTACTGGTCTGGCGTTCCTGTTCTTCGGGTTCTGTCTGATGATGATCATGCGCTGGCAACTCGCCTACCCGGGCGAGCCGATCCCGTTGATCGGCTCGCTCCTGGGCGAGAACCGGGCGCCGGGCGGCATCATGCTGCCGGATTTCTACAACGAGCTCGGCGCCATGCACGGCACGATCATGGTGTTCCTGGGCGTCGTGCCCCTGGCGGTCGGCGGCTTCGGCAACTTCGTCATGCCGCTGCAGCTCGGCGCGCCGGACATGGCGTTCCCGCGGATCAACATGATCAGCTACTGGTGCCTGTTCCTGGGCGGCGTGACGATGTTCGCCAGTTTCTTCCTGCCCAACGGCGCGGCTGGCAACGGCTGGACCTCCTACTCGCCGCTCGCCGACATAGCGCTCAACGGACAGACCGCGTGGCTGATCGGGATGATCTTTCTGATCACGTCGTCGCTGCTGGGCGCGGTAAACTTCATCACCACCGCGGTCCAGCTCAGGGCGCCCGGGCTGACATGGATGCGCCTGCCGTTCTTCTGCTGGGCCCAGATCGTCACCGCCTTCCTGCTCCTGCTCGCCTTCCCGCCGCTCGAGGCCGCGGGCGTGCTGCAGTTGATGGATCGGGTCGCTGCAACCAGCTTCTTCCTGCCCGACGGCCTGGTCGTCGGCGGCGAAGTGCTCGAAGTGAGCGGCGGCGGCAGCCCGCTGCTCTGGCAGCACCTGTTCTGGTTCCTCGCCCACCCGGAGGTCTACGTCCTGATCCTGCCGGCGATGGGCATCGTCGCCGAGGTCATCGCGAACAACAGCCGGAAGCCGCTGTGGGGCTACCGCTCGATGGTGTACTCGCTGATCTTCCTCGGCTTCATGAGTTTCATCGTCTGGGCGCACCACATGTTCATCACCGGCATGGGCTCGGTGATGTCGACGTTCTTCCAGACCACGACGATGATCATCTCCATCCCGTCGGTGATCATCCTGAGCGCGCTGTTCATCTCGCTCTGGGGCGGCTCCATCCGCTACAACACGCCGATGCTGTTCGCGCTCGGTTTCCTGCCGATGTTCGGCATCGGGGGCTTGACGGGCTTGCCGCTCGGGCTCTCGGCGGCGGACATCCCGCTACACGACACGTACTACGTGATCGGGCACTTCCATTACGTGGTCGCTCCGGGAACCCTGTTCGCGCTGTTCGCCGGCGTGTACTACTGGTTCCCGAAGGTCACCGGTCGCAAGATGAACGAGTTCCTGGGCAAACTCCACTTCTGGCCCTCGCTCGTCTTCATGAACGGCGTTTTCTTCCCGATGATGATCCAGGGCCTGAACGGCGTTTCCCGGCGACTCGCCGACGGCGGCATCACCTACGACTTCGCGGGCGAGGTTGCCGGTCTGAACCGCATGATGTCGGTTTCGGCCTGGTGCCTGGCGGTGGCCCAGATTCCGTTCATCATCAACTTCTTCATGAGCATCCGGAACGGCGAGAAGGCCGGCCGCAACCCCTGGAACTCGACCACCCTCGAGTGGTTGGCGCCCTCGCCGGCGCCGCACGGCAACTTCGATCAGGCGATCGAGGTCACGCGCGGGCCGTACGAGTACAGCGTCCCGGGTAGCGACAAGGACTACGCCCCACAGGCCGAACCGGCCTCCACCTGACCGTTCGAGGACCTGAAGAGATGGAAATCCCCTACACGGTAGAAGCCCACCCCGAGACGGGCCTCAACAACGGCAAGATCGGGATCTGGCTGTTCCTGACCTCGGAGGTCATGCTGTTCGGCGCGCTGTTCGCGACCTTCATCATGCTCCGCATCGGGTCGGACGGCGAGTGGGCGCACATGCAGGCCGAGGCGGAGTTGAACATTCCGCTGGCGACGATCAACACCGCAGTCCTCATCGCCTCGAGTCTCACCATGGTCATGGCATGGGCGTCGTTGGTGCGTGGACAGTTGAACAAGTTCCGGCTTTTCGGCTGGCTGACCGTCGGTTGCGGCGCGATCTTCCTCGTCATCAAGTACTTCGAATACACGGCGAAGTTCGCGCACGACCACTTCCCTTCGTCGAACACCTACCTCGCGATCTACTTCACGATGACGGGCCTCCATGCCCTGCACGTGATCGGCGGCATGGCGTGGAACGCCTACTTCACGGGACCGGGATCGAAGCTGTTCCACACCAACCGCCAGTGGTTGACGGACCGCGTCGAGCACTCGGGCCTGTTCTGGCACTTCGTCGACCTTGTGTGGATCTTCCTCTTCCCCGTCTTCTACCTGCTGTAGCTGCACCGTTCTCGCCTGATCCGACAAGAGCTACCCTGGAGCGAATTGCATCCCATGAGTGACCACGCCGATATCGACAAGACCGTCCGTACGTACTTCATGGTGTTCGGCGCCCTGATGGTGGGTACCGGGGCTACGGTCGGCGCGTACTACCTTGACGTTTCCGTGCCGGTGGCACTCGCCATCGGCCTGTTCATCGCCAGCGTGAAGGCGTCGCTTGTCGCCTGCTACTTCATGCACCTGATCGCCGAGAAGAGGTTGATCTACTGGGTGCTGTTGCTCACCGTGGCCTTCTTCATCGCGCTGATGGCGCTGCCCCTTCTGACTTCGGTCATCGACCAGGCCGGGCACTTCACGTCGAGCGGAGCACCGGCGGCGCATTGATCCAGCCGGGAACTCACTGATCCAGCCATGAACCTCAAAGTCATCCACATCGTCTTCGTGGGCAGTGCCGTTCTGCTGGCGCTGTTCTTCGGAGGCTGGTGCCTGGCGCAGGGCGGTGGGTACGCCGTCGGCGCATTCCTGTCCTTCGCGGTCGCGGGCGTGTTGGTGTGGTACGGCTTCTGGTTCTGGCGCAAGGTCACGACCCCGGAAGAGGAGTGGAATCGCCGCCGCAAGCTGTTCCGCACCGTGCCGGTGGTGGTCGGCCTTTGGCTGTTCGGATCCGAGCAGGCGGCGTGGGCCTGCTCCGTCTGCTACGGGGCCGCGGAGGGGTCGATGATCGACGCGGCCCGCGCCGGCGTCTGGTTCCTGCTCGGGGCGGTGTTCCTGATGCAGGGCGCCTTCGTTCTCTTCTTTCTCTATCTCCGGCGCCGCGCGCGTCGTTACCGCGAAGACTCTCGGAAAGACCCAGTGCCTCCCTGGTGGAGCACAGTTGAGGAGCCTCTCAAATCATGATGGATGCGATGTTTCCCGCCGCGGCGTCTGAGCACGCCGGCGAGATCGACAACATGATCGACGCGGTGCATTACCTGATGCTCGTCCTCTTCATCGTGTGGGGGGCCTTCTTCCTCTACACACTGATGCGGTTCCGCGCCGCGCGCAACCCGAAGGCGGACTACGTCGGCGTCAAGAGCAAGGCGAGCACGGTGGGAGAGGTTCTGGTCGCGATCGCGGAAGGGGTTTTGCTGCTCGGCTTCTCGATTCCCATGTGGGCCGAACGGGTGGACGAGATCCCCAGCGAGGCCGATTCGACGGTCGTGCGGGTTGTAGCCCAGCAGTTCGCCTGGAACGTCTGGTACCCGGGCGCCGACGGCGTGTTCGGGGAGGCGGATCCGTACCTGACCGACGAGGCGACGAACCCGATCGGCCTGGATCGGGACGGCGCCGGCGCCGACGACATCTGGACGGTTAACCAGCTGCACCTTCCGGTCGACAAGGCGGCGATCATCCACCTGACCTCCAAGGACGTGATCCACAGCTTCAACCTGCCGAACATGCGGATCAAGCAGGACGCGATTCCCGGACTCTCGATTCCGGTCTGGTTCGTGCCGACGAAGACGACAGTGCAAATCCGCGAGGAGACGGGCAATCCGGACTATGTGTACGAGATCGCCTGCGCCCAGCTCTGCGGCAACAGCCACTACTCGATGCGCGGCTTCCTGACCGTCCACACGGAGGAAGAGTTCCAGGCCTGGCTCGACGAAGAGGCTTCGTACCTCGGCGACAGCGGCACGGACGACTTCTTCAACTAGCGAGGCTTCGCCTCAGACCGACAAGCGTGCCGGCCGGCGCACCCAGTAGGCGGAACTTGCCTCAGCTGTAGAGGGCAGGCCTGTTCAAGGAGTCTAGGAACCCCAGCCCGGCGCTTGCCGCTGGGTGTACGCTCAGGGCGATGAGTGGGTGGATTCCCCAGTGGGGCCGCCGCGAGTTGCTGAAGGCGGCTTGGGTGGGGCCTGCGGCGGCCGCTGCGGCCTTGCGCGCCGGCGCCACGGCGGGACAGGAACCTGACGGCGCGGCGGTCGCGCCGCAGAAGGACGACGCGGCCGCCGAGGCGTACCGTGCCGGGTTCGCCGCGCCACCGCTCGAGCGCGTGCGGATCGGCTTCGTCGGCGTCGGCCTGCAGGGCGGCGGGCACGTGCGCAACTTCTTGGCGCTGGAGGGTGTCGACATCGTTGCCGTGTGCGACATCGACGAACCACGTGCGGAGGAAGTTGCATCCTGGGTGGTCGACGCGGAGAAGGAACCGCCCGATCTCTACACGCGTGGCGAGACGGACTTCAAGCGCCTGTGCGAGCGCGATGACGTCGACCTCGTGTTCAACGCGACGCCCTGGCGGTGGCACGTGCCGGTCTGCGTCGAGGCAATGGAGACCGGCAAGCACACCGCGGTCGAGGTTCCGGCCGCGATCACACTCGAGGGCTGCTGGCGACTCGTCGAAACGGCCGAGCGCACAGCCCGCCACTGCGTGATGATGGAGAACTGCAACTACGGCCGCAGCGAGATGATGGTCCTGAACATGGTGCGCCAGGGGCTGCTCGGCGAGCTCCTGCACGGCGAGGCGGCGTACATCCACGACCTCCGGTCGATCAAGTTCTCGGACGCGAACGAGGGCCTGTGGCGGCTCCAGCATTCGGTCGAGCGCAACGCGAACCTCTATCCGACCCACGGGCTCGGGCCGGTCGCCCAGTGCATGGACATCAACCGGGGCGACTGCTTCGACTACCTCGTCTCGCTCTCGAGCCCGGCCCGTGGTCTGGCGAAGTACGCGGCGGAGCGCTTCGGCGCCGACGACCCGCGTGCCAGGGTCCGCTACGCCCTGGGCGACATGAACTCGAGCCTGGTCCGGACCCGGCGCGGGCGCAGCATTCTGCTGCAGCACGACACGACGACGCCCCGGCCGTACAGCCGCCTGAACCTGGTCCAGGGAACGCGCGGCGTCTTCGCGGGCTTTCCGGATCGCATCTTCATCGAGGGCGAGGCGGAGGGCCACGACTGGAGCGATGTCGAGCCCTACCGGGAGCGGTTCGAGCACCCGCTGTGGTCGGAGCAGGCGGACAGCGCCGAGGGCGCGGGCCACGGCGGTATGGACTACCTGGAGGACTACCGGCTGGTGCGCTGTCTGCTGGAGGGCACTCCGACGGACATGGACGTCTACGACGCGGCGGCGCTCTCGGCCCCGGTCGAGCTGAGCGAGCTGTCGGTGGCTCGGGGTAGCGAGCCGGTCGAGTTCCCGGATTTCACGCGTGGCGCCTACCGGACACGGCCGCCGCTGGGAATCGTCGCGTGAGGAGTCTTCGGGTCTGAGGGTCGCCTATCTTCTGCCCGGCGCCGCGCTCTACGGTGGCGTCAAGGTCGTCTTCCAGCACGCCCGGGCCTTGAGTCGGCTCGGGGTCGAGGTCACGGTCCATTCGCCCGATCCCTGTCCGGACTGGTTTGAGGGCGCCCGCGCCTTCTACCGGCAGGTGCCGGCGCTCGAACGCCGATTCCTGCCGCGGGTCGAGGTGGCGGTCGGTACGCTGGCGCCGACCGTCGTCCCGGCGATCGAGATCGCGGAACGGCTGGCCTGCCACCTCTGCCAGGGCTACGAGCCGGGCCACGACACGCTGGAGGCGGGCGCTCGCGAGGTGATGCGGGCGGCCTACGACCTGCCGGCACTGAAGCTGGTCGTGTCGCCGCACCTTCTTCGTACGGTGCGCGACCGGCACGGCGTCGAAGCGCGGTGGATTCCGCAGCCCTTCGAGCCGCACCTGTTTCGTCCGCCGGAACGGGAGCGCGCCGACGACGGCCGTCTGCGTGTCCTGGTCAGCGGGCACTGGGAACTCGAGGTCAAGGGCGTGGCCTGGTGCATGCGGGCGCTCCGGCCCCTCTTCGAGCGGACGGGCGGCGGGATCGAGCTAGTGCGCCTGTCCCTCGACGCGGACGACGAGGAAGTGGCCCTGTGGCCCGAGGCGGCCCGGCACAGGCACGTGCCGCCCGCGGAGGTGCCTGCGCTCTTGCAGGGCGTCGACCTGTGCATCGGGCCGTCGTCGCCCCTTGAGGGCTTCGGCCTCCTCGCGCTCGAGGCGATGGGCTGCGGCCGCGCCTGTGTGCTGACGGACATTCCCTCCCACCGCGACCTGGATCCGGACAGTGAGGCTTCGATCAAGGTGCCGTTTGGAGACGGTCCAGCCCTTCGCCAGGCGGTGGAGCGGCTGTGGCGCGACCGGGATCTGCGCGGCAGGCTTGGCGTAGCCGGCCGCGCCATCGCCGAGACGTACACAGAGCGACGGACGGCCGAAGCGCTGATGCGGGCGTTCCGGCGCCCGCCTACCTGAAGATCGAAACGTAGAAGCCCGCCGTGGTCAGACTGTCGCGGTCAGGAGAGAGCGACTCGGGAAGCGCATCGATGCGCTTCGGCAGGGGAGTCGTCTGGGCGTCGATCCGGTAGCGGTCGAAGCCTGCGGCGTGCAGCCAGTCCTCCAGGGTGCGGCGGGTGAAGAACCGGACGTGCGTGGCGCAGAGCAGGCCCATGGGGATGTAGTCCCAGCGCCCGGCGATCAGGTCCTCGACGACGGAGTAGTGACCGACGTTGGGTACCGAGAGCACGATCCG
>JAGWAG010000013.1:54845-57554 GCA_021296535.1 Acidobacteriota bacterium | reverse complement strand
TGGTCGAGCCGGCTTTCGGCGGCCGCGGCTGCCTCGGGATTCAGTTCGAGCCCGACCACCCGGCAGCCGAAGCGCTGCTTGATGAGCGCCGCGGTTGCTCCGCGTCCGCAGCCGATTTCCAGCACGGACGACGCGGGTCCGAGGTCCTCGGGCAGCAGTGGCAGGACGTCGGCGCGCTCGCCGCCGTAGTAGTCGATGAACTCGTAACAGAGACCGGCGCGCGGGCCACCCGCCCACCTGGCACAGGCGTCGCGGGACAACATGACGGCAGGACTCGCACCTTGCGGGGGCGGTCCGACCGACGATTCCGCAGCGTCGCCGGCGAGCCAGGCGGACTCGGCAAGTTCGAAATCGACCAGGGTGAACAGGTCGTTGCCGGCCTCGGGACCGGTCGTCGTCAGGTCAGTCGCGTAGACGGCGCCTTGGTCACGACCCGCGCCGACGGTCAGTTCCTTGCGCATTCGCTTCAGGGAGGTGCGGCCGATCAGGACACGGCAGGATCTGAGGACAAGCGCTGCTTCCGCGTCGTCGGGCGGATCGGCCGGCAGTTCCGAGACGACGTCGACTTCGCCGAACACGGCCCGCGCCTCGCCGACGAGCCAGCGGCGGAGGTACCACCATTCGGCGGAGGCCTGGGCCTCGGCGTCCCAGGGCAGGACCAGCAGCAACATGGAGCGATCGTACGCGGGCCTGACGGCCCTACGAGTCCTTCTTGTTCGCGATGACGGACGCGATGATGTGGAGGGGGATCGTCACGAACAGCGCCAGCGGCTGCACGACGAGTGCGCTGACGTGAAGGATGAGGAACAGGCAGGTCATTTCGCGGGCGCAGAGCGGTTACAGGTGGGCCATGACCTCGTCGTGGAACTGCCCGATCACCCGCTCCTGCGTGGCGAGCGACGGCAGCAGCATGAGTTGATCGAGCCCGGCCTCGGCGAGCGTCCGGACCTGCGCGCGCACCTCCTCGGCGGTGCCGGCCAGACACGAGGCCCGGATCAGGTCCGGGGTGACGAACTTCTCTTCTTCCGGCAGATAGTAGGTGCAGTGCCCGGCGTGAACTCGCAGGTGCCTCCCGCGCGCCGGCGTCTGCTCGACCAGGGCGCAGTACTCGTCCCAGACGCGGCGGCTCCCGGTTGAACTGGTGTTGCTGGTCGTAGAGGTAGTGCAGGCCGGAGAGTACGAAGGGGCCGCACTCCTCGATGACTCGAGGAGAGGTCAGGTCCTCGCCGGGCTCGAGAATCACCGTCGTGGTCAGGGAGCACGTGTAGAAGCTGTCGCGGTCGAAGTCGCGCCCCACCGCCTCGGCGCCGCGGCGGCAGTTCTCGATCGCCCGGTCGAAGAGGGCGGCGTTGGGCGGGATCGACATGACCAGGCCGTCGCCGACTTCGCCCGCCAGGCCCTGGCTCTTGGGGCCGAAACCGGAGACGTACATCGGAATGCGGGGCCTGGTGGCGATGAAGCCCTGTTCCTCCATCAGGAACCGCAGCGGCTCCGTGCGGCCGCGAAACGCGAAGTCGGCCTCCTCGCCGTCGAGCAGCGCCCGCACGACGCGCAGGTACTCGCCGAACTCCCTGACGCCGACGGGCCGGTGGCCCATCAGACGGAGCGCCGTGTTGCCGGCCCCGATGCCGAGGAACGTCCGTCCCGGAGCGATCCGGTTGATCGTCGCGATGCTGTGCGCCGTCACCGGTGCGATCCGAGTACCCGTGATCGCGACCCCGGTGCCGAGCCTGATCCGGCTCGTCCGCGCCGCCGCCAGCGCCAGCACCGCGTAGCAGTCCGACCAGATCATCTGGCTGTCCGCGATCCAGGCGTGGCTGTACCCGAGCGCCTCCGCCCGCTCGATGTACCCGATGTCGTCGATCTTGCTGGCGACGCAGATGCCGAAGTCCATGCCGTGTCCCGTGCCGTTGGCGAAGGGCGCAGTGTAGCGCCGCGGACCGCGTGCCGCGGACCGCGGCGGACGGCCGCGGACGGTGCCGGCGGCGCCGACGGTGGCTGCACCCGCCCGCTTTGGGGCTCAGGGGAGAGGGTCCCAGCGGACGCGCGCGCTTTCCGGATGATTGGAAGGTCGGCGCTCGCTGCGGTCGGCTGCGCTCCGGTTGGGCGTCGGACGATGAGTTGGCGCCGGGCGTCGCTTGCCGACAGCCTCGCTGGGACCCTCTCCCCTGAGCCCCGGCGCGGGCTGGAGGGCGTCGACTTGGCCCAACGGCTGAATCGGAAGCAACGGAGGGCGCGGTAACATGCGACTTTCGGTACGACAGCGATTGTAGGGACGCGGAGACGGATGGGTTCACGAGCGGGCTGGTTCGCGGGTTGGGTCGTTTGTAGCCTGAGCTTCGGAGGCGGGGCGCCGGCGGGTGGCTCCACGGTGCCCGAGTTCGAATCCGAGGTGCTGCCCGTACTCGAGCGCAGGTGTTTCGCCTGTCACGGGCCGCTCAGGCAGCGGGGGAACCTGCGGCTTGATTCGCGGCCGGCGATGTTGATCGGGGGCGGTCGGGGAGCGGCGATCGTGCCGGGGAATGCCGAGGCCAGTTTGATGGTGTCGGCGATTCGGCGTGAGGATGAGCTGGAGATGCCGCCGCCGCGGGCGCTGGACGATGCGGAGCGCGAGCTGCTCGAGGCCTGGATCGAGGCCGGGGCGGAGTGGCCGTTGGCGGATGACGCTGAGGCTGGGGTGCACGTGGCGGCGCGGGAGGTGCCGCCGGT
>JAGWAG010000013.1:31101-54799 GCA_021296535.1 Acidobacteriota bacterium | reverse complement strand
AGAACTGCTACGAGTGCCACGGGCCGGACGAGGCGGTCCGGCAGGCCGGACTCCGGCTGGACCGGGCTGAGTCCGCGCACGGCGTGTTGCCGTCGGGAAGGCGCGCGCTGGTGCCGGGTGACCTGGACCGGAGTCAGTTGTTCCAGCGGATCGCGGCGGTGGATGCGCTCGACCGCATGCCGCCGCCGCATGCGGACTCGACTCTGACGGAGCGCGAGATCGGGATCCTGGGGCGCTTCGTCCTGCAGGGCGCCGCGTTTGAGGATCACTGGGCTTACCGGGCGCCGGTGCGGCCTGAGCCACCTGCCGTCGCGAAGGACGATTGGGCTCGCGGCGACCTTGATCGGTTCGTCCTTGAGCGGTTGGAGAAGGAGGGGCTGGAGCCTTCCTCGGAGGCGGATCGCCGTACCCTCGTTCGCCGGCTGTCGCTCGATCTCGTGGGTCTGCCGCCGACGCCCGTCGAAGTCGAGGCGTTCCTCGCCGACGACCGGCCCGGCGCCTACGAGCGCCTGGTCGACCGGCTTCTGGCTTCGGAACGCTATGGCGAGCACATGGCGCGCACCTGGCTCGACGCCGCCCGCTACGCCGACACGAACGGCTACCACATCGACAACGAGCGGCACATGTGGCGGTGGCGCGACTGGGTTATCGACGCCTTCAATCGCAACCAGCCGTTCGACGAGTTCACGGTGGAGCAACTGGCCGGGGACCTGCTGCCGGAACCGACGCCGGAGCAGTTGCTGGCGACCGGGTTCCACCGCAACCACATGATCAACTTCGAGGGCGGTGCGGTGCCCGAGGAGTACCGGGTCCAGTACGTCTTCGACCGGACCGACACCACGTCCACCGTGTGGATGGGGTTGACGGCCGGCTGCGCCAAGTGCCACGACCACAAGTTCGATCCGATCAGCCAGCGCGAGTACTACCAGCTAGCCGCCTTCTTCAACACGGTAGACGAAGTCGGCCTCGACGGCAGCCAGGGCAATGCGGAACCCAAGGTGCCGGCGCCCGACCCCGGTCAGCGGGCGGTGCTGGAGGAACTCAGGGCGGAACTCGGGCCGCTGGATGCGCTGCTTGACGATGCGAACGCGGAAGCGGAGGCGGCCCAGGCGGCGTGGCAGGAAGGGTGGGACCGCGGGCTGGGCGAGAGGTGGCGGCCTCTGGCGCCGGTTTCCGTGGAGTCGACCGCCGGCGCGCGGATGACGGTCCTCGAGGACGGCACGATCGGGGTGTCGGGCGACAACCCGGCGACCGACGTGTACGTGATCGAGGCGGAGACCGACCTCGACCGGATCGGCGCACTGCGGCTGGAGGCGCTTCGGGATCGATCCGACCCGTCACTGGGGATCGGCCGCGCCGAAGACGGCAGTTTCGTGCTGACCGAGATCGAGGTCCGGGCGACGCCGCTCGATGAAGACGGGCCGCCGGTGGAAGTGGACTTCGTCGACGCCTACGCCGACTATGCGACGTCCTTCCTGCCGGTGGAAATGGCCATCGACGGCGACCGGGAAACCGGCTGGGGCGCGGGCTACGTGACCAGGCCCACTGCCCGGACGGCCGTCTTTCGTGCCGCTCCGGCCGTGCCAACCGATACCGGTCGCGTCGCGCCGGCTCACGCGGCCGGCCTCCGGCTGCGCATCGTCCTGCGTCATGAGTCGAGCTACGGCCAGAAGGCGCTGCGACGTTTCCGGCTGACAGTGTCCGACGCGCCGGAGGTCGCCTACCTGTCCCTGGGGCCGAAGGCGCTGCCTCCACCCTACGGCGGCATCGCGGCGGCCTACCGGGAGTTCGAGTACGTTGTCGGGTTGCCGGAGGACCAGCGGACGCGGGAGCAGGCGGACGAGCTACGGCGCCGCTTCCGGCGTCACGACTGGCCGCCCTGGCAACCGTACGAGGAGCGTTACGCCGAACTTGCGGAGCGCCGCCTGAAGATCGAGTCGGCCGTTCCGACCACGATGATCATGCGCGAAATGGAGGAGCCCCGCCCCACGTTCGTTCTGCGCCGGGGCGAGTACGACCAGCAGGCAGACGAAGTCGATCCTGCCGTTCCGTCCTTCCTGCCGCCGATTCCGGAGGAGCTGCCGAAGAACCGGCTCGGCCTCGCGCGCTGGCTGGTCGGCGAGGAGCATCCGCTGACCGCGCGGGTGACGGCGAACCGGATGTGGCAGAGGTTCTTCGGGCGCGGCCTGGTAGGGACTTCCGGCGACTTCGGTTCCCAGGGCGAGTGGCCGTCCCACCCCGGGCTGCTCGACTGGCTGGCCACTGAACTGGTCCGGTTGGACTGGGACCTGAAGGCCCTTCAGAAGACGATCGTGATGTCCTCGACCTATCGTCAAAGCTCGAAGGCGAGCCCGGAACTCATCGAACTGGATCCAGAGAACCGCCTGCTGGCGCGGGCTTCCCGTTTCCGGCTGGACGCCGAAGTGATCCGGGACGGAGCGCTCTCTGCGGCCGGTCTGCTGGTGGAGAAGCTGGGCGGTCCGAGCGTCAAGCCCTATCAGCCGCCGGGACTGTGGCGGGAGATCGGCTACGAGAGCCGGGGCCGCTTCACCGCCGGAATCTTCGAGCAGGACGAGGGCGACGCGCTCTACCGGCGCAGCCTCTACACCTTCTGGAAGCGGACGGTGCCGCCGCCCAACATGCTCGTGTTCGACGCACCGAACCGGGAGACCTGCACGGTCGAACGGTCGCGCTCGAACACGCCGCTGCAGGCGCTGGTGTTGATGAACGATCCCCAGTTCGTCGAGGCGGCCCGGGTGCTGGCGACGAGCCTGTTCGCCGGACATGACGGTCCGGACCGCGCCGGCGACGACGAGCGAATGACCGAACTCTACGTCCGGGTGCTGGCGCGACTGCCGAGCGAAGTGGAACGTGCGGCGATTCGCGACCTGCTGGCCGACCTGCGACGGAGCTACGAACGGAATCCGCGCGCGGCCGCCGCCCTGCTACGGGTCGGTGAGCAACCCGTGGACGAGAGCGTTCCGGTCGTGGAACTCGCGGCCTGGAGAACCTGGATGAGGCGGTGACGAGGCTATGAGCAGGCGACCTTTCGATCCCTTCTGTCCCACCTGCGGCCCGACGCCCGGAGTCGATCCTCAGGCCGACTACGCCCTGGGCGTGAACCGGCGACAGTTCTTCGGTCTTGCCAGCACCGGCATCGGTGTCGCGGCGCTCTCGTCGCTGCTGGGCCCGGAGCCATCGTGGGCTGCACGGACAGAGGCCTCGAAGGCGCTCGGTGCGCTGGGTAGCGTCCACTTCCCGCCCCGGGCGAAGCGGGTGATCTACCTGTTCCAGTCGGGAGCGCCCTCCCAGATCGATCTCTTCGACTACAAGCCGCGGCTGGCCGAGTGGCACGGCGAGGAACTGCCGGCGTCGGTGCGGGGCGATCAGCGTGTCACCGGCATGACGGCGAATCAGGCCGAGTTCCCGATCACGGCATCGATGTTCGAGTTCGCGCAGCACGGCGAGAGCGGCGCCTGGGTCAGCGAGTTGATGCCCAACACGGCACGGATTGCCGACAAGCTCTGCTTCCTCAAGGCGGTGAACACGGAGGCGATCAACCACGATCCGGGCATCACGTACCTGCAGACCGGGCATCAGCAGCCGGGACGTCCCAGCTTCGGTGCCTGGCTGAGCTACGGCATCGGCTCGGAGAACCAGGACCTGCCGGCCTTCATCGTCCTGATCTCCCAGGGCAGCGCGAAGCGCGAGTCGCAGGCCCTGTTCCAGCGCCTCTGGGGTTCGGGCTTTCTGCCCTCGGAGCACCAGGGAGTGAACCTGTGCTCTACCTCTCCGATCCGCCGGGAATCGACCGGGGCGTCCGCCGCCGGATGCTGGACGTGGTGGCGCGGCTCAACGAGGAGCACCACGAAGAGTTCGGCGACCCGGAGATCGCGGCGCGCATCGCGCAGTACGAGATGGCCTACCGGATGCAGGCTTCGGTCCCTGAACTCGTGGACACCTCGGACGAGCCCCGGAGCACTTTCGACCTCTACGGGGAGGATGCGCGCACGCCGGGCACGTACGCCGCCAACTGCCTGCTGGCGCGCCGGCTGGCCGAGCGGGACGTGCGCTTCATCCAGCTCTACCACCGGGGGTGGGATCAGCACGGTGACCTGCCGAGCGACATCCGCCTGCAGTGCGCGGACGTCGACCGGGCTTCGGCCGCTTTGGTCACGGACCTGGAACAGCGGGGGCTGCTCGAGGACACTCTTGTCGTCTGGGGCGGCGAGTTCGGCCGCACCGTGTACTGCCAGGGCGCGCTTTCGGAGGACAACTACGGCCGCGACCATCACGGCCGCTGCTACACAGTCTGGATGGCTGGGGCGGGCATCGAGCCCGGGAAGACGTACGGCGAAACGGACGACCACTGCTACAACATTGTCTCGGGGGGCGTGCACATCCACGACCTGAACGCGACGATCCTGCACCAGCTCGGGATCGACCACGAGCGGCTGACGTACCGCTACAGTGGTCGTGACTTCCGTCTCACCGACGTCCATGGCCGGGTGGTCGAGGAGATACTGGCCTGACGGTTCGGCTTAGGCGGTTCGGGGACGCCGGGTCGGCGGCGCCCGTTACTTCAGAGGAGGGAAGCATGAATTGGGGTAAGGCAGTGGTTGCCGGTCTCGCGGCCGGATTCGTCCAGAACATCGTGAACTTCGTACTGCACGGCCTGGTGCTCGGAGGCACCTATGTGGATGAGCCGGCGTTCGTCCAGGAACCCGACAGCATGGCCATGCAGATCGTCTGGTTCCTTGTCATCGCTCTGGTGCTCGGCGTCGTCGCGAGCGTGCTCTTTTCGTGCAGCCGCCAGTCCTGGCAACTTCGGAATCCTGCTGGGGGCCGCAATCGGCTTTCAGCAGTTCTACCTGACCCTCGTGATCAGCGACTTCCCGTACCACGTCGCGTGGATGTGGCTGGCGGTCGAGATCATCTCCTTCGGCATCGGCGGCATGGTGCTGGGCGCCATGATCAAGCGGCACTCGGCGTAGCCTGGTCTAGCTGAAAGAGGGCCGTTTGGCGGCTACCGTTGCGGCGGAGGCGCTGCCGCCGCTCGCCGGCGGGCCTCGGCCAGCGCGGCACGGGCCGTTGCCTGGTCCGGGTCGAGCGCGAGCGACCGCTCCAGACTCTGAACTGCCTCGGCGTACCCTCCCAGATTGAGCAGGGTGATCCCCATGTTGCCGTGCGCCGTCGCATTGCCGTCCTCGGTCTCGATCAGCGCCCGGTAGAGGCCGAGGGCCTCCTCGTGGCGGCCCTCGTTGAAACGGATGAACGCGAGATGGTCGAGCGCCACGGCGTCGCGCGGCTCGAGTTCCAGCGCGCGTTCGAACCGCGTGACCGCTGCCTCCAGGCGGCCGAGTTCCTGCAGGGCCTGCCCCGTTACACGGTGCATCGAGGATGCTTCGGGAAGGTCGGGGTCGATCGTGAGGGCGCGCTCCAGCGATCCGATGGCCTCCTCGTGCCGCTGGAGTTCGAAGAGCGCGAGGCCGAGGCCGGCATGCACCGACGCGGACTTGGAGTCGATTTCCAGGGCCTCGCGGTAGGCCGCGATGGCCTCGTCGTAGCGCCTCTGTCTTCGCAGCACTTCCGCCCTGGTGTGGAGAGTTGCGGGGCTGCCGGGCTTGATTTGCTCAGCCCGTGCGGCGATGGCTCTTGCATCGTCGAGACGGCCCATCCTGAGGTACAGCGTCGCCAGTGCTCGCAGAGCCTCCGTCTCGTCCGGCGTCAGCTCTGCCGCCCGCAGGAGACTCTGTTCGGCTGTTCTGAGCCGGCCCGCCTCGCGTGACGCCCTGCCGAGCAGAAAGTGGAACGTGGCGATCTGCGGGGAATCGGGATTGAGCGAGAGAGCCCGGTTGACAGCGTCGATTGCCTGTTCGTAGCGGCCGGAGTCGTATTGCGTCTGCCCCAGGCCGGCCCAAGCCAACGCGTAGTTCCCATCGATTTGAAGGACGCGGCGGAACTGCTCGGCCGCCTCGTCGTAACGGCCCTGCTTCCTCATCGACTCGGCCAGATTCTGGTTCGCATCGAGGTCGCGCGGGTTGATCGCCAGTGCCCGCCGGAGGGCGCCGTCCGCCTCCTTGAAACGTCCGAGCTCCAGCAACGCGATGCCGAGGTTCAAGTGGGCGCCACGAGCCTCCGGATTGAGGGTCACGATGTGGCTGAAGAGCGTTAAGCCGTCCCGGAAGTTGGCCGTATGCCTCCAGGTCAGAGTCCCGAGCAGCGCCAGGACGGCCGCAAGTACGACCTTGGCGCTGACGATACCGACCGCGGGCAGCCGGTCGGCGGCCCGGACCAGCGCAGCGACGATCAGCATCAGCAGTCCAATCCCCGCCAGATACTGGTAGCGGTCGGCAACGAAGGCGAATTGCATGTAGCCGTAGTCGATCAGGCCGAGTACGGGCGACAGGGTCGCCGCGTAGAAGGCAGCGCACGCCAGCGGACCGCGGCCCCAGCGATTACGGCCGAGCCAAAGCGCTGCCGGCACCGCCGCCGCGAGCGCGACGAGCGCCCAGCCGACGGGGTCGCGGGCTTTGATCTCCCACAACGGATAGATGACGGCCAGGTCGGTGGGCCACAGCAACTTGCCGACGTAGAACCAGAGTGCGCGGGCCGCGATCAGGGCCCGCTCGACGAACGAGTAGTCGAAGTAAAGGGCCTCGCGGGTCCGGTAGAAGGCCATATCCGCGAAGGCAATCGCCAGACCGACCGCGAAGAACGGCGCCGTGCGAAGGAGGTCCTTCGCGGCTATCCGGCCCCGCTGCCACCAGTGCCAGATCATCAGCGCGGCGGGCAGGGTGACCACGACCGTCTTGGACAGCAGGCCCGCCACGAACAGAACCAGCGCGAGCAGGTAGGGACCGCGAGACCGACTCTCCACGAACCGGACGTAGGCCAGGAACGCCGCCAGGTAGAACAGGCCCGAGAGAACGTCCTTGCGTTCGATGATCCAGGCCACCGACTCGACATGCAACGGATGGACGGCGAACACTGCGGCCACGATCCACGCCCCCGGGACGGACAGGCGACCCAGCAGGCACCACAGCAGCAGGACGTTGGCCAGGTGCAGAAGCACGTTGACGACGTGGTAGCCGAGCGGATTCAGGCCCCAGAGTCGGTGCTCGAGCCAGAACGTCGTGTAGGTGACCGGCCAGTAGTGCCCTTCGTGCTTCATTTCGCCAGGAGAGCTCCAGAGCCTGGAAAGGCCTGAAACGCTCTTGACCATGGGGTCGTCGGTGATCGCCTTGTCGTCCCAGACGAATCCGGCCTGGTAGGCGGGAACGAAACTGACCGTGACCAGGAGGACCAGCACGAACGCGGCGAGCGCCCTGCGGCCGGTGATTCCGCTGAGGCGTCGCTTCCTGGACGCGGGCTCGTCGGTGGCCGGATAGTCGGCTGCGGCCGCGCGAGCGTTGGCGAGCCGGGCGCGGCGGGCTTCCTTGGTCTCCTTCTTCGTTGTCAATGTCCGTTCCTTCTGGGTTGACGCTCCAGGTAAACGAAACGCGTCGCGGTAGCGTAGTTCCCCGCACTGCCGATGACGACCCCGGCAAGGAGGGCGAGCAGGCGGTTGCGGGCGAAGAAGTCGACCATGCCGGTCAGCAGGACGTAGCTGCCGACGTTCGTGGCAAGGCCGATGAGGCTCGAGATGACGAACCGGGCCCACTGAGCCGCCTCGGCCGCCGGAGGACGGTCTCTGAACGTGAGTGCTCGATTGAGACTCCAGTTCCACGTCACCGCGGGCCAGAAGGACAGGAACCGGGCGAGCAAGTGCTCCAGTCCCACCCACTGAAGACCCAGATAGAAGGCTGTGTCGACGACCAGTCCGGTCGCGCCGACGGCGCCGAAGGAGAGCACGCGCACCGGAAGTTCGAACCGGAACAGGTAGAGGCGCAGCAGGTGCCGCAGGAAGGCAAGCTGCCGGCGCCAGTTCAACTTGCTCGCTCCGTGGCGCCGTTCGTCGAAGCGGATCGCCACTTCGCGCACCCGGAACCGTCCGCGGACCATGAGTTCAAGCCCGATCTTGTAACCGACGGGGTCCAGGCTGCGCGGATCGGGGAGGCGCCCCCGCTTGAGTGCGAAGAACCCGGACATCGGATCGGAACAGCGGGTCAACGGTCGCGCCAGGAGAGTCGCCAAGCGTGAGTTCAGAGCACGGTAGCGGCTCCACACACCTTCGATCCGGCCGCCCGGGGCATAGCGGCTGCCGACCGCCATGTCCGTATCGTCGTCCAGGACCGCCAGCAGGTCCGGGACCTGCTCGGGCGGATGCGAGAGATCGGCGTCCATGACGACCAGCCGGTCGAAACGGGCCAGACGGATCCCCTCGAGAACCGCCTGGGAGAGGTCCGGGTGACAATTGCGCCGGACGTGAATACGCACGGGAAGTCGTTGCCCGAGGGCCGTCGCGATGGCCTCGCTGCCGTCACCGGAGTCGTCGTCAGTGAGGATCAGCTCCCATTCGGTTTCGTGGTCCTTCATCGCTGCCGCAACACGGGCCACGAGCGTGGGGATGTTGGACGCTTCCCGGAACGTAGGCGCTACAATGCTCACACCCCGAACTACATGGACGGGTTCGTCATGCCTCGCGTCGGGCGCTGGTCCGGGGTGCCTTAGCATCGGGATCGAATCTTACGGAGGCGTTGCCGCGATGGAAGGTCACGGGGGAGGGACGCACCGACCCGTCCCGGAAACCGGTTCACGTGCGGTGCCGCTCGTCGGATGGGTGAAGGAGTAATTGGCCGCGCATCGTTCAGATCCTCCCAAGAGGGGCGGGGCCTGCATCAACTGCCGTAGGTGAAGGATGAAGCCTCAGTTCAAACCGCTTTCGTCACGACGGAGCCGGCGTTGTGCTTCTGCTCGTCGCGTCAGCGGCGGGCGCCCAGGTGTCCGGGGAGGCGACCTACGTCTTCAATACGTACGCGTTCCTGGTCTGGGGCGCGTTCATCATGTGGATGTGCGCCGGCTTCACGATGCTGGAGGCGGGTTCGGTGCGGACCAAGAACGCCTCCGTCATCTGCCTCAAGAACATCGGTCTCTACTCGATCGCCGGGATCGCCTACTACGCGATCGGTTACAACCTGATGTATGTCGACGTGAGCGGCTGGATCGGTTCGATCACGCCATTCTTCGAGGCGTCGGCGGACGAGATGGCGCTTCTCGGCGGCGATGCGGACAAGACCGCGGCGGTCATGGGAAGCGGCTACTCGGAGATGTCGAGCTGGTTCTTCCAGATGACCTTCGTGGCCACTACAGCCTCCATCGTTTCGGGCGCGCTCGCCGAGCGGGTCAAGCTCTGGTCCTTCCTCGTCTTCACGGCCGTGCTCACCGCGGTCATCTACCCGATCGTCGGCGCCTGGACCTGGGGCGGCGGCTGGCTGAAGGAACTCGGGTTCCAGGACTTCGCGGGCTCCACGATCGTGCACTCGACCGGTGGATGGGCGGCGCTGGCGGGCATCATCATGGTCGGCGCGAGGCGCAACAAGTTCCGTTCCGACGGCAGCGTCAAGGCGACGCCGCCCTCGAACGTGCCGATCGTCACCCTCGGCGTGTTCATCCTCTGGATGGGCTGGTTCGGCTTCAATGGCGGCTCACAGCTTGCGCTGGGCGGCGCCAGCGATGCGACGGCCATGGCCAACCTCTTGATCAACACGAACCTGGGCGCCGCCGCCGGTGTGGTAGCGGCCCTCGCCCTGTCGCGGCCGCTCCTGGGCCGGGTCGACCTCCTGGCAGTGCTCAACGGCGCGCTCGGAGGATTGGTCGGCGTGACCGCCGGGCCCGACCTCGTCGGCCACCACTGGGCCTTGCTCATCGGCGCAATCGGCGGCGTAGTCACGGTCGCCGGCATGAGGCTGCTCGAGCGGATGAAGCTGGACGACGTCGTAGGCGCCGTTCCGGTCCATTTGTTCGCCGGCATCTGGGGCACGCTCGCGGTGTGCATCGCGGCCGGCGGCAACTTCGTCAATCAGCTCATCGGCATCGTCGCCGTCGGCGTCTTTGTCTTCGGGATCTCCATGCTCCTGTGGTGGGTGCTCGAGAAGACGATGGGCGTGCGAGTCTCGGCCGAAGTCGAGGAACTCGGCCAGGACATGGCGGAACTCGGCATCGAGTCATACCCCGAGTTCATCCTCATGCCGGACGAGGACGACATGCAGGCGGCGAAGGCGGCGCAGGAGAGCGTGGGGAGCTGAGACGGGGCGGATCGCGTGGTGGTGCCGGATGGGCGGCGCGAATCGCCGCGTAAGCCTGTACTCTCCGGGTCCGCAGTGCCGAGAGAACCCTGCAGACTCGGAGGTCTGTGCTTGGGAGGCTGAGTCGTTGAAGGTGCCTGTTGCCGCTGTAGCCGTACTGGCCTTCGCCTGGACCGCCGTTCTCGCGGCTGGGGCGGAGGAGCCGGAGGGGAAGGGGCCGTCGTTCCACGACGTCCACTTCCACCTGACGAACTACGTCCAGCGCGGGATCACGCTCAGCGAGTTCCTTGAAACGGCGGGCAACGAAGTCGGCCGCACGGCCGTCTTCGGCATCCCGCTGCAGCAGAAATGGGACTACTTCGAGTCGGGTGAGCGGGCGCCCGACTACTACCTGCACTCGGACGCGGCGCTGTACTACTACTCCTTCGTCGACGCGGTCATTGCCGAGCAGTACCGGTCGCTGTCGGCGGTGGAGCAGGCGCGCTTCGATCCCATGATCACGGGCTTCAATCCCACCGACATGTACGCCGCGGACCACATCAGCCGGGTGCTGGAGACCTACCCGGGGGTGTTCTCCGGCATCGGTGAGTTCTCGATCCACAAGGAGTTCGTGACCTCCAAGATCGTGGGCCACACCGCGAGTCTGCACAATCCGGCGCTGGATAGCCTGCTCGATTTCGCGGGTGAGGTCGGCCTCGCGGTCATTCTGCACAACGACATTGATACGGTGCTGCCGACGGGCGCTAGCGAACCCGTCCACTTCGAGGCCCTGCGTGAGGTCTTTCGGGCTCACCCCGATGTCGCGTTCATTTGGGCGCACACGGGGCTGGGACGCTTTGTGGCGCCCGCCGTCGACCATGTGGAGTTGCTCGACCGGTTGCTCTCGGACGACGCCTTCTCGCACCTCCACTGCGACCTCTCATGGGACGAGGTGGCGAAGTACGTCGTGCAGAACGACGCGGCACTGGGCGCCTGGTCGGAGTTGATCGAGCGCCATCCCGACCGGTTCCTCTTCGGCACCGACTCGGTCGCGCCGGAGAGCCGAGAGGACTACTTGAAGACCTGGCGAGCCTATGAACCGCTATGGGAGCGCCTGAGCGAGGATACGAGACACGCGATCACGATCGGCAACTACGAGCGCATCTTCGACGAGGCGAACCGAAAGGTGCGGGCGTGGGAAGCAAAGGAGCTGGCGAAATGATGGAGACAGCCACGTCGGCCTATGTGCCTCCCCTGCAACTCACAAAGGGGCAGCCGCCGCCCGTTGCTGCGAACGGGGGCCTGTCCTACATGTCGTTCGATCGGGACGGAGACGCGGGAACCGCCGCGGCGACGGAGGCGGCCTTCACCCAGGTTGCCGAGGGGCACGAGAAGGTGTTTGCGGACATGCTCGACAATGCCCCTCCCGGACCGATCGAGACCAGGTGGGGCCTCGGGTTTCGCCGCTACGGAGAGTGCCTCGAGTACATTCGGGCGAATAACATCGAAGCCCCTGAAGGCGGCCTGGCGCTGCCCTTGCGCTACTCGGTCCGCGAAGAGCCTTCCTACACGATCGTTTCGTCCAACGCACTCTGGCGGGATCCGGCGCGACAGGCCGACGCGAAGGCGTTGCGCCAGTACGAACGGGACGTCGCGAGGGGGTGCCTGTACTTCCCGCACGTGATGCGCGACGCGCGGCGAATCGAGGAGGTCTACCCGGGCTTAAGGCCTGACAGCGCCGAATGCATGGACAAGCTTGGCCTGTCGCTGGCGCACTGTGAGTCCAGGTGCGAGAACTTCGCGTGTTCTACCCGGAGATGGAGAAGCTCCTCCTGGAGTTCTTTCCGGACGCCACGGATGCGTTTGTGTACAACCACGACGTATTCGACAAGGACTACCAGGGAGATCGGACCGAGGACCAGGACAACAAGAACCCCGGTGTGAATGCCAACTACGCCAACCTCGTGCACAACGACCTGAACGACAACAGCGGCCGTGTCCGCTGCCGCGAGCTGCTCACCAGGAATCTGCGGAACTTCGGGCGCGAGCAGCACTACACCGAAGAGCAGGCGGACGCGAGGATGTCGCGGCGCTTCATGTCGATAAATCTCGCCAAACCAATGGAGACCGTGCGCCAGAATCCTTTCGTGCTCTGCGCTTGGCCTTCTTTCGCCGACCAGCCGTACATCACCAACTACCGAATCTACGATGACCGCGTCGGTGAGACCACGCGGTTCACCTACCGCCCGCACCACGAGTGGTACTGGCTTCCCCGGCAGACACCCACCGAGGTCTCGATGCTCAAGTGCTACGACTCCGTCACCGACGGCTCAGTCTCGCGCTGGTCTTTCCACACGGCCTGCATCGACCCGACCGCGCCCGCCGATGCTCCTTGCCGCAGGAACGTCGTCGTCCGCTCGTTCGTCTTCTTCTAGGAGGCTGCGCCTACCTCGGCTGCAACTCCGAGAGCCGCAGTGTCTTGCGCAACAGGCCCCGGTTCGCGACGGTGCGCAACTCGATCCGAATCGCCGGGTCGGCCTGGGTCCAGTCGATCTCCATGTAGCCGAAGTTCGGCTCCGTGGTCGGACTGCCGACGCGGTGGCGGTTGGGGCCGATACCGGCGCCGCGGCGGTTGAGCGAACTCGAGGTGATGTCCCAGAGAGGGTAGGCGAGTTCCCCGTCCAGGCGGGAGATCTCGGACCAGGGCGTGTCGCCACTGAGCAGGAGGACGCCGTTCGCGCGGGTGGTCCGGATCAGGTCGATCAGCCGCCTTCGTTCGAGCGGCATGTTGGCCCAGCTCTCCCAGCCGTTGAACTCCATGACGAACGGGATGCTCGTCACGATCAGGCGCAGGTCGGCGGGCTGACGGAGTTGCTCCTCGAGCCAGCGCCACTGTTCCTCGCCCAGCATCCGCGCGCGCTCGTGGTCGTTCGGCAGGTACGGTCCCATGCCTCGCAGTCTGCGGTCTGCCGCTTCGTCGGGCGGCAGGTTCCACAGCGGTCCACGACCGTATCGGGTGTCGAGGAGAATGACCTGCAGGCGCCGGCCGGGAGGACCGAAACGCTGCGACGTGTACACGCCGTCCTGCTGCCGTCGCGGCGAGCCCGATGGTTCGTTCCAAAAGTCGAGGAACACCCGCTGCGACTCGGCCCGTTGCGCAAAGTCGGCGCCACCGTCCTCGCGCCCGAAGTCCAGGTCGTTCCAGGTGGCCAGGAAGCGGCTCTGTCCGCGCAACTCGGCAAACCCCGGTTTCGCGGCGAGCTTGTCGTACTGGAGACGGAGTTCGTCCATGTCGTCCGTGCCGGCGAGGACGCTGTTGCCGAGCATCAGCATGAGCTGGGGCCGGAGCGCGAGCACCGTGTCCCAGACCGGTTGCGACCGATCCTGATCGGCGCCGGAACCGAAGGCGATGCGGCGGACCACTTCCCGGGTCAGGGTGTCCGCGGCGCGGCGGCGGCGGTGGAGGGACCACACGTAGGCGGTCAGAGCGTCGACGTCGGGTTCGTCGAGCTCCATGCCGCCGAACGGCCACATCTCGTACTTGCCGCGGAAGCGACGGCCGGCGCCGTGCCGGAACCCGGTTTCGATCGCCTGGCGCACGGCCGTCAGCGAGCCGTCGCCGTGGAGCCACTCGTCGTCCGTCAGGTTCGGGCCGCGGCGGTTGCCCTGCCCCTCCCAGTGGTGGCAAACGGGACACGTTCCCTGGCGGTAGATCACGGCGCCGCGTTCGATCGCCAGCGGATCGGCGGCCGCCGCACGCGCGGGACCGGTGGCCGGCGCCACGAGGCCCAGGAGGATGCAGAGCCAACCGGGTGACCGAAGGCGGGGTAGCGGGCTCGGCATGCGCAAAATGTACCGTACCGGTAGGAAGGCCCCGCGATTCGTTGTATTTTGCGCGCCGATGTGTGAACGGGCGGGCGCGGGTGCGCCGTGGGGGTACGACGCGGACGATGGTCCGGGGCTGTGGGCCGGGCTCGACCCGGCGTACGCGACGTGCGCCCTGGGCACCGAGCAGTCTCCGATCGACCTGGCCGACGGCCAGCGAGCCGATCTGCCGGAGGTCGAGTTTGACTACCGGCAGACCAGCGCGACGATCGAGAACACTGGGCACGGCATCCAGGTGAAGCCGGTCCCCGGTAGCGGCATCGTGCTCGACGGGGTCCGGTACGAACTGCGCCAGTTCCACTTCCACCGCGAAAGCGAGCACACGGTCGAAGGTGCCCGGTTGGCGCTGGAGATGCATCTTGTGCACGAGAGCGCCGACGGCGCGCTCGCGGTCGTCGGTGTTCTGCTCGACGAAGGCGGGGAGAACGACGCCCTGAAGCCGGTCTGGGCTCATCTTCCGGACCGACCCACGCAGCCGCACGCGATGGCGGGTGACCTCGACCTCGCTTCACTGCTGCCCGACGACCGGACCTCGTGGCGGTACCGCGGTTCGCTCACCACGCCGCCCTGCACTGAAGGGGTCGCATGGGTGGTCTTTACCGAGGTGCTGGCGCTCTCGTCGGGCCAGATCGAAGCGTTCGCGGCGATCTATCCGAACAACTACCGGCCCGTTCAGCCTCTCGGGGAGCGTGTGTTGTATCGAGGCTGAGTTCTGGCGGCCGGCAGAGGTCGCGCGGGCCGGCAACGCACGCGGAATGCCGGCCAGGACCCGGGTGGCAGGCCGGCGCACCCAGTTACAGTCGGCTAGTTCGCGTCCCGCACCAGTCGCAGCATCGCGTCGCTGACCGCGTAGGAGAACCGCGCATCGTTGATGTTCGCGTCAACCTCGGTGACCGGCACTGCCCGCCGCAGATTCTCGCGCAGGGCATGGAATAGTGCGTTGTCGGCAGCCGGGTCGTGGAACGGGCCGCCTGGAGCGGAGAGCGTGGACACGCCGCCGAGTGGCAGGTAGACCTCGACCGGGCCGGTCGAGGCGTTCAGTTTCGAGGCAAGGACCTGGCCGAGTTCGCCGCACTCCTTCGGCGATGTGCGCATCAGGGTCATGTTGTCGCTCTGGCGGTGGAAGGTGCGACCCTCGAACTCGGCCGGGACGGTGTCCCGGGCAAAGAAGCTGACCATGTCCAGGCACCCGGGCACGACGACGGCTGGTGTACCGCTCTTGGCGGCGGCCTCCAGGCGGGACGGACCCGCGGTACGCACACCGCCGACCAGTTCATCCGCGCACTCCGTGATCGTCAGGTCCAGTACGCCGCGCACGAAACCGGCTTCGATCAGGCTCTCCATCGTGCGGCCGCCGGCGCCGGTAGCCTGGAAGACGAGCACTTCGAGTCCTTCGGTCTCGAGTTGACGCCGGCACGCGTCCATGCAGTGTGTGGCGCTGCGGAAGGTGGAGGCAGCGATCAGTGGGCGGTCGTCGTCACCCTCGATTTCGACCCGGGCCATGGCGCAGACGGCGGCCGCGGTCCGGCTCAGAATCTGGCGGCTGATCCGGTTGATGCCGTCGATGTCGACGATCGAGGGCACCATGACGATGTCCTTGACGCCCACGTAGCCTGAGGCATCGCCGCCGGCCATCGTGGAGACCATGACCTTGGGTACGCCCAGCGGGAGCGCTCGCATCGCGGTGGTGGCCATCGCGGTGCCGGCGCGGCCGCCGAGCCCCACGATCGCGTCGAAGCTGCCGCTGCGGTAGCTGCGGCGCACCACCTCCTCGGCCCCAGCGGACATCGCAGCGATCGCCCGGGCTCTATCGGCCGCCAGCGTCAGTTGCTCGATCGTCTCGCCGCCGGCGCAGGCGACCTCCCGGCGGCTCACCTCGGGCGACCAGTTTTCGTCGACCGCCGGCTCGCCGAGGATTCCAAGGTCGATGACGAACGACCGGCAGCCCCAGTCGCGGACGATCCGGTCCACGAGGTACGAGGCTTCTCTGCCCTTCGTGTCGAGGGCAGCCAGGACGGCGATCGTGCAGGGGGCTTGGGGCACCGCGCTACCATCCTACGGAGGAGACGCGCCCGAAGACAAGATGTTCGGGATAGTAGGATCGCGAGGATGTGGCGAACCTACCCGGACGAGGCCCGCCGCATCGGCGTTTGCGACAGTTGGCGGCCGATCTGCCATCCCGGACCCGTTCGGAGTTCAACGCGTGGACCCGCGTCCGCGGTTCCAGGGGCGGCGTAGCGCTCAGCCGGGCCCCGAGGACACTCTTCATGAAGCACGCCGTCTCCCTGACTCTCGGTCTGGCAGTTGGTCTGGGCTTCGCCACGGGGACGGAGGCGCAGGACTTGATGCCGGATGACGACGCGTCACGGCGGGAGCGACTCGATTTCACCGGTGGTCGCTTTCGCACGGCGGACGGATTCCACGTCGAAGCGGCAGCCGCGCCGGGGCTGTTCGGCTCGGTCGTCAACATGACCTTCGACGCGGCCGGGCGGCCACTGCTGGCGCTCGAGGGCGAGGGCCTGGCGGTGCTCGAGGATCGCGACGGCGACGGCGTGTTCGACCGTCGGATCGACATCGCGCCCCAGGTCGAGACGGCCCACGGCCTGTACATCATGGGGCCCGGCGATCTCCTCGTCCACGCGCACGGAAACGGCCGCCTGGCCGAGGCCGCTGGCGTCGAGGGCGAGGTGCGCCCCAACAGGTCGGTCGAGGACACCGGTCTCTACCGGCTGCGCGACACCGACGGCGACGAGCGGATCGACACCGTGGAGCGGATCGCGCGAGCGACAGGCCGGATTCAGGAGCACGGTCCGCACACGATCGCACGCGGTCCGGACGGCGCGTTCTACCTGTTGTACGGGAACTTCTCCGGCCCGGATGTGCGGCTGGCGGAGTCGTCGGCGCTGCGGGACCTCCAGGAGGACCAGCTCCTGCCGCGCATCCTCGATCCGCGAGGCCACGCGAACAGCTTGCGTGCGCCCGGCGGCACGCTGTACCGCTTCGATCTGGAGGCGAACACCTGGGAACGGCTCTCCGGCGGTCTGCGTAACCCGTTCGATCTGGCGATCGGGGCGGCCGGTGAGGTCTTCGCCTACGAGGCCGACATGGAGTGGGACCGGGGTCTGCCATGGTTCAGGCCAACCCGGGTCGTTCACCTGATTCCGGCCGGAGACTACGGGTGGCGGACGGGCTCCGGGAAGTTCGCGTTCTATGAGATCGACACGCTGCCCGGGGTCGTCGACATCGGTCGCGGGTCGCCGGTCGGCGTCGCCTTCTACTACCACTCCGCCTACCCCGAGCGGTACCTCGGCGCGTACTTCATGGGCGACTGGTCGCGGGGCCGCATCCGGGTCCTGTTTCCCGAACGATCCGGGGCCACCTGGACGGGTGAAGCGCACGACTTCGTGCTCGGCGAGCCGCTCAACGTGACCGACATGGATGTCGGACCCGACGGCTGGCTCTACTTCGCAACCGGCGGCCGGGGGACTTCGGGCGGGCTCTACCGCGTCACCTACGAGCAGCCGGGCGCGCCTTCGGAGGCGACCGGCGTGCTCCGCGCCGTGCGGCAGCCCATGCCGCGGTCCGGGTGGGGCAAGGAGGCGATCGTCGCCGTACGGGCGGAGGCCGGGGATGCGTGGGCGCCGGAGCTGTGGCGGATCGTCCGCGACTCGGGCAGCGAGGCCCTGGATCGCCAACGCGCGCTCGAACTGCTCCAGGTCCACGGCCCAAGGCCGACCCTCGACGAGACGTCGGCCCTGCTGTCGAGCGACGAGCCGTTGGTGCGCGCCGCGGCGGCGTCGCTCCTCGGCTCCTACACCCTCGCGCAGGTGCAGGAACCGCTTCGTGGAGCGCTCGCGGACTCCGATCCGCTGGTGGCGCGGCGCGCGGCCGAGTCGCTCGCCCGGTCGGGGCTGCATCCACGTGTCCGGGGACTGGAGGTCGCAACCTCCGAGGCCCTCTACGATCTGCTGGATCACGAGGACCGGTTCCTGCGCTATGCGGCGCGTGAGGCGATCCTGCGGATCCCGCACGGCTACTGGTTCGACCAGGCGTTCATGGCTTCACCCGAGCAACGTCCGCGCGGCTTCTTCGAGGCGATGGTGGCGACGATCTACCGCCAGGAGCACAAGCTGGAGTACAACTTCCTGACCGGCAGGCTGTTTCAGGTGGCGCGGACCGACCTGGACGTCGAGGGAGAGCTCGACTACCTGCGCATGCTGGAGCTCTTCCTCATCCGCGATGAGGATCCGGACGCGCCCGGCCGCGGCGACGCCCGGGCGCGCCTGGGCCCGCTGCTGCTGGCGCGTTACCCGCACGCCGACGACCGGGTGAGCAGGCAGCTCGAGCGACTGCTGGCCTTCCTGCAGCCGGACGGTGCGCTGGCGAAGATGGTCGATCGTCTGGACGAGGAGCGACCGCCAGAGGAGCAAATCCACACCGCCTACTGCCTGCGCGCGATGGACAAGGGCTGGACCCCGGACTTGCGAAACCAGGTCGTGGCCTGGTTCGACGACGCCCGGGAGTTCCGGGGCGCGGCCAGCATGGAGGGGTACATCAATGCGATCTGGAACGACGTCCTGGCCCGGTTCCCCGCCGAGGAGCGAGCCGCCGCGGAGGAACGGCTGGAACTCCAGCGCGCCGAGCGCGCCCGGCGCGCCGCCGAGCTGATCACGGACGTCGAGGGCGATCGGCCGGGCAGAAGCGACCTCGCCCAGATGAGTTTCGAGGAACTCGCCGAGTACCTGGAGTACGACGTGATGGCGTACGAGCGCTACAACCCGGAGCATGGCGAGCGGGTGTTCCACCGCGCCCGCTGCTCGGCGTGCCACGTGTTCGGTGACATCGGCAGCGGCGGCGGCCCGGACCTCTCAACCGTCGTCAAGCGGTTCCGCCGTCGCGAGGTGCTCGAATCGATCATGTTCCCGTCGCGGGTGATCTCGGACCAGTACCAGGCGGTCGACGTCGAACTCGACGACGGCAGCCTCCACAGCGGCATGGTCGTCGAGGACACGGCGGCGCGCCTGACCCTGATCGACGCCGGCGGCAACCGGCTCGACCTGGATCGGTCGCGCATTCGAAGTCAGGATCCGTCCGCGCTGTCGATCATGCCGGAGGGCTTGCTCGACGCGATGACGCTGAGCGACCTGACGAGCCTGATCCGTTTTCTGGACGAGGGCGCGGACCTGGATCGGTAGCGTCGCAGGACGGTCGTCGCTTCGCGGCGCGCTGTCTTGCGCGGGTCAGAGACCCGCGGCTGCAGACGGCGGCGCCAGCGCCTCGGCGTCGCCGCCCCGGATGGAGTCAAGTTCCGTCTCGAGCCGGCCGACGATGTCGGGCCTCTCCAGGTAGAGGTCCCTCGTCTCGGCCGGATCGGCGGTCAGTTCGTAGAGCTGACCCGTGACGCCGCCAGGTTCGGGGGCGAGCTGACGCGGCTCGGTGAAACCGCCGGAGCCGAGGCCCTCGATCAGCTTCCATTGCCGCATTGTTGCCGGACTTTCCACGTCCTGGAATCGGATCGCGAACATGCCGCGCGCGCTGTGGTGGATCAGCGAGCGGCGGGGCGCCGGAGTGCCTGAGTCGCCGCGGAGCACCGGCCACAGATCAACGCTGTCCTCCGCGCTGCCGGCCGGGAGTTGCTCGTCCAGGATCGAGGCGACAGTACGGAAGATGTCGAGTAGCCCCGCGAGTTCGGAGCGCACGGAGCCGGCGGGGACGCGGCCCGGCCAGCGGGCGAGGAAGGGGACGCGGTGACCACCCTCATGGATGTCGGCCTTCTGGCCGCGCAGGGAACCGTTTGCCCGGTGCCCGGTCTCTTCGATGTCGCTGGCCAGCCAGTGGGCGCCGTTGTCGCTGGTGAACAGGACCAGGGTGTCTTCGGCGAGACCCAGATCGTCGAGATCGGCCAGCAGCCGGCCGACGCCGGCGTCGACCTGGGCCACGAAGTCGCCGTAGACGCCGGCGCCGCTGGTTCCCTCGAACTCGGGCAGCGGCATCCAGGGGGTATGCGGCGACGGCAGCGGGAGGTAGAGGAAGAAGGGGCGGCCGTCGTCGGCGCTTGCCCGTTGCCCCAGGTAGCTGCTCGCGCGGTCGAAGAGCGTGGGCGTCACCCCCAGGAAGTCGAAGCCGGGCGCGATCTCGCCGGCTCGCCAGTAGCCCCCGCCGCCGCGTCGTCTCATGTCGCTGGCTTCGACGGTCTCCGTAGCGGCCTCGACCACGCCGTCGTCCTCGATGTAGAGATACGGCTCCATGTCGAGCGAAGCCGGGATGCCGAAGTAGTGCTCGAAGCCGACCGTGACCGGGCCTGGTCGGAGGGATGCCGTGTAGTCGGTCCGGCCGGGCTCGCCGTCGTCGGGATCGGGATCGGCGCCGAGCCCGAGATGCCACTTGCCGATGCCGGCTGTCGCGTAGCCGTTGGCGTTCAGGAAAGCGGGCAGGGTCAGTCGCCTCGGTTCGATCAGCGCCGACGAGCGGCCGCCGAGGACGCCGCTCTTCAGCCGGGATCGCCACGCGTAGCGGCCGGTCAGGAGGGCGTAGCGGGTGGGGGTGCAGACCGACGATGGACTGTGGGCATCGGTGAGCCGGACGCCTTCGCTGGCCAGACGGTCGAGGTTGGGAGTCGGTATTCGGGAATGCGGGTTGTAGGCGCCGAGGTCGCCGTAGCCGAGGTCGTCGGCGAGGATCAGCAGGATGTTTGGCCGCTCGGGCCGAGGCCCTTCGCCGGCCTTCGGCGCGGGTGCGCAGGCGGCGAAGAGAGACGCGGCGGTAGCCGCGATGAAGACGCGGACGAGCCATGCCGGCCGTGCGGAAGTGTCTCCGGCGTGCTGCCCGTGTCGGTTCGTTCGGTAGTTCAACACTGACCCGCGAAGCGCCGCTGATCCATGTGCCTCAGATGATGCAGATCGAAGTCGGGCGGCCTCCTGGCGGCGATCGAATCCAGGAATTCGACGGCCACGTGAACCGACTCGAGAAGGTTCTGGGCCATGTTGCGCGTCAGGTTGCTCTTGACCACGATACGGAACATCGTGGAATCGGCATCAGCGTCGTGGAACAGCGGCAGCTTCTCGTGCGACAGCGGGTGGTCGAACTGCATTCGATAGCTGCCAACGTACCAGTGGTGCTGTGAGAGCACGTGCTCCAGGTCGACGTCGTTGTAGCCGAGTTCGCACTCTGGGTTCAGCCTCGCGGTGACGACGGGCAGGCAGTCATCGTCGCCGTCGTCCAGGATGACGAAGCGGGGCATGCCGTTGTAGCGCATGGCCCGCAGGCCGTCCCGGACGTGACGGGCGTTCTGCATCATGTTGTCGCAGACTTGGGCGTAGCCGGACATGCCGTAGTGGAGAAGCTTGAAGTACTGGACGTAGACGCCTGCGGCCGGGCGCGAGAAGTTCAGGGTGTAGGACTCCGCCTCGCCGCCGAGGTAGGTCACCGAGGTGGCGACGTGCTCGCTCAGGTCGTCGCGGTGCCTCCAGACGACCCAGCCCGTGCCGCAAATCGACTCGCCGTACTTGTGGCCGCTCGAAGAGATGGACAGGACGTTCTTGACGCGGAAGTCCCAGGGCGGCAGGCCGTCCTGAAAGGGCGCGATGAAACCACCGGAGGCGGCATCGACGTGGATACCGACCTGATAGCCGCGCTCCGCGTTGACTTCATCGATCACGTCGCTGACCTCCTGCACCGGGTCGTACTGGCCACCGTAGTGGTTGCCCATGATGCAGACCACGCCCATCGTCCGGTCGTCGATCGCTTCCCGCACCTTTTCCGGATCCAGCTTGAAGGAGTCCACAGACGCGGGAATGAGGCGGGGTTCGATGTCCATGTACCTGAAGAGCTTCTCCCACGCTGCCTGGAAGCATGTGGAGATGACCAGGTTGGGGCGCCTCTCGAGGATGTGCTCCGCCGTGGAGCGGCATCGGCCCGCGTACCACTTGCGCCAGCGGAACTTGAGCGCGAGGCCGGCCAGCAGACAGGCTTCGGTGGAACCTACCGTGCCGGCGCCGGCGATCACTCGGTACTTCTCGAAGTCGGGTCCCGGCGGGCAGTTCCAGAGGTCGCCGATCATGTTGACGGTGGTGTCGTGCAGCTTGTAGGACTGAGGATAGACCGTCTGGTCAGCGAGGTTGACCCGCAAGCCCATCACGGCAAGCGCCTTCTCTTCGGGGTCCAGGCTGACGTGGACGTAGGAGGAAGTGTTCAGGCGGTGGTCGAAGTCGAGCGTGTGAGCGTTCTCGACCATCAGCCTGACGGCTTCCCCATCCAGGCCCTGTTCGGGCATTCGGCTCAGGTTGAACCAGTCCCGCTGTGCCAGGGAAGACTGGTAGTAGCCGCTTGAGCCGGCGGGCTGGACCCGCTCCAACTGCGCCTTGAGTTGTTCGACTTCCCGTTCCAGTTCGATGACTCGGTCGGTCACGTGTTGGATTCCTCCTGATTTGTCGAGTTCGTCGTTCGCGCTACAGTTCGCGACGTCCTACCGTCTTCGATCGTAGCGCTGACCTCGTTCAATGCCTCCCAAGCCGCGCACGAAGGCCAAGCGTTCGCGCCGCCCCGTTTGCCGCGGCGTCCGCGGGGCGACGACGGTTGAGGGCCCGAGCCGGGAGGAGATTCTGGCTGCGACCGCGGAACTCCTGCAGAGGATGGTCCAGGAGAACGGAATCGAGCCGGAGGACGTGGCGAGCGCCATGTTCACGACGACGCCCGACCTGACCGCGGAGTATCCGGCCCTGGCGGCCCGTCTGATGGGCTGGCGCGATGTGGCCCTGCTCTGCGGTCACGAGATGGCGGTCCCGGGCGGCCTGGATCGCTGCGTACGCATCCTGCTGCACTGGAACACGACCCTGCCCGCCTCAGGGATCGAACACGTCTACATTCACGGCGCGGCCAACCTGAGGCCGGATCGCGGCGAACTGGAGGAGCTGCGCCGGCAGGTCGACATCGGGACGGACCGGCGTTCGAGTTGATCAGCGGAGCCGGCGCAGAGTCAGCAGGCGGAAGTCCATCGCCTGTTCGCCGGGGATCTCGAGCGCCTGGAGGGTGAGTGTTCCGCTGCCCGCCCTGAGCTCGATCGTACCGAGGACCATGGGCCGGAAGTCCTTCACGTATGACTCGATGCGCTCGAGTGCCGATCAGGGGCGGGTCGTGGGCTTCGGTGATTCGGCCGGCGACGGTCTGATCGCCGAGGCGCAGCTCGACGAGCGAGCCGGTGTCGGCTTCGGCGCAGGTGGCGTAGAGGACGGTCTCGAAGCTGCCGTCGGCCAGCACCTCGACGTCCCACGTGATCACGTCCTCGGTGCTGGTCCAGTTGCTGAAGTAGGAGTCGTTGCGGTAGCGGCTGGAATAGTGGATGCCGCCGCTTGCGATGCCGTCACGGGCGGGCAGATGGGTGTACTCGTGTTCCGGGTGGCCGATCGGAAACGGACGGGTGTCGTGTTCGGGAAGTTCGGGCAGTACTTCGGACAGGAAGGCCTCACGGAGGGCTGTGAGCCGGGCCGCCGCCCGGGGCTGCTCCAACGCGATGTCGGTTTGCTGGCCCGGATCGGAGGCCATGTCGAAGAGTCGGCCTTCATTGTCGAGACGGTAGCGCTGGCCACGGATGCTCGTCCGCCCGCGCCAGTGGTTCACGAGATGGCGATCGGGCCAGGCGACGGACTCCG
>JAGWAG010000013.1:0-31087 GCA_021296535.1 Acidobacteriota bacterium | reverse complement strand
ACGGGGTGGGCCGTATCGTGGGCGATCCCGGCCAGGTCGGCGAGGGTGGGCAGCAGGTCGATCGCGCCGGCGATCCGATCGACCGTGGTGCCTGCTCCGATGGACCGGGGCCAGCGAATGAACAGGGGAGACCGGACGCCGCCCTCGTCGGTCGAGCCCTTTCGCCCCTTCAACCCGTCGTTCCAGCGCCAACCGTTGGGACCGTTGTCCGTCAGGTAGACGACGATCGTGTTGTCTGCGAGGTCCAGCGCCGTGAGGCGTGATGTGACGCGCCCGACGTTCCAGTCGATGTTTTCGGTCATCGCCAGGGCGGCCCGGGTGTGAGCGAGACTCTCCTTCTCGGGATCGCGGTGGCGCTGGGAGATGGGATTGCCCGCGAAACGGTCCCACCAGCGGTCGGGCACCTGCATCGGGCTGTGCGGCGTGTTGTAGGCCACCCAGACGAAGAAGGGCCCCGTCCGGTGGTCCTCGATGAAGCGGATGGCCCGATCCGTGAAGTCGTCCGTGACGTAGCCGTTGCCGCGTACGACGCGGCCGTTGTGGTCCATCGGAGGGTCGAAGTAGTTGCCCCAGTGGCCGGACGTGAAGCCGTAGAACTCGTCGAATCCACGCGCGTTCGGGTGGTAGGGCGGCTGCGATCCGTTGTGCCACTTGCCGAAGGCCGCGGTGGCGTAGCCCGCGTCGCGGAAGACCTCGGCGAGCGTGGTCTCGTCGAGGTCGATCCGCTCGCCGCCGGCGGTCGTTGCGTAGACCCCGGAGCGGAGGTGGTGGCGGCCGGTGAGCAGCTCGGCGCGTGTCGGCGAGCAGACGGGACTGACGAAGAAGTGGGTGAAGGCGGCACCCTCACGGGCCAGAGCGTCGATGTTCGGTGTGCGGACGCTCGCGTTGCCGTTGACGCTCAGATCGCCCCAGCCCTGGTCGTCGGCGAGGAACAGGACGACGTTCGGGCGGGGCGGCGACTCAGGCGCTACGCATGCTCCGGTCAGCGCGGAGAGGAGCAGGGCCGTGGGTACGCCGCGCATGGCTCGTTTCTATCGTGCGGGGCCTAAACATGACTAGAATGGTCATCTTTTGGCGCATCAACCCGAACCGACAACAGTCGACCCGATATAGACCGGAGGAACCATGACGCTCAGAATCAACGACGAGGCACCGAACTTCACCGCGCAGACCACGGAGGGAGAGGTCGACTTCCACGAGTGGATCGGTGACGGCTGGTGCGTTCTGTTCTCGCATCCCAAGGACTTCACACCGGTGTGCACGACAGAGCTGGGCACGGTGGCGGGTCTCAAGGGCGAGTTCGACCGGCGCGACTGCAAGGTGATCGGCATCAGCGTCGACGGGGTCTCGGATCACGAGGTGTGGTCGAAGGACATCGAGGCGTCCCAGGGACACGCCGTGAACTATCCGCTGATCGGCGATCCGACGCTGGACATCGTCAAGCAGTACGACATGCTGCCCGCGGACTCCGGCGACACCTCGGAAGGACGCACGCCGATGGACAACGCGACCGCCCGATCGGTGTTCATCATCGGCCCGGACAAGCGGATCAAGGCGACTCTGACCTACCCGATGAGCACCGGTCGCAACTTTGCGGAGATCCTTCGCTTGGTCGACTCCGTGCAGTTGACCGCGAAGGAGCAGGTGGCGACGCCGGCGAACTGGGAGCAGGGAGACGACGTGATCATCCTGCCGGCGGTGTCGGACGAGGCGGCGCGGGCCAAGTACCCGCAGGGCTGGCAGCAGCCGCTGCCGTACATCCGGGTGATCCCGCAGCCGTAGCGGGTCGCTGGCGGCGCGCGCGGCAGAGACTGGGTGCGCCGGGGTGCCATCCGTGCGCCCGATGACGGGCGCACGGACTGGTTCACGTGTGGCTCGAGTCCGCGCCACACGGGTTCCCGCCGGTTTCCGAGAGAGCCGCGTCGCGAAGCGGCGACCATCCTGCGGCGCTACTCCGTAGTGTCGGACCGGGAACCACCCCGGCAGTCAGGGGACAGGCTCCGGCTCTCGCCCCGTGCCCGCCATTCGTCGGGGGTGAGGGCGTCGATTGCCAGAGCGTGAATCGGGCCCGCCAGTTCCTCGGCCAGAGCGCTGTGGACGACGCGGTGCCTGCGGAGTCGCGGCGCGCCTTCGAACCGGCTGCTGACGACGACTACCCGGAAGTGGGTCTCGGCCTTGGGCGGTACGTTGTGCATGCGGCTCTCGTTGAAGACCTCCAGTACCTCAGCGCCGGTTGCCTCCATCAGCTTGGCGCGGATCGCCTGTTCGAGAGCGGTGCCGCGAACCACTGCTCTTCCTGAAGCGTTGTTCGTGGCGAGAGGACGGCCGATTCCGGTCATGGGCGGAGCATAGCGCCGCCGGCTCCCGTCGCACGCGTGCTACGGTCCCCGCTAATGGCCGCCGAGCGTCGTTCACCCTGGGTCTACGTTCTGCTGGGCTGTCTGGGACTCCTGGTTCTGGGAGCCGTGGTGGTCGGCGGGCTTGTGTTCTTCGGCGTTCGCACCGCGCAGAACATTGCAGTGGACAACGAAGATCCGGAGCGCCGGCGTGACCGGGCTCTCGAGATTCTCGGTGCCGGTGAGGCGCCTGGCGGCTATCACGCGGTGACTGTGGTTTCCGTTCCTTTCGTGCTCGACATGGCCATCTTCTCGGACCTGGCTCCGGGGGCGGAGCCCTGGGCGGGGGAGTTCGGGGAACGGGGCTTCTACTACGTCCAGGCGCTGTGGGGCGGTGAGGACCTGAGGGCCTTCTTCGACGGCGAAACGACGGAAGCGGCGGCCTTGCGGGATATGGGGCTGGAGCTTGATCTCGAGGAGAACCTCGGGCGAGGCGATCTGGACCGGGAGGATGTCGCCGTGCGGTGGGCAGACTTCCGGGGAAGCACGATGTTCGGGGCGGGGGAAGAGATCGGGGAGTTCGTGACGTTGATTGAGTTCGACTGCCCGGAGGACGAGCGGATGCGCATGGGCATCTGGTTTGGGCCCGCGGAGGAGAGCGGGGAAGCGGATGGAACGCAAAACGACGAAGCTGCCGATTCAGCTCCAGGGAGCGAGGCGCTTGCTGCCTTCCTCGAGCCCATTCGTCCCTGCAGCGCTACGGCGCCCGATGAGGGCTGACGGGAGCGTAGCCACGCTCCGGCTATCGGCGCGTCTTCGCCGCCTGGGCCTGTGGCTCGCTGCGGCGGGCGCGTGCTGCTGGCTGGCTGCTCCCGCGGTCGCCCAGTCTTCGGGTGGCGGGTCGGCCAGGTATCGGCTGACGTTCGAAGGCACCTGGACCCGCACCGCCACGCCGGGCGGCCTGCCGGGCAACGCGCACTTCTCGCCGCTGATCGGCGCCGTACACAACGACGACATGGAAGTCTGGCGTTCTGGCCGGACAGCCAGCCCGGAACTGGAGCAGGTAGCGGAGATCGGCGTCAACAAGAAGATGCGAGCGTTCCTGGAACGAAGCCGCCCGCAGGTGCTGGAGTGGTTCGAGAAGAACCCGGGGAGAGGCGGTACATCTCGGACGACGATCGAGTTTGAGGCCACTCGTACCCATTCCCTGTTTAGCCTGGTCACCATGATCGCGCCTAGTCCGGATTGGTTTGTGGGCGTATCCAGGCTGTCGTTGCTCGATGGGGGCGAGTGGTTGACGAACCACGAGGTCGACCTGTTTCCCTACGACGCCGGGACCGAAGAGGGAACCGAGTTCTCTCTGGAGAACACGGCCACCGTGCCTCGGGGCACGATCACGAGCATTCGTGGAATGGGCAAGTTCACCGATGCGCCGATGGCGAAGCTGACGTTCGAGCTGCTCGAATCCGACGATCCGGACGACGGCGAAGCTCGGTTTTCCGGCGACGTTGTGGTGACGCCGACCGGAGACACCGCCGTCACCGTGTCCTGGAGCGGGGAGTGGGCCGAACCGGAAAGAGGCACTTTGAGCATCGAGGCGCGTAGCCAGAAGACCGACTGGACCCGGCTTGTGACCGTCAACGCTCCAGACGGTCAGGTGCGCATCGACGGCCTTGAGACAGGTGTACCGTACACATTCCGGCTGGGCGCTGAGAAAGCCGGTGGCGGTCTCGAGTACTCGGAACAGGTCAGCGCGACGACGGGTGCCTACAGCGACGAGTGCCGTGCCGGCGAGGAGTTTCTCTGTCTGCGGGAGGGCCGCTTCGAGGTTCAGGTCCACTGGAAGAACAACGAGCGAGTCGGCGACTACGGGATCGGCCGCAGCGTTCCGGTCGACGTCTCCGATGAGTCCGGACTGTTCTGGTTCTTCAATCCGGACAACATCGAACTCGTGGTCAAGGTTCTCGACGGCCGTGCGATCGACGACCACCACTGGGTGTTCTACGGCGCGCTCTCCGACGTCGAGTACTGGATCACGGTGCAAGACGTTGTGGCGGGCGTCAGGCGCACCTACCACAACATGCAGGGTCGGATTTGCGGTCAGAACGACACGGAGGCGTTCCCCGAGAGTGGCGTCGGCGCCGGCGCGGCTTCGACCAGCTATAGCGGTTCGATGGGTTCCACCGGCGTGGATCTGCTTCGGATCGAGGCACTCCCGTTCCGGCCGGCCGGGGTCGCCCTGCCGGTCGAACGCGATGGCCACTGCGAACCGGGCCCGGAACGCCTGTGCGTCCAGGACAACCGGTTCTCGCTCGAGGTCCGGTTCATCGACCCCAATGAGTCGAATCCGGGTGTCGATCCGGAGAAGGCGGCGACGGTCATCGACTCGTTGACGACGGCGGAGACGGGCTTCTTCTGGTTCTTCACCCCGTCGAACATCGAGTTGGCGGCGAAAGTGCTCGACGGCCGGGCGAACAACGGTCACTTCTGGCTGCTCTACGGTGGCGCCTCGGATGTCGAGTACACGCTGACGGTCACCGATACCGTAACCGGCCTCACTGAGAACTACACCAACGAGCAGGGAAGCATCTGCGGAATGGTCGACACGGAGACCTTCTAGGAGTTTCGTTCCGCAGAAGTGTGACTGGTGCGCTCAGACTGAAGCCGCGGAGTTCTCCCCCTGGGCCACGATCCGCCTCAGGTCCGCTTCCCGGTCGAGCAACGATTCCAGGAGTGCAAATTGCACGCGACAGCGCTCGAGGTTCTGTTCCGGGCGCTCGACGCGGAAGTAGACGTCTCCTTCCAGGTAGTCCGTGAGGAACCGTACTGCCTGCTCGAGAGTCAGTACGAGGGCGCCGTCGACGAGGCTTTGGCGCTCGTCGGGGGTCAGGAAACGGGCTCCGTCGAGATAGCCGGAGGCAAGGGCGCCGAACAGTTCCAGGTCGACTTCGACCCCCTCCGGATCGCGGGCATCTTCGTCGGTCCGATGGGCCATGGACCGCGCCATGTCGCCGAAATCGAAGGCGGCCAGACCGGGCATCGCGGTATCCAGGTCGACGACGCAGAGCGCTTCGCCGTTCTGCCGGTCGAAGAGGACGTTGCTGATCTTGCAGTCGTTGTGAACGGTGCGCTGGGGTAACCCTCGGGCTGCGGCTTTGATCAACCGGTCGGCCAGGCCTCGATGCGTGGCGGCGGCCTGGACTTCGGCTTGGGCCTGCTTGCCGCGGACCGCGCCGGCCGCCTTGGCGGCCAGCACACGGTCCAGAGCCTCGAAACGGCTGACCGTGTCGTGAAAGCGGGGAATCGTCTCGAACAGGGGCGGTGGCGGCAAGTCGGCGAGCATGCCCTGGAAGTGTCCGAACGCCTGCGCCGCCCGAAAGACCTGAGCGGCTGACGAGGCGGTGATTTGGGTTGTGACGTCCTCGATCAGTTCGTACATCCGCCACCAGCCGTCGGCGCCGTTGCCGTCCTTCTTTCTGCCGCTTCCTGGGGAAGCGCTTTTTCCCCTGCCGCTTCCTGGGGAAGCGCTTTGTCCCCTGCCGCTCTTGATCTCGATCCAGGGGCGACCGGTGTCGGCCGGAATCAGGGTCAGTCGGCGCCGCCGGTTTCCGGGACCGAGCCTCTCGGCGAGGTGTCGGGTGATCCGCTCGACGTTCTCCATCAGCCGGCGCGGATTGGCGAAGACGCGTTCGTTGATCCGTTGCAGCAAGCCCCGCCGCCCGTCGCGGCTCGTGATGACGTAGGAGTCGTTGATGTGGCCGCTCCGCAACTCGAGGGCCGCGGTCGGCTCGCCGCCGAGCTGGAAGCGGGCGGCGGTTCGCAGGACCCTCTCCGGTTCAGGCCGTGGTCGCTTGGCCGTCATGGAGGAGAGTGTGGAGAGCGAGCGCTTGCAAGAGGATATCTTGGTGATATCATCGCCATATCAGACATCCTCGCGGCCGGTCGAGGCCGTGTCCCTCAAGACCATAGGAGTCATCATTCATGGAAAACAAGATGGTAGAGCACCGGGAGAAGCGTCTCGCGGTCATGTCGGGCCTGGGCATGCTGTGCCTGTTCGTCCTTCTCATCCTTCTCGCGATTGCCGGGACCGTCGTGTTCGGGATCTGGCGGGTCATCCCCGTCGTGATCTTCTGCGCGGTTTGCATTCCCGTTCTCCTCTTCCTCATGTTCGGCCTGTTCATGGTCCACCCCAACGAAGCAAAGGTGCTGCAGCTCTTCGGCGCCTACAGGGGAAGTGTCTACGACACCGGCCTGCGGTGGGCGAACCCGTTCCTGACCAAGCGCCGCGTGTCCGTGCGGACCAGGAATTTCGAGACCGGAAAGCTCAAGGTCAACGACAACGCCGGCAACCCGATCGAGATCGGAGCGGTGGTCGTGTGGCGGGTCGTGGACAGCGCCGAGGCTCTCTTCAATGTCGACGACTACGAAGACTACGTTCAGGTGCAGAGCGAGGCGGCGCTGCGGAACATGGCCACCGGCTATCCGTACGACGCACACGAGGAGGGGGAGATCTCCCTTTCGCACCATACGGCCGAGATCTCGGAACGGCTGCGCGGCGAGGTGCAGGAGCGGCTGACTACTGCCGGGGTGGACGTGATCGAAGCGCGAATCAGTCATCTCGCCTACGCGGCCGAGATTGCCGCGGCCATGCTGCAGCGCCAGCAGGCGGCCGCCGTGGTTGCCGCGCGGGCCCAGATCGTCGACGGCGCGGTCGGGATGGTGGAGCAGGCGCTCAACATGCTGAGCGAGAAAGATGTCGTCCATCTCGACGACGAGCGCAAGGCGGCGATGGTCAGCAACCTGTTGGCCGTCCTCTGCAGCGATCGGCATACGCAGCCGGTCGTGAACACCGGCACGCTCTATCCGTAAGCAAAGGAGTGATTGGTGGCGGCCCCGCGCAAGGCGTTTCTGCTACGGCTCGACTCACGCGTCTACGAGGAGCTCCGGCGCCTCGCGGCGGCGGAACTCCGGAGTGTGAATGGGCAGATCGAGTACATGATCCGCCAGGCGCTTCAGGAAAGGGGAAGAAGTGCTGGCGCTTCTGGTGTTGGTCAGGGTACGCACGCAGCCCCTGAAGGAGAACGGAGCGAAACACCAGAGGGTGGTTGATCGTCTTCATACTGGTACACTTGCGCGTCGTCCGCCGTGAGATGATCCGCAACCCCGCTGAGAGGCGCCTCCAGCGGAGGGGTTGGTCTGTAGGCTGAAGGCCCGCCGAGAGAACACACGCCACCGCGGCCGAATCGAACTTCCGGAGAACGAAGCATGGCAGTTGCTCCCGTCAAGGACACAGGAAAACCGATCGAGGCGAGGTACGCCTCGATCCGTCAATTGCTGGAACTGGGGAAGGCGAAGACCTATCTCCTGGGCGACGAAATCCAGGACATGATGCCGGCCGACATGGTCGGGGTGGATGGCGAGATCCGCGAGCTCCATGACCGGCTCCGGGAACTCCGGGTGGGAGTCATCCGGCGTCCCGGCTGGTACGTGGCCAACCTCGACGAGACGGTGACCCTCGAGATCGACAAGGCGGATGACGATCCGGCGACGCCGACGGTCAGCGAGCCGGTCAACACGAGCGATCCGGTGCGGATGTACCTGCGCGAGATGAGCACCGTGCCGCTGCTCGACCGCGACGGCGAGGTCGAGATCGCGCGGGCGCTCGAGGACGGCGAGTGGCTGATCTTCCAGGCGATGGCCGGCAACCCCGATTTGATGACCCGGCTGCTGGCGCTTACCGAACTGGCGGATCGCAAGAACGCGAAGCCGCTGTCGCAGTTGGTCGAGATCGACCACCCACTGTCGCTGCTCGACGAGAACGGGCTGAAGCGGATCGCCAAGCGCGTCGGCGTGTTCGAGAAGATGAAGGAGCTGGAAGGGCAGCTCGAACGCACGCGCCGGCGGCAGAAGCGCTACAGCCCCCGCGGCGACCGCTTCCAGGAGATCGAGCGCGAGATCGACCGGCTGGAAGAGAAGGTTTCCTCACTGATCGTCGAGCTGGCCTTCACCGGTCCGGACCGCAACCGGGTCGTCGACCTGGTCAAGCTGATCGACAACCGCTTCCGGCGCAGCGAGCGGGACATCAGCCGCGCCCAGGTGGCGCTCGAGCGCGAAAGCAACGAGGAGCTCAAGGCGTTGCATCGCCGGCGCATCCAGAAGTACCGCGAAGCGGTGCGAGCGCTCGAGGCCCGCTATTCGATCACCCAGGGCGAACTGCGCGCTCTGGTCGCGAAGGTCAAGCGGGGCGAGGCGTTGAGTGAGCGCGCCAAGGAGCAGCTCATCATGTCGAACCTGCGCCTGGTCGTCTCGATCGCCAAGAAGTACACGAACCGCGGCCTCCAGTTCCTGGATCTGATCCAGGAGGGCAACATCGGCCTGATGAAGGCGGTGGAGAAGTTCGAGTACCGCCGCGGCTACAAGTTCTCGACGTACGCGACCTGGTGGATTCGTCAGGCTGTCGCGCGGGCGATCGCCGATCAGTCGCGGACGATCCGCATTCCGGTCCACATGATCGAGAACATCAACAAGCTGACCCGCACGTCGCGATCCCTGGTGCAGGAGCTGGGGCGCGAACCGACCGCCGAGGAGATCGGCCAGCACATGGACCTGCCCGCCTCCAAGGTGCGCAAGATCATGAAGATCGCTCAGGCTCCTGTTTCCCTGGAGACGCCGGTGGGCGAGGAAGAGGACTCCCATCTGGGCGACTTCATCGAGGACAAGAACTCGCCGTCGCCGGTGGACGAGGTGATCTCCGCCAACCTGCGGGAACAGACGGGCAACGTTCTGCGTTCGCTTTCGCCGCGGGAGGAGCTGGTGCTGCGGATGCGGTTTGGTGTCGGCGAAGGTTCCGAGCACACGCTGGAAGAGGTCGGGAAGTCGTTCAACGTGACCCGGGAACGCATCCGGCAGATCGAGTCGAAGGCGCTGCGCAAGCTCCGGCATCCGGACTGGGCCCAGAAGCTCCGTCCGTTCCTGGACGACGGCGCCTAGTTCCGTTCGACCGGCTCGACACAGACTGAACAGTGCGGGTACGCACCGGCACCAGCGGGTTCTCCTACCCGGCGTGGACGGGACCCTTCTACCCGTCCGGGACGAAGCGGCCGGACATGCTCGCCTTCTATGCTTCCCGACTCGGTGCGGTGGAGATCAACAACACGTTCTACCGCATGCCGAAGACGGATCTGCTGGAGCGTTGGCGTGCCGTGGTGCCCGACGGCTTTCGTTTCGCGCTGAAGGCGTCGCGCCGGATCACCCATCAGCAACGCCTGCGGGACGCCGGGGATTCGGTCGACTACCTGTTTCGCACCGCGGGGGTGCTCGGCGAGCGTCTTGGCCCCTTCCTCTTCCAGTTGCCGCCGTACCTCAGGCGCGATGTCGATCGGCTGTCGAGCTTCCTGGAGGTCCTTCCCGAAGGGATGCGCGCCGCGTTTGAGTTCCGCCATGCGAGTTGGTTCGAGGACGATGTGTTCGCATTGCTCGAGGGTGCCGGCGCCGCGTTGTGCATTGCCGATGCCGGTGGCGACCACGACGCCCCGGTCGTGTCCACCGCCGATTTCGGCTATCTACGGCTTCGCCGCGAGGACTACGACGAGGCCGCGCTTCGCTCCTGGGCCGACCGGATTCGCCTGCAACCCTGGCGCGAGGCTTACGTCTTTTTCAAGCACGAAGACGAAGCGGCGGGGCCGCGCATGGCGGCGCAGTTCGAGACACTGCTCACGGAATCCTGAACCACTGCACGCGAACCCCAAGCGATGAACATCGACATCTCCTATCGGCGCATCCTGGCGCTGACCGCGCCGGTCGTCATCACCCAGATGACCCACACGGCGATGGGGTTGATCGATGCGATGATGGTCGGCCGTCTGGGGGTCGTCGCCCTGGCCGGGGTCGGCCTGGGCGCGATCATCTCCTGGTGGCTGCTCGGCTTCTTCGTCGGCCTTCTCCAGGGCGTGAACACGTTCGTCGCCCAGTTCTTCGGCGCCGGCAAGAAGGATCGGGTCGGCGTCGCCTTCTGGCAGGGTCTCTACCTGGCCGCCGGTGCGGGCGTGGTCGTCCTGCTCGTCGCGCCGCTTTCCGGCTGGGCGTTCCGCGTGATGGGGGCGTCGGCGGAAGTCCAGGCGATCGCCACGGAATACACCGAGGTGCGGCTGGGCGCCGCGGTCGGGCTGATGATCTTCCTCGTCGCGGAGAACTACTACCGAGGACTTGGACGCACCGAAGTCCCCATGTTCGCGGGGCTGATTCAGTTGGCCCTGAACTGCGGTCTGAACTACCTGCTCATCTTCGGCGTCTGGGGGTTCCCGGAGCTAGGTGCCGCGGGCACCGCGGTGGGTACGGTCATCGCCCAGTTTCTTGTCGCGCTGGGCCTGCTGGCCGGAGTGCTCGCGACGAAGATTGGGCGAGACTACGGTGCGACCCGCCCTCGGCCGCCGGAGGCGGTCCTGCTCGGCTCGATGCTCCGCGTCAGCCTGCCGATAGGCGTCCAGGTGTTCATGGAGATGGGCGGGATCAGTGTCTTCACGGCCCTCGTGGCGAACCTGGGCGACGCGGAGATGGCGGCGACGAACGCCGTGATTCACGCCTGGTCCGTCTCCTTCATGCTTGCTGTCGCGCTGGCCGTCGGCTGCACGACGCTGGTCGGACAGTGCCTGGGCGCCAGACAGCTCGACGACGTACGCGTCGTGGTGGGTCGCGTGATGTGGTTGGGCTACGGGGCGATGGCGATCATGGCGGTCGTCTATGTCGGGTTCCCCGGTTGGCTCATGCAGTTGTTCGCGCGGGAGGCCGGCGATCTCGCCGCGCTCCTGCCGTATGCCCGGCCGCTGTTTCTCATCGCCACCCTGTGCCTGATCTTCGAGCTGCCCTTCAACATCTACTCCGGCGCGCTTCGGGGCGCTGGCGACACGACCTACCCGATGGTGGTGAACATCGGCGTGGCCTGGCTCGTCTTCGTACCGCTCGTGTTCTTCGCCACGCGGAACTGGGGCCTGGTTGGCGCCTGGAGTTGCTTCATCGTCCATGTCGCGCTGCTTGCAGGCCTGCTCGCCGTCCGGGTGCGCGGCCGGAAATGGATTGAACGCGGCGCCTCTCTGCTCGATGCGGAGCGGGCGGGCAGCGGCGCAACGGCGAGCGTTTCCGAGATGGACGATCTCCGATCCTCGCCAGCTCTCTGAGCCGCGCGACGCTGCTGCGCACCAGGAACTTGCGCTGCAGAAACCGCGTGCGCAGACTTGCGGGCCTGCCGCGTCAGGGCCGGCAACCTTCCGGGAACGCCTCCGCATCGGTGATCGCCGGCGCCGGCACACCGGGGTCGTTCCGGTACTCCCTCACCGCCTCCGTCACCGTGTCCGTCACCCGAATCACGTACCCGAGGTCCGTCGTCGAGGCGCCGTAGATCCATATGTGATCGTTCACGGCACAGCCGTCCAGTACCTTGATCAGAATCTCCGGGTTGTCCGGCGCGAAGAACCAGAACAGTCCGGAGTCGTCTTCCGCCAGTTCGGAAACGTTCGCGGTTCCCGTGCGTTCGTCCCCGGTTCGCCAGGTTGCCCGAACCTGGTAGCGGGAGTCCTGGAGGCACAGCGTGTTCTGGTCCGCGACGCAGCGGTTCTTGCTGGAATCGCGATCGTCGTCCCGGACGACTAGAAAGACCGCGCTGACCGCGCCCCAGTTGCCGTCCTTGTCTCTCGCTCGCACGAAGACGGTGTGCCGTCCGGTGGCGAGCTCCGAAGTCTCGATGGTCGCGGTGGCCTGCTCTGAGCCGCTGTCGAAGGCACCGTCGGCGGCGGAGACTGGGCGGCCGTGGGCTCTCGTGTTCCAGGGAGGGATGTCGACGAAGTACTCGCCCTCGACGATGGTCTGGGTGGGCTCGCGGCCGTTGCCATTCTGGTAGCGAGTGTCGTCGAAGGTCGCGGACAGCGTGACGGTCGAGCCCGCGGCGACTCCGTTCGCCGACGCACCGCCGCCAAGAGTCAGGTTGCGAACGTCGGGGCCTGCCGGAGTCAGGTACGGCGTCCTCGCCACCTTGAAGGCGTAGAGCAGCGACTCCAGGTTGGCGTCGAGGATCGAGTTCTCGAAGCCGTCGCAGTCCTGAAAGAACGTTGTTCCCAGTTCGTAGAGGAAGGAAGCGACTCCGAGTTCGCCGTAGGAGTGGTCGAGGGTCGTACCGGTTGCGGGATAGAGACCGATTCCCTGAATCGGAAGGTAGCCGTTGAAGAAGGCGAGCTTGCGGCCGAAGGTCTGCAGCGCGGACGCATTGGGCGCGACCTGGTCCGTATGTCCCCACGGCCACAGGACGAGGCGGCCGTGGCTGTGGATGTCCAGATAGACGCCGCTCGTACTCGACGAAGCCCGATCGGTATCGGCCGGCCCCCGCCTGTCGGGAAAGAGCCTCCGCATGTAACGCGCGACGGTCCTCGTCTCGGGTTCCGAAGCGGGACCGGGCCCGCGGTAGACCTGGGAGCAGTCGTTGTCGCTGGAGCCTCCGGGGTGGTGCCACCCGAAGGCGAAGTTGCGATTCAGGTCGACGCCCGGGACACCGGTGGGACAGTGGTTCGTGTTGTGGTTCTTTCGCCAAAGCACTCCCTCCTCGGCGCGTTTCCTTCCGTCCGGATTCGCCTGGAGCACGAGGTGGACTTCCTGGTGGTCGAGGAGCCACCTCGTGTCCGCGTCCGTTTCGTAGGATTCGACGAGGTGCTCGGCGAAGCGCAGGCCGAGCTCGGCGGTCGTGTACTCGCGCGCGTGGATCGCGGTCGTGATCAGGAGGACCGGCTTCGTACTCGCGGTCTCTCCGTTCGTCAGTCGGAGCACCATGAGGTCGTAGCCTTCGGCCGCGTTCTGCGCCTTCTTCCAGGACCGGCCGATCCGGGTCCACGTCGCGAGCGTCGGGTGCTGGTCGGCGATTGCACGGGCGCTGGCGTAGGTCTCCTCGACAGTGCGGTAGCAGGGAAAGCCGGCGATCGTTCCCTGGGGGACCGCGATGGGCAGTTCGGACGGCACGACGGCCGGGACGTAGGAGTCATCCTCGACGATCCGCATTCCAGCCCGGCGGGCGGCCTCGATGTCCTCCTCGGTAGCCCTGATGACGATGTAGCCCTTCTCGTACTCCGATTCGAGCGCTTCCAGCGAGATGACCGCCCTGGCGGCGATCCGCGGATCGTCGAGATAGGCGCGGACGATGCGCGTGTCGCCGGGCTCGGCGGCAGCCTGTCCCCAGGCCCATCCCGTCACCAGGAAGACTGCCGAGAGGAGACCGATTCCCGTCCAGGCGCGCATCTGCCTGGCCAGGGGCGGCAGGGCGGAGCCGAGCTCCGGTTTCCAGATCATCCGACAGCGATTCGATCACAGGCGGACGCCGACATACCCGGGGCGGTCTCCGGGGTCGAACCGTCCTCCGCTTTGTGGCTATGATCACCGCCGGGCCGACGGTCCCAACGCCCCCACGAACCACAGACTCGACAGAGAGGACAGAATCCGAGATGGCTTTCCCCGCCGTGCTGAAGCGGCGATCCTTCGGTCAGACCCAGCGTCAGGACGCCTGGTGGCTGCAACCGGGCGCGGTTGTCGTGGGTCTCGGTCTCGCGAGCGCGTACGCGACCTGGGCGGCGCTTCAGGCCGACCACTACGTGTACGGCGGCTACCTGTCGCCGCTGTACTCCCCCGAGGTCTTCGGCCTCTCGCACCATGCCTGGTTCGAGGGCTTCCCGAGCTGGTGGCCGAGTTTCGTTCCCCAGTCGCCGGCGCTGTTCATCCTGATCCTGCCGCTGGGATTCCGCGCCACCTGCTACTACTACCGGGGCGCGTACTACAAGGCCTTCTGGGCCGATCCGCCGGCCTGCGCGGTCGGCGAGCCGCGCAACGCCTACCGGGGTGAGAACTCCTTTCCGCTGATCGTCCAGAACATCCATCGGTACTTCCTGTACGCGATGATGGCCTGGATCTTCGTCTTCTTCCCGATCGACGTGTACCGGGCGTTCGAGTTCGAGACGGCGTCCGGCGGCCACGCCTTCGGCATCGGCGTCGGCAGCTTCGTCCTCCTGATCAACTGGTTGCTGCTCGGCGGCTACGCGCTGGGCTGCCACTCGACCCGTCACGTGATTGGCGGCTTCCGCAACGTGATGGCGGGACGGCCGTTCCAGAGCGCCTGCTACCGCTGCGTCTCCTGCCTGAACCGCCGTCACATGGCCTGGGCCTGGTGCAGCCTGATCTGGGTCACGTTCTCCGACATCTACGTTCGGCTGTGCTCGATGGGCATCTGGACGGACCTGAGATTCGTCTGATGGAGCACACCCCCTACGAATACGACGTGCTGGTGATCGGCGCGGGCGGCGCCGGACTGCGCGCCGCGATCGAAGTCTCGGCCGCCGGCGCTTCCTGCGGCGTGATTTGCAAGTCGCTGCTGGGCAAGGCGCACACCGTGATGGCCGAGGGCGGCATGGCGGCCGCGATCGGCAACGTGGACGAGCGCGACGACTGGAAGGTCCACGTGACGGACACCCTGCGCGGCGGTCAGTACCTGAGCAACCCGAAGATGGCCGAGATCCACGCGAAGGAGGCCCCGGCCCGAGCGCTGGAGCTCGAGGCCTGGGGAGCGCTGTTCGACCGCACGAAGGACGGCCGCATCCTGCAGCGGAACTTCGGCGGCCACCGCTATCCGCGGCTCGCGCATGTCGGCGACCGGACCGGGCTGGAGATGATCCGCACCCTGCAGGACCACGGCATTCACCGGGGCATCGACTTCCACATGGAGTACACGGTGTTCCGGCTACTGCTCGACGACGGCCGGGTCGCCGGCGCGCTCGCCTACGACCGCGAGCGGGGCCGGTTCCGGGTCTACCGGGCGAAGGCGGTCGTGCTCGCCACGGGCGGGATCGGTCGCGCCTTCAAGATCACCAGCAACAGTTGGGAGTACACGGGCGACGGCCATACGCTGGCCTACGACGCGGGTGCGGACCTGATCGACATGGAGTTCGTCCAGTTCCACCCGACCGGCATGGTGTGGCCGCCGAGCGTGCGCGGCATCCTGGTGACCGAGGGCGTGCGCGGCGAGGGCGGCATCCTGCTGAACTCGGACGGCGAACGGTTCCTGTTCGACGAGATTCCGGCTCTGTACAAGGACCAGACCGCGGACAGCGCCGAGGAGGGCTGGCGCTACGTCATCGGCGACCGGGACGCGCGGCGTCCGCCGGAGCTCCTGACCCGGGATCACGTCGCACGTTGCATCGTGAACCAGATCAAGTCCGGCAAGGGCTCCCCGCACGGTGGCGTGTACCTCGACATCGCCTGGATCAAGGAGAAGATCAGCAACTCCGAGGACCACATCAAGAAGAAGCTGCCGTCGATGTACCACCAGTTCAAGGAGCTGGCCGGTCTCGACATCACGAAGGAACAGATGGAGGTCGGGCCGACGACGCACTACGTGATGGGCGGCGTCCGGGTCGATGCCGAAAGCCAGATGTCGACCGTCCCCGGGCTCTACGCCGCCGGCGAGTGCGCCGCGGGGCTCCACGGCGCGAACCGGCTGGGCGGCAACTCGCTGTCCGACCTGCTCGTGTTCGGGCAGCGGGCCGGCGCGTACGCGGCCGCGTTTGCCAAGGAGCAAGGCGATGTCCGTCTCGACGATGCGGCGGTCGACGCCGGGATCAACGAGGCCCTCGAGCCGCTCGAGCGGGAGGGCGGCGAAGGGCCGTACCAGATCCAGTACGAGCTCCAGGACCTGATGCAGGCGAAGGTCGGCATCGTCCGCGTCGAGTCCGAACTCGAGGAAGCGTTGGAGGAGATCGAGGGCCTGTCTGAACGAGCGAAGGCTGTGTCGGCGACCGGCAACCGCGAGTACAACCCCGGTTGGCACACGGCCCTCGACCTTCACAACCTGCTCGTCGTCTCCGAGGCGGTGACGAGGGCCGGCCTGTTGCGCCGGGAGAGCCGTGGCGCGCAGTTCCGTGACGACTACCCGCAGAAGGAAGAACATTTCGGCAAGGTGAACATTCGGGTCGCCAGGGGAGCGGACGGAGAGATGGTGGTGGAGGAGCTTCCGGTGGAACCGATGAGCGACGAACTGACCAGACTGGTCGAGGAGATGGGCTGAGATGGCCGCGACACGGTTCAGGATCTGGCGCCAGGACGGCGCCGAAGGTGAAGGCGGCTACCGGGACTACACGACGGAGGTCACCGAGGGCATGGTGGTGCTGGACGCGGTCCACCAGATCCAGGCGGAGTCGGCGAACGACCTCGCCGTGCGCTGGAATTGCAAGGCCGGCAAGTGCGGCTCCTGCTCCGCGGAAGTCAACGGCAACCCCCGCCTCATGTGCATGACGCGGATGAGCGACCTGCCGACGGACCGCCCGGTGACGGTCGAACCGATGCGGGCGTTCCCGGTCATCCGGGACCTCGTCTGCGACGTGTCCTGGAACTACGAGGTCAAGAAGAAGATCCAACCCTTCGAGCCCCGGCCGCCTGATGCCGAGGACGGGACCTGGCGGATCGCCCAGGAGGACGTCGAGCGGGTGCAGGAGTTCCGCAAGTGCATCGAGTGCTTCCTGTGCCAGGACGTATGCCACGTGCTGCGGGACCACCACCTGCACGAGGAGTTCGTGGGCCCACGCTTCTTCGTCTACAACGCGGCGCTCCAGATGCATCCGCTCGATACGGGGAACCGGCTGGCGGCGCTCAAACAGGACGAAGGGATCGGCTACTGCAACATCACTAAGTGCTGCACGAAGGTCTGCCCCGAGCACATCACGATCACCGACAACGCGATCATCCCGCTCAAGGAGCGCGTCGTGTCGGAGTTCTACGATCCGCTGAAGAAGCTCTTCCGCGTGTTTTCGGGCGGTTCCGCGGCGTAGGCGGCCGCCACTCGAGGGCGGCCGGCCTGCCTTACAGTTGCTCGAGGGCCGCCCGCGCCACGTCCGCGTTGTCGTCGTTCGGCGCCATCTCCAGGAACTTGTTCAGGTGTTCGCGGGCCCCGTCCGCGTCGCTGGCGTTCACCGCGAGCATGCCGAGTTCGTAGTGAGCTCTTGGCCGACCGTCCTCGTCCTCCGGCGCTGTCGCGAGGTACTTCGTCAGATGCTCCTTGGCCAAGGCGGAGTCGGCGCTGCGGCGGTAGATCACCCCGAGCCGAAAGTGGGCGCGGGGGTGGCTGTCGTCCCAGGCGATGAGCGACTGATCGTAGAGCTTCGCGTTGCCGTAGACCTCTTGCTTGAAGAGCTGGTCGGACTGGTGCTGCACCTGGGCGCCCGCCGTCGGATTCACCGCGATCCAGGCCTTGCCGGCCTCGATCGAAGCCTCCAGTTGACCCTGCAGGGCGTAGCTGAAGAACCTCATCCGCATCGCCTCGGTGTTCCTCGGATCGAGTTCCAGCGTCTTCTCCAGTGCCTCGAGGGCCGGTTCCCAGTTCTGGTTGTTGAAGTGAATCGTGCCGATGTTGCGGTAGGCCTGGTAGAGCTTCGGATTGAGTGAAGCCGCCTCGGTGAACAGCTCGACGGCGCGCTCGTCATCGCTGTCACGCACTGCCTGTACACCCTGGGAGAAAACGCCGGCCGCGATCTCCAGCCCCAAGCCGGCGTCGATCGCCCGTTGCTTCGCGTCTTCGACCCGCGGGTCGCCCGCGGCGAGGAAGATGTCGAACGCCATGCCAACGAACTCGGGTGTGTCCAGCGGCTCCAGCGCTTCCGCGGGCTTCCCCATGCCGTGCAGGATCGCGGCGATCGTCCGGTGGGCGGCGGCGAGTGTGGGATCGAGCTCCACCGCCTTCTCGAACAGCTCCAGGGCACTCTCGGCGTCGCCGCCCTGGATCGCCCGGATACCGTCGTTGAAATTGTCGATGGCATTCTGCTTGACCATCGTTTCTTCGTCGTAGAGCGTGGCGGCAAATGAACGATCGGGGCCTCCTTCGTTGAGGAGCAACTCATGCTCCTGGTCCGGGTAGCCCTCCATCCGCAACACCACCTTCCACGGTTCTTCCGACGCCGTCAGCCGGATCCTGAGCTTGCCGTTCTTCTTGGTGGCCGCTTCGACCACCTCGCCCTCGGGCGACGTGAAGGTGAGACTCACTGGCCCCACTTCGGCGCCGTTCATGTCGACGATCTGCACATTCAGCTCTTTGCGCTGGGCGGTCGCGGCAGAGGCGAGGAGAATAAGAGCGAGGGGAAGAAGTCGAAGGGCGAGTTTCTGCATGGTCTGTGTCCTCAAGGTCGGCCGCCGCACCCGCTGGCCGGCGCTTCACCGGGGAAGAGTGGAGGGATTTCGCGGATTCTAGCGCTTGACGCGGACTTCGCGGGTGGGGGATCGTACAGACCATGGACTCCGACGACTTTTTCGAACTGCTCTCCACTGCCCGATCGGTTCGCCGCTACAGCCCGGAGCCGATCCCCGACGAGGATCTCGCGAAGATCCTCTACGCCGCGAGCCGGGCGCCATCCGGTACGAACCGCCAGCCTTTCCGCTTCGTCGTCCTGCGTGACGGGCCGCGGGCCCAGCGCGCCCGGCGCCTGCTCGGGGAGTCGTTCCGTCGTGGCTGGGCCCGCAAGACGGCGGAGGAAGGCTGGAACACGGGCTCGGCCGCCGATCCGAACTCGCCGAAGTCGAGGGTGAACCGCGCGATCCAGCACTACGTGGATCACTTCGAGCGGATTCCGGCGGTCATCATCGCCTGCTACGTCCGGTACCGGCCGTTGACCCACTCCGAGGGCGCGTCCGTCTTCCCGGCCTGCCAGAACCTGTTCCTCATGGCGCGGGCGCTGGGCTACGGCGCCTGCTACAGTGGCTGGCACCATGCTGTGGCGAATGAACTGCGCGAGATTCTCGGGATTCCTGACGGCGTGGAACTGTCGCTGACGATCACGATCGGCAAGCCGCTGGGACGCCACGGCCCGCTCCGCCGGCTGCCGATCCGCGGTACGGTGTTTGACGACGGCTGGGAGCAGGGGGCGGAGTGGATCAGCGATCCGCCGGATGCCCGATTGTCCAGGGCGCGGTGATCGGAACCACGCATCGGGGCCTGTTGGCGGGGCTGGTCCTTGTCTTCCTGTACGGGCCTGCATTCGCCTCTCCGGGACCGCGAGAAGGCGAGCCGACGCGGGTGGCGGGTTCGTCGAGCGTTCCCGTACTGGTCGAGGATCACTTCGTGGACACGGTGGCGGACAGCTCCGGGCCTGTTCCCGTGTCGGTGGTTGACGGCGAGGGGTTCGAGCAGGGCCAGCATGGACAGCGCGTGACGGACAACTTCCTGGCGAACACGAGACGGTCCCGGCTGGTTCAGATCTCGGGGTGGGGCATCTACGAGCTTGACGGTCGCAGGCTGCGCGGGGCGAATTCACGCGGGTTCATCAGGCACGTGCTTGCTCGCGGCGACGGCGGCATCTTCTTCACTTCGACCGGCGAGTCGCCCATATACTCGGAACGACTCGAAGGTAACTGGTTCCTCGAGCGTGGCCGGCCGTTCTACAAGAACACCCGGGCTTTCGCTCGATGGATGCAGGACCAGGACACGCTGCTCATCTCGTCGCTCCAGAACCCGACAGGGCGGGGGCTCGGCCAGGGCGGCATCTACTGTGACGACTTCGCCCTCAATGAGAAGGATGAGTGGATTCCGCTCTGCGGCGCGGGGAACGACTACATCGCGCATTCCGGCGTCGGCCTCGAGAAGACGGTGTTCGTCGGCGCGATCGATTCTTATGGCGTCGCCCGCGCGGCGATTCGAGGCGACGGCGTGTTCGCCCGCGCTGCCATCTACGTGGAGTCGACGGACGGCTCCACCTCGCAGGCCACACCGGTGCTCGCCGCTTACGCGACGAATCTCGCCTTCTCCAACCCGGATTGGGACGCGGCCAGGCTGAAGCGGGAGCTGATGGGACTCGCGGTCGAGGAGGTCGTCGATCACGCCACCGGCGGATCGAACGAGTTCGGCAACACCCTCACGGAGCGCCGGGTCGTCAAGGTCATCCGTCCCGCCTTCGCGCCGAAGGGCGATCCGCCGTCGGATCCGCCGCCTCTGGAACCTCCCGGACCGTGCGTCGCGGATGCCGAGACTCTATGCCTCCGGGAGGCTCGTTACGCCGTGGCCGTGGAGTGGCGGACGGCGGACGGGGAGGTCGGAGTGGGCAGTGCGGTTCAGGACGGAACGGACGACTCGGGCCTGTTCACTTTCTTCGACCCGGACAACTGGGAGATCCTGATCAAGGTGCTGGACGGCTGCGCGGTCAACGGACACGTGTGGGTGTACGGCGCGTCCACCACGGACCTCGGCTACACGATCACGGTGACCGACACGGAGACCGGCGACACAAAGCGCTACTCGAACGAGGCCGGGCGTCCGGCGGTGGCCATCACGGACGTAGGGGCGTTTCCTGGAGGCTGCGCGAACCGCTAGAGCTAGAGAGGCTTCGCCTCAGACCGACGAGCATGTAGCCCGGATGCCGACGGGGACGTCGGCGCACCCAGTGGGCGAAAACTTGCCTCAACTGTAAGGGCCACGCCTGTTCAAGGAGTCTAGAGGTCTACCGCCGCCGCGACGGAATGGTGACGGCGGACGTGATCAAAGCCGTCAGCGGGAAACGGCTGCTACGGCGTCGCCAGGGTGTACGCGACCAGGGAGTGTTCCTGGCCACGGTTGCCGACCGGCACGACGATGAACTGGCGCCCCGCGGCGGTGTAGGTCATCGGGCCGCCGCCCGGGGTGTCGGGCAGCTCGGTGCGCCACACCTCTTCGCCGGTCGCCTTGTCGAAGGCGTAGAGGAAACCGGTCGACGGACCGCGGGACGCGAAGCCGGCGGGCCCTTCCTGGTAGGTACCCGGTGCCTGCTCGCTGGTTACGACGAAGACGAGCGTGGCGGTCGCCATCGGCCAACCCGCCCCCAGGCCGGCGAGCGGCCAGGCGCCGAGCGGGCCGAGGTCGAGGTCGGCCAGGGCCGGATGGTCCCGCGGGCCGTCGCCGACCGGGGTCTGCCAGAGGATCTCGCCGCGGTTCAGATCGATCGCCGTGAGTCGGCTCCAGGGCGGCTTGATGAGCGGCAGACCCTCGGGGCCGGCGGGGAATGTGAACGCCGGCAGGTAGTCGCGGTCGGAGGGTTGGCGCGCCGTTGGCGGAGTGAGCGCCATCGTCCCGAGACGGGTCTGCGAGGGGACGAACAGGACGCCGCTGTTCGGGTCGACCGCGGCGCCGCCCCAGTTCGCGCCGCCCGCCTGACCGGGCAACTGGGCCATCACCCTCCGGCCCTCGCCGGCCAGGGTCGGCGGTGTGAACATCGGACCCCCCAGGAGCGTGCTCCGGTAGATCTCCTTCGCCTTCGCATTGAGCTCCGGCGTGAAGTCGATCAGGTCGCTCTCGCGGACGCCCTGGCGGTCGAAGGGGGGCGGCTTCGTGGGGAAGGGCTGCGTGCTCGCGGTCCATTCCCCGGGAACCAGGCTCTCGGGGACCTTGCGCTCCTCGATCGGCCACACGGGCTCCCCGGTCTTGCGGTCGAAGACGTAGGTGAACGCCTGCTTGCTGACCTGGGCCACCGCCTTGATCGGCTTTCCGTCGACTTCGATGTCGAGCAGGATCGGCGCGCACGGGAAGTCGTAGTCCCACAGGCCGTGACGCACCGCCTGGAAGTGCCACTTCTTCTCACCCGTCGCGGTGTCGATGGCGACCAGGCTCTCCGCGTAGAGGTTGTCGCCGTGGCGGTGGCCTCCGTAGTAGTCGCTCGTCGGCGTGCCGGTGCCGAAGTAGACCCAGCCCGTCTCGTCGTCGCAGCTCATCCAGGACCACACGTTCGTGTTGCCCGAGTAGCGCCAGGACTCGTCGTGCCAGGTCTCCGCGCCGGGCTCGTCGCCCTGGGGCACCGTGTGGAAGACCCACTTCTTCTCGCCGGTGCGGATGTCGTAGCCGCGGATGTGGCCGGCCGGCATCTCCTGGGTCAGGGAGAAATCCATGATCGTCATGCCCATGAGGACCGTGTCGCCGCAGACGATGCCGGGCGAGTTCGCGCCGGTGTGCCGCATCTGGTCCGGCCGGCCGATGTCGCCGCGCATGTCGACCATGCCGGCCTCGCCGAATTCGAGGTCGGGCTTGCCCGTCTTCGCATCCAGGGAGACGAGCTGGTGGGTACCGGTGACCAGCACGATCCGCTGCATGCCACGGTGCTCCCAGAACTCGATGCCTCGCTGGGTGAAGCCGCCGTGGGTCGGGATGCCGCGCTCGTAGGCCAACGGGTCGTATGTCCAGAGCTCCTCGCCGGTCGTGGGGTCGACGGTGCTGACCAGGTTCTTCGCGGACACGGCGTAGAGGGTGCCGTTCACCATGAGCGGCGTGCCCTTCATGTCGCCGGCCAGGGTCTGCGCCTCGATACGGCTGTCCGGAGTGACCCAGCGCCAGGCGACCTCGAGCTCCGACACGTTCGAGGCGTCGATCTGGGCCGCCGGCGAGTACTTCGTGCTGGCGCGGTCGGCGGCGTAGTGGCGCCATTCGACCGTTTCCTGCGCCGCCAGCGCGGTCGAGCACGTGAGCGAGGCGATGAGGATGAGGCGGGCTGGCGCCACGATCAGCGTCCCTTGAATTCGGCGGGCCGCTTCTCGAGGAAGGCAAGGACTCCCTCGCGGGAGTCTTCCGTGGCGCCGGCCTCCGCCTGCAGCCTCGCTTCCAGGTCGAGCTGCTGCTCGTAGACGTTCTGCCAGGTGGCCCAGTAGGCCTTCCGGATCATCGCCAGGGATCGCGGACCGTTGGCCAGGCGTTGGGCCAGTTCGGTGGCCCCCTCCATCAGGGACTCCTGGTCGTCGTAGAGGCGGTTGATCAGCCCCCACTCGAACGCCTTGTCGGCCGGCAGACGTTCCGCGAGCATGGAGAGTTCGACCGCGCGGCCCCAGCCGATCAGGCGCGGCAGCATGAAGGTGGCGCCGCCGTCGGGCACCAGGCCGATGCGCGCGAATGCCTGCAGGAAGAAGGCCTGCTTCGAGGCGCAGACGAGGTCGCCGATCAGGGCGAAGCTCATGCCTACGCCCGCCGCGGCCCCGTGCACTGCCGTCACGATCGGCATGTCCAGGTCGCGCAGCGAGAGCAGCAGGGGGTGGTAGTTGTTGCGCAGGTTCTCGCGGGCCGTCGGGTTCACTGCGCCCTCCTCCTGGCTCCCCCGGCCCGAGAGGTTGGCGCCGGAACAGAAGGCGCGGCCCGCTCCGGTGAGCAGGAGGGCGCGCACGCCGCTCTCCGGATCGCGGATGCGCAGCACGGCGTCGCCCAGTTCAGCGACCATCTGAGCGTCCGTCGCGTTCAGCACCTCCGGGTGGTTCAGGGTGATCGTGGCGAGACTGCCGTCCCGTTCGAGGAGGATCCGTTCGTAGTTCATTCGCTTTCTCGTTATTCGGGGTACATCTCGCGCATCGCGTCGAGCGAACTGCGTATGAGCTCTTCCAGCACGTCCATGTCGACGTCGGCGAGCTTGTTGACGTAAAGGCAGGACTTGCCAGTCCGATGCTTGCCGAGTCGGGAGAGGAGATCGTCGTAGCTCGAGAAGCCGGGCATGACATAGACCGTCAGGCTCTGCTTGCGGGGCGAGAAGCCGATGCGCGGCCATTCTCCGGAGCGCCCGCTCGCATAGCGGTAGCGGTAGCTGCCGAAACCGACGATCGCGGTGCCCCACATCCGGGGCTCCTCGCCGGTGACCCGCTTCATCAGTTCGAGGACTGTGAAACTGTCCTCACGCCGCCGGACGTTGTCGACTGCGCCGAGGAACGCCTCGACGCTGGCGTCGTTCTGCTTCGTCTTCAGTTCGCTCACAAGCGATCCTCGGTGATGGCCGGCCGCCTCCCTGCGAAGGCAGTGGTTCTGTAGAAGAAGTGGGCAACCGTAGCAGACCGTTACCCGCCGCCCGAGCCCCCCACGGAACCTCCGGTCAAGTCATCCGGGCGCTCAGTGACTCGGACACGTGGCTTATGCTCGACAGGTTGTGAGTACGGGCGGCCACTACTGCGTCATGGGCATCGGCGACATGGGTTTCCACATCGCCGAGGCGTTCGGGCGTGAAGGCCGGAGTCTGACCCTGATCGACACGGATCCGGACAAGGGGCACCGCATCGAGGAGGAGCTGGACGCCGCCTTCGTCGTCGGCAACGGAGCCCACCAGGCGGTGCTCGAGCGGGCGCACGTCGATGCCGCGGACCTGTTCATCGCCGCCTCTTCCTCGGAGGAGGCGAACCTGGTCGCGTCGGTGATCGCCCGCAACCTGGGCGCGAAGCGGTGCGTGGTGCGGCTCGACACCTCCGAGGATCTGACCGTGTACCGCCGCTCCTACGAGCGGTTGTTCGGCGCCGACCTGCTGCTGTCGCCCCAGAGTCTGGCGACCAACGCGATCCTGAACGTCGTACTCGGCCACCACACCTACGAAGTCGACTACTTGGCCAAGGGCCGCTTCGAACTGAGGACGATCCAGGTGCAGGCGAACAGCACGGTCGCCCGCCTGCCGCTCAGGGAAGTGCCGCTGCCCGAGGGCGCACGAGTTGTCGGCTACTTCGACGCGGAGCACGAATTGTCGATCCCGGGGCCGGACCTGCAGGCGATGCCGGGTGGGCTGGCCATGGTCCTGTGCCGGACGCAGTCGACCCACGATGTGGAGGAGTTGTTCGCGTCGCGTGTCGAGCATCCGCACACCGTTGCCGTTGCCGGCGGCAGTTCGGCCGCGGTCGCGGTGGTCAAGGCGCTGCGCAATGAGGTCAAGCGCCTGCGGTGGATCGAGCGCGACCGGCGCCGGGCCGAGTTCCTGGCCCAGTCGTTCCCCGACGTCGAGGTCCTGCACGGCGACCCGATCGACGCGGCGACGATGGAAAGCGAAGGTCTCGGCCGAGCCGATGTGCTGATCGCGGCCACAAGCCACGACGACAGCAACGTGGTCGCAGGGCTGATCGCCCAGGAGCTGGGCGTGCCGCAGGTCGTCGCGCTGATCCACCACACGACGAGCCGGCTATGGCAGCGCGTTGGCGAGGTGGAGCTCGTGTCGCCGCACTCCCTGGCGATCGACCACGTCCGGAACTTCGTCGCCAACGGCTACAAGGCGAACCTCGTCAACCTGGCCGACGGCGCGCTGCAGGTCGTCCAGCGCGTGATTCACGAAGCCAGCCCGGCGGCCGGCGCCACGCTTGCCGACCTCCAGGCGCCCAGGGGCCTGATCGTTGGCGCGGTGGTGCGAGGCGACCGCGTGTTCATGCCGGAGCGCAGCAACATGCTGCGCGCCGACGATCAGGTCATCCTTTTCGTCCACCGCTCGCAGACCCAGATGGCCAAGCTCCTGTTCCCGGGCAGCGAGAGTGAGGTCGCCAGCTAGCGGGCTTCTTCGGGCTAACCCGTCCGCTCCTGCGGCCGGAGGGGAGGGTCCCATCGGCGGCGCCATCCGTGCGCCCGCTGACGGGCGCACGGACTGGTTCACGCGTGGCGCTAAACGCGCCACGCGGGTTCGCGCTTCCTGAGTAGTTGAGAGGTCGGCGCTCGCTGCGGTCGGCTGCGCTCCGGTTGGGTGTCGTTCGGCGTAGGGGCTTGGGCCGTCGCTTGCCGACAGCCTCGATGGGACCCTCCCCTCCGGCCTCCGGTGCGGACTGGAGGGCGTCGGACTGGCGCGGCTGGCGTGTTGGGGTGGGGTTTGGCAGTGCGGTGCACGGCGGCGGGTGGGCAGGTGAGGTGGGGCAGTCGTGCGTGATCGTCTCGTCAAGCCCAGGCGTTAGGCTAGGAGGTCACTACACGCGAAACGGAGGGCAGGACGATGGAGAAGGCGAGGGCGTTTCGTTCATCGATGACGGCTGTTGTGCGGTGGGGAGCTGTTGTGGTGTTGGGCACGGTTGTGTCCTACGGGACGGTGCCTCCGGTGGAGGCGCAACGGGCGGCGGCGGATCTGGGTGGCGAGTGGGTGTTGAATGTGGAGCAGAGCGATGACCCGCTGCAGGCGATGCGGCGTCACAGGATCGCGAGCGGCGGAGGTGGTGACGGCGGGTTCAGCGGACGTGGCGGCAACGTGGGTCGTGGTGGAGCCGGCCGTGGCGGCGGGGGTGGTGCTGTTGGTGGTGGCGGCCGCGGCGGCGGTGCGGTCGGTGGTGGCGCTGCCGGAGGCGGCCGAGGCGGCGCTCCGGGAGCTGCCGGTGGTGGCCCCGGCGGTCCTGGTGGTCCCGGCGGACCTGGCGGCCTTGGCGGCGGACCTGCGATGGGCCGCGGCATGAACGCGGGCGCTGACGAACTCACGATCCAGATCCTGGAAGGGGGCGTTCAGATCACGGATTCACGCGGGCTGGCCCTCGTCCTGAGAACGGACCGTGAGTGGTACGAGGTGGGTGAGCGGCGCGAAATCCAGGCCTACTGGAAGAAGGCGAAGCTGGTGACGAGGAACCGGGGTCGCGGGGAGGCGCTCGTCGTGCAGGAGTACAGCGTGAACAAGAAGGGCCAGTTGGTCGTCCTGAACCAGGTCCAGTTCGGCGGTGATGGGGGGACCGCCACCTACAAGCGGTTCTACGACCGCAAGGAGAGCGGCTAGGTAGGACGCAGGCCCGCGGTCGGCCGTCCCACGACCTGGATCTTCTTCTGGCCGGTACGGAACCGCCTCAGTTCTCCTGGCCGGTACTGAACCGCCTTATCCTTCTGGCCGGTACGGAACCGCCTTAGTTCGAACCGGTCGGGATGTCGCTGAAGGCCCGGTCGCGGTCGACGCGGATCTCGCCGGGCAGGGTGAGCACCCGCTCGGCGATGATGTTGCGCAGGATCTCGTCCGTTCCCGCGGCGATCCGCATGCCGGGAGCCGCCAGGTAGGCGTAGTGGAACATGCCGCCCGAGGGGGCGTCCTCGCGGCCGCTGACGGAACCGGCGACATCGAGCAGGTCGGCCGCGAACGACGCGATGTCCTGGCGGGCACTGGCGGTGATCACCTTGCAGATCGAGTTCTCGGGTCCAGGCTGCTTGCCCTGGGAGATGGCGGTCAGGGTGCGCAGGAAGGTCAGCTCGACGCCGCGGCACTGCACGGCACGGCGCTCTGGGCTGCCGCGGGTTCACCGTCGATCTCGAGTTCAGAGGCGATGCGCAGGGCGTCGCTCCAGTCGGGCGTCATCTGATAGCGGCCGTGCCGCTCGTTCATCAGGGTGGTGATCGCCACCTGCCAGCCGTCGCCGACGTTGCCGAGGCGGTTGTGGTCGGGGACCCGGACGTTCTGCAGGAAGACCTCGTTGAACTCCGCGGTACCGGGAATCTGGCGGATCGGCCGGGGCTCGATGCCGCCCGACTTCATGTCGACGACGAAGAACGTAAGTCCCTTGTGCTTGGGCACGGTGGGGTCGTGGCGGGTGACCAGGATGCCCCAGTCGGCGAAGTGGGCGCCCGAGTTCCAGACCTTCTGGCCGTTGACGATCCACTCGTCGCCGTCCCGCTCGGCGCGGGTGCGAAGGCCGGCGAGGTCGGAACCCGCTCCCGGCTCGGAGAAGAGCTGGCACCAGACTTCCTCGCCGCTCGCCAGCTTCGGCAGGTAGCGGCGCTTCTGCTCCTCGGTGCCGTGGGCCATGATCGCCGGCGCGCAGGTGCCGTGGCCGATGTTGAGGTAGCCATCGGGAACGTCGAACCTCGCCTGTTCCTGGTCCCAGATCACGCCCTCCATGAAGGTCGCGCCGCGGCCGCCGTGTTCCTTCGGCCATGTGATGCAGGCCCAGCCGTCGTCGTACTTCTTCTGCTGCCACTCCTTGACCGCGGCCAGCCCCTCGTCTTCGGAGAGCCCGGCGTAGCGGGACGTATCGCCGGGAGCCAGGGGTTCGGCATTGGCTTCGAGCCAGGCGCGCGCCTCGGCGCGAAAGGCGGCTTCCTGCGGTGAGTCCTGAAAGTCCATGGAGCGTCTCCTGGGCAGCGGTGCGGTTGGTTCCGGGAAGTGGTGATTGTAGTCCAGCTTTACTGTCTGAGCGCCTGACGGTAGGCTGAGAGAACGCGATGAGAGAGGCTCAAGGAGATGTCTCGCCAATGAGAGACTTGCCATCGGTTTGTTCGATTCTGGGCCCGGTGTTGCAACGGAGCGCAGCCCTGTCGCTGGCCGCGGTGACGGTCTTCGCAGCGGCAGCCGTCGGGACCGCCCAGCGGGCCGCCGCTCAGCAGGCGGATCTGGGTGGAGAGTGGGTGTTGAACGAGGCCTTGAGCGACGATCCGCAGGAGAGACTGTGGCGGTGGATAGTGGACCACGCCGATAGCGGTGAAGTCGCTCGCGACGGAGGCAACGTCGGCCCGGAACGGCTCGCGATCGCCTTGGTCGACGAGGGAGTCCGGATCACCGTTTCGTCGGGCCGGTCCCGCCTGGTCCGGACGGACCGCGTCTGGCGCCAGAGGAGTACCGGCGGCGAGATCCAGTCCTTCTGGAAGAAGGCGAAGCTGGTCACCAGGACCAGGGGACGCGGGCAGGCGCCCACGATCCAGGAGTACCGCCTGAACAGGAAGGGGCAGTTGGTCGTAGTCACCACGCTTCCGATGCCGATGGTCGGCGACGCGCCCTCCGTCGTCTTCAAGTGGGTCTATGACCGTGGGGAAGGCGTCTGAAGCCGGCGCCGATCCGACTGCCCTTAGCCCTTGTGGTTCAGATCCGGCCCGAGATGACACCCCGGTCGGCCAGGCCTTCGATCTCCGCGGCGTCGAGTCCGAGTTCCCGCAGCAGGTCGCCGGTGTGCTCGCCGAGTTCGGGTGCCGGTTGGGGCTTCACCTTGTCCTCGCCCTCGATGAGCACCGGGCTGTCCACCGTGCGCAGACGCCCGTACTCGGGGTGGTCGAGGTCGCGGAACATGCCGATGGCCTCCAACTGCTCGTCGGCGACGATGTCGTCCAGGTTCGAGACGAGGCTGTAGGCGATCTCGTAGCGGGTGAACCGCTCGCTCCACTCGGCGAAGTCCCGCTTGGCGAAGTCGGCGTCGAGCAGGGCGACGAACTCGGGCATGTTCTCGATCCGCTCGGGGGTGGTGCAGAAGCGCTCGTCGGCGATGAGGTCGGCGCGGTCGAGGGCGAGGCAGAAGCGCTCCCAGTCACGGTCCTGTTCGACGATGCTCAGCTTGATCAGGCGGTCGTCACACGTGCGGTAGTAGAGCTGGCCGAAGTTCATCGTGTGTTCGCGCGGGCGTTTCTCGTGGAACTCGGCTCCGACCAGCTTGGCCTGGATGGCGCAGGCGTTGGCCCATGCCCCGGCCGCGAGCAGCGACGTGGTGACATAGGAGCCGACGCCGGTCCGTTCCCGCTTCAGCAGGCCGGCGAGCACGGCCGAGAAGAGAGTGACGCCGGTCGGATGGTCGCCGGTGCCGCAGCCTAGTGGTCCCAGGTGGCCGTCGACCGGCGTGAACGTGGCGACGAGCCCGGAGCGGGTCCAGTAGCAGACCTGGTCGTAGCCGGGTTTCTCGGCCTCGGGTCCAGTGTGCCCGTAACCGGTGCCGTGGGCGAAGATGAGCCGCGGGTTGACCTCCCGCAGCCGGTCCCAGGTCATGCCCAGATCGTCGAGCACGGAGTTGTGGCAGTTGGTCAGGAAGACGTCCGCCGTCTCGATCAGCCGGTGGGCGACCGCTTGGCCGCTTTCCTGCTTGAGGTCGATCACGACGCTCTTCTTGTTCCGGCCGTCGAGCAGGAAGCAGTAGGGGATCTCCGAGTCCGGCATGCCGGGCAGATCCTGGAAGTAGCGGTAGAGATCGCCCCGGCCCGGCGCCTCGATCTTGATCACTTCGGCCCCGAAGTCCGAGAGCATGGCGCAGGCCGAGGGCGCCATGACGATCGTGGCAAGTTCCACCACGCGGACGCCTTCGAGCAGGGCCCCTTCCGGGCCAGGCTGGCGGGCGCCCGGCTGGTCGACCGGCGAACTTGAGGTCACGCCGGCTTTCCGCCGTGCGGAGATTGGCGATTTCTGTTCAGAGCGGCGGGATTGTGACATAGGGCCGAAACACATCGGAGTGCGGGATACGATCCCGCCGATGTTCGGGCGGCAGCCAGCATGACCGGAGTCCGGCTCACCAAGCCTTGGCGCGATCTGGACGATGCCGCGATCGCCGCGTTGCCGGGGCAGTTGGGCGTCTTCGAGATCGGCGACGAAGAAGGCGGCACGCTCGAACTGGGGTTCGCGGGAGGGCGTTCCCGCTTCGGTCTGCGCAGCGCGATCGCCGAGACGGCCGCGAAACACGAACGGGCGGCCAGGTTCCGCTACGAGGTGACGATGCAGTACTGGAGCCGCTTCGAGGAGTTGCTGGCCGTCCACGTCGCGGATCACGGCGAAGTGCCGGTTGGGAACGCCGACCGGGGCGACCGGCGGATCGGCCGGATCGCCGCGCCGCGGAGGTGAGGCAATGGACTTCGAACTCACTACCGAACAGCGACTGATCCTCGAGACGGTACGCCGCTTCGTGCACGAGGAGATCGTGCCGCTCGAAGCGGACCTCGACCCGGACGCGAGCGAACTGCCGCCGCACCACCGCGAGCGCCTCGTCGCGATGACGAAGGAACTCGGCTTCTACGGGCTGGACATCCCGGAGGAGTACGGGGGCCCTGGCATCGATCTCGTGACCCGGACCCTGATGGCGTTCGAGATGGCGCAGCACCGGGCCGGCCTCTACGCGCCCTGCTACGGCGTGTTCGGCGGCGCGGGTCTGGCCCAGTTGTACGAGGCGGACGACGACCAGAAGGAGCGCTACCTCTATCCCGTGCTGCGGGGCGAGAAGCGCGGTTTCTTCGCGCTGACCGAGCCCTCGGGCGGCAGCGATCCGGCCCGCGCGATTCGCACCACGGCGGTGCGCGACGGGGACGACTGGAT
>JAGWAG010000012.1:50651-79843 GCA_021296535.1 Acidobacteriota bacterium | reverse complement strand
TACCTCTGGAACGAGGGAACTCTGACCGGCCGGGGTGGAACCACGACGCGGTTCGGCGAGCTGAACCTCACCGCCCGTTCACTGACGCTCGCTCTGGCAGGAGACGCCGGCGATGCGCTGAAGGCACTCGAGGCCCGCGGGGAGATCGTGCTGCAGGCGCCTCTCGCGAGTGGCGGGCTTCCGGCGGGGGAAGCCGATGGGGATGCCGAGAGCTCGACGCTGGTCCTGCTCGGCGGTGCGCTGGATGTCGGATTCGACGCCAACGAACTCCCGAGCAGGTTGCTGCTGAGTGGTCCGAACCGGGGCGGTCCGGGCGTGCTGCGCATCGACTACGGAGATGGAGGCCGGCGGCGGGTTCGGGCGCAGGTACTCGCCTTCGGCTTTGTCGACGGAGTGCCGTCCGAGTTCGAGGCGCGAAGAAACGTCGTGATCGACGAGCAGGTTCCCCAGCGAAAACAGCCCCTGCGAATCGCTTCGAGCAGGGTCGCCAATGGCCGCTTCGACGGCGACGGCGCTCTGGTGGAACTGGTCCTGCAAGGTAAGGTGGACCTGACGGATCGGAGCCGCGATCCGGTCCGTGCGCTCGCGGACCGCGCAACGATCGATCCCGTGACCGGACGGGTCGAGTTTCTCGGAGAGCCGGCGAAGCTCACCGTCGCAGAAAGCGAACTCGAAGCCCCGCGCACGGTGTTCGATCAGACTGGTGCCTGCGCGGAAGCGAGCGGTGGAGCCGCCGATGGCGAAAGGAGCTCTCTGCCGCTCGCGGGCGCGGACTCGACCGGTGGCCCATCGACGATCCGATCGGAGGAGGCCGTACTCTGCGAACAGGAGGGCAGCCGTTTCCGGGGGAGTGTCGAGGCGGTCCTCGGGGAGTACCATCTCGCGGCCGCGCAACTGCAGGTCAGCGGAGACCGCAAGCGCCTCCTGGCGACTGGCGATGTGCGCACGACCTGGCGCGCGGCGCCGGGGCTCGCGCCGGCGGCCGCCGGAGAGTTGGAGGTCGAAACAACTGATGAGGAATGGCTCGTGGTCTCCGAGAGAATGAGCTTCTCCGAGGACGAGGGCGAGTTGCGCTACAGCGGCGGGACCTCGGCCTCCCTTGGGGACCAGCGGCTGAACTGCGACGAACTGACCGTCGAAGCTGCGGCTGCGAGCGACGATGCGGAGAACGTCCAGACGCGGGCGCTGTACTGCCTGGGGAATGCGCGGCTCGAGGATTTCGCGCAGGCTGTTTCGGCCCAGGCCGATCGAGTCGTCTATCTCGTGGCGGAACGCGTGATTCGGCTCTCCGGCGGCGTCGTCATCGACACGGGAGGCGATCTCCTGAGCGGGTCGCGCCTGACCTACTGGCTCGACGAGGGCCGTTACGCGATGGGGCCGTCCGGCGGCACGGCTGCCGGAGCCGGCTACCCGTGACCGAGCGTCCGGCTTCAGGCCACCTCATTCGCACCCGGGATGTGCGGAAGGTCTATCGGGGTCGACCGGTCGTCCAGGACGTGTCGATCGAGGTCGGCCAGGGGGAAGTCGTCGGTTTGCTCGGACCGAATGGCGCCGGCAAGACGACCACGTTCTACATGGTCGTGGGCCTGACCCGGCCCGATGGCGGCCGCGTCTTCCTCGACGACGTGGACATCACCGACCTTCCCATGTACCTTCGTGCGCAGCAGGGCATCAGCTATCTGCCACAGGAGCCTTCGGTGTTCCGGCGGCTTTCCGTCGAAGGCAACCTCCGTGCGGTGTTTGAGACGCTCGGCCTGGGCCGTGCCGAGCAGCGCCGCCGGATCAACCAGTTGATCGGAGATTTCGACCTCGTCGCGGTCCGGCGCTCGAGGGGGAACCAGCTTTCGGGCGGCGAGCGCCGGCGGCTCGAGATTGCCCGGGCGCTTGCGATCAGCCCCAGCTTCATCCTTCTCGACGAACCGTTTGCCGGCATCGATCCGATCGCCGTGCTCGACATCCAGGCGATCATTCGACAGCTCCGGGACATGGGTATCGGCGTTCTGATCACGGATCACAACGTGCGGGAAACGCTGAAAATCACCGACCGGGCCTACATCATCAACGACGGCAGGATTCTTCGTACGGGCACACCGACGGAACTGTCGTCCGATCCGACGGTGAGAAAGATCTACCTCGGCGCCGAGTTCACGCTCTAGGATCCGGGCCGCAGCGACCGCGCAAGGTGATACCGTCATCTTGGCATTGGTCTTGCTGGAACGCGTTGAGGCGGCGCCGGACGGTGGCGGGCTGCCGACGCTTGAGCTGGGCCGGCCCGGCCCCGGGAACCGCTGCCGTTCGAACGCGATCATGGTGTCAAACTGGCCCAGCGGCTGGTCATGACGCCGGCCCTGCAGCAGGCGATCAAGCTGCTGCAGATGACCCGCCTCGAGCTCGAAGGCGTGCTCAACCAGGAGATCGTCGAGAACCCGGTGCTTGAGGATGGCAGCGAGGAAGAGGATCCGGAAGAGGCAGTTCCCTCCGACGCTGGCGGAGAGACGAACGCCGATGTTGCGGACGCTCCGGGAGAGGAGGCGGCGAGCGCAAACGGCGCCGAGGAAGGGGAGGGGAGCGACACTCCCGAGCCTGGCGATGAGGACGACCCCTCGATGGGAGACATCGACCTCGACGCGTACTTCAACGACTACCTCGGGCCGGACTCGACGGTCGCGAACACCTTCGAGAGCAGGGAAACCTCGCCGATCGAGAACAACGTCAGCCGCGAGCCGGATCTCTACGACCACCTGCTCTGGCAGTTGCGCATGTCCGACGCGTCGCCACTGCTCAGGAAGGTCTCGGAACTGATCATCGGCAACGTCGATTCGGATGGCTTTCTGCAGGCGTCGGTCGAGGAGATTCGACTTCTCGGCGCCGGGGAAGCGGAGGCCGAGCGGTACCGCTCGGAAGTCGCAAGGGCTCAGGGAATGAACGAGGCGCTGGCCACCGGCCAGGAGCACAACGGCGGCGCTCCGTCAACTCCGGAACACCAGGCAGCGGAGTTGGCGCCCCATCAGGTCGCGGTACCCGGATACCCCCTCGAGCTGGTGGAGCGGGCGCTGGAGCTGGTGCGGAGTTTCGATCCGTCCGGCGTGGCCTGGCACTCGCTGCGGGAATGCCTGCTGGCGCAACTCGAGGCAAAGGGCGAAACGGACTCCCTGGCCTACCGCATCGTCAGCGAATGCTGGGGGGCGTTCACTCGACGGCAGTTCCGGCTCATAGCGCGACGGTTGCGCACGCCGTTGGCCCGGCTCGAGGCGCCGGTCGAGGAGATCAAGGCGTTGGAGACGAGACCTGGTCGGCAGTTCTCGAACGAGCGCGTCGAGTACGTCGAGCCCGACGTGGTCGCGGTCAAGACCGGCGGCGAGTGGGCGATTCAGTTGAACGATGACGGCCTGCCCAAGTTGCGGATCAGCCGGGCCTACCGGTCGATGCTCCGGACAATGCAGCGCGACGGCAACCAGATGGAGGCGCGGGACTTCCTCAAGGACAAGATGCGCTCCGCAATGTGGCTCATCAAGAGCCTGGACCAGCGCCAGCGAACGATCTACAAGGTCGCGGAGTCCATTCTGCGGCAGCAGCGGAGATTCTTCGACCATGGTCTCGATGAGCTGCGCCCCATGGTGCTGCGGGACGTGGCCGACGACATCGGCATGCATGAGTCAACCGTCAGCCGCGTGGTGTCCAACAAGTACATCCACACGCCGCGCGGCCTGGTCCCGATGAAGTTCTTCTTCCACAGCGGCATCGACCGCTACCAGGGAGAAGAGATTTCCTCGTTGACGGTGAAACGGATGCTGAGCGACCTGATCGGCGAGGAGGACAGCCGCAGGCCGCTATCGGATTCGGCATTGACGCGCGAGTTGCAAGAGGAGGGCATTAACATCGCCAGGCGAACTGTGGCCAAGTACCGGGATGAGCTCGGTATTCCGTCCTCAACCGATCGCAGACGGATCTTCTGAGACAGAGCTACAACGGGGGCACCGCCGAACCAAGATGGATCTGGCAAGTCTGGCGAAACCGCAATTGATCTTCTCCGACGTCGAGGCGAAGAGCCGCGACGGCGCACTGCGAACACTGACCGAGCGGATCTGCCGCGTCCTCGGCCTCTCGGATCCCGACGCGGTCCTGTCCGCCCTGCAGGAGCGGGAGGAGTTGGGCTCGACGGCGGTGGGCGGAGGCATGGCCATTCCGCACGGCCGAATCCGTGGTTTGCGGGACATCGTGCTCGCAGTGGCGGTGTCGAAGCGCGGCGTCGACTACGGCGCCGATGACGGCGTGCCGGTCCGCTTCTTCTTCGTCCTGCTTTCGCCCCGGGAAAGCGCCGGCCGACACCTCAAGGCCCTGGCCGCCATCTCAGAGTGGGTGAGCAGTGGCGGCCGCGAGCGCCTGCGCCGCGTCTCCAAGGCGCAGGAGATCTACGAGCTGCTGTGCGCCAACGGGCGTGTCTGAATCGCCGGTCCGCCTGTTCGTGATCACGGGCCTGTCGGGCTCGGGAAAGAGCACGGTTGCCCGCTGCTTCGAGGATCTCGGCCACCACTGCATCGACAACCTGCCACTGCCTCTCCTGCGGCACCTCGTCCGTGAGCCGGCCGCGGCCGCACCGGGGCTCGAGGCAATCGTCCTGGTCACGGACCTGCGCACTCCCGGACTGGCGGAAGAACTGCCGCGCCTTCTCGACGAAGCGGATCCCGGGCTGGTCGAGCCGGTGTTGATTTTTCTCGACAGCTCCGACGACGTGCTGGTCCGGCGGTACTCCGAGACCCGGCGCCGGCATCCGCTGACGGGCGAGGGGGAGCGCGTGATCGACGGCATCCGGCGGGAGCGGAAGATGCTCCTCGAGCTTCGGGGACGCGCCGCGCGCGTGTTCGACACGACGGACTCGACGATTCATGAACTTCGCGCAGCCATCTACGACGAGTTCGGATCGAGCGACGCCGGCGGCCTGACCGTCAACATCGTCAGCTTCGGGTTCAAGTTCGGTGTCCCGGCGGGCGCCGACCTGATGTTCGATGTCCGGTTCCTGCCGAACCCGTATTTCGTCGCCGAACTGCGGGAGAAACCGGGCACGGACCCGGCGGTCCAGAGTTTCCTGCATGGCCACGAAGCGTTCGCCGAACTGGTCGATCGGTTGGAGAGTCTTCTGGCCTACCTCCTGCCGAGATTCAGGGACGAGAACCGCAGCTACCTGACCGTCGGGATCGGTTGCACGGGAGGGAGGCATCGCTCGGTCGCGGTCTCGGAAGCATTGGCGGACCGGCTGGTGGCCGGCGCCTGGCAGATTCGGTTGCAGCACCGGGATGTGGAGCGCCACCGGTCAAGGGCGGCGAGCAACCGATGACGATTCCCGTGCTCATCGTTTCGCATGGCGAACTCGCACAGCGCCTGCTCGAGTCCGCGCACGCCATTTCCGGCCAGGACCACGACACCTGTCCCGTGCCGATCCACGCGCTCTGCGTCGACTGGCGGGCCGACGCCGGCGAGGCGGCGGACCTCATCGAGGCCAGAGTCCGGCGGCTCGACGAGGAGCATGGAGAAGGGGTGCTGATCCTGACCCAGATGTTCGGTGACACCCCCTGCAACAGTGCGCTGCGGGCCTCCGGAGCGGCGAACGCGGCGGTCGTGACGGGGGTCAACCTGCCGATGGTGCTGAGTCTCTGCTGTGGAGCGCCCGATCTCGATCTGCCGGATCTGGCGGACTGGATCTGGAGTAACGGGCGCCGGAGCATCCAGCTCGCCGCGAGTGGCAGTTCGCCGCAGCCCGAGTGATGGAACGGGTGGTCGAGGTGGTCAACGAACTGGGCCTGCACGCGCGTGCCGCGGCCAGGCTGGTGCAGACGGCGAAGCAGTTCCGGTCCGATGTCGTGTTGCGCGTTGGAGCCCGTGAAGCCAGGGCGCGGAGCATCCTCGGCGTCCTGCTCCTGGGAGCCGGACAAGGCTCCAGGCTGACCGTCCGCTGCTTCGGCGAGGACGAACATGCCGCGATCACCGCGATATGCGAGCTGGTCGAGACCCGCTTCGGGGAGGACGCGTGAACCGGGTGAGGGACCGGAAACCGCAGGAGGACCTTCAGGGGGCTGCCGCGGCGCCGGGAGTCGCGATCGGTCCCGCGGTCTGCCTCCGCGGACACGGCGTCGAAGTGCTGCGGGTGCCGATCCGGAACAGCGGCCTGGACCGGGAAGTCGCACGCTTCGGCGCTGCCGTACGCTCCGTGGAGGCGGAACTCGAGGCCACCGAAAGCCGTATCGCCGAGACCTTTGGCAGCGATCTGGCGTCCATCTTTCATGCCCACTCGGTCATTCTGCGGGACTCGTCGTTCGCCCGCCGGATCGATCGGATGATCCGCAGCGATCGGGTCAATGCGGAATGGGCGGTACAGGCGGTGGCCGACGACCTTGGCGAGAAGTTCGCCCAGGTGAAGAGTCAGCACCTGCGGGAGCGGGGCGAGGACCTTCGCGACGTCACCCGCTATCTGCTCCGGGCCCTGGCGGGGAAGAGGTCTTCGCCGGGTGTAGGCGAGGACTTCGACCGCAACGTGGTCGTCGTCAGTCATGAGCTGACGCCGGACGAAGTCTTGCGCCTGGGACGTCGCGGAGCGGTTGGCTTCGCGATCGAGGTCGGTGGGGCCAACTCGCACACGGCCATCGTCGCCCGCGCGCTGGACGTCCCGCTGGTCACCGGCATCGTGGAGATCACGAACCGGGTCGCCGACGACGACCCCGTGATCGTGGACGGGGAGGAGGGGCGCCTCACTCTCCATCCGACACCGGAAACGCTGGACGAGTACCGCAGGCTTCGGCGCCGGCGGCGGCGCAACGAGGAGGCGTTGTCGACCGCTGCCAGGGATCTGCCGGCTCGAACCGTCGACGGGGCGGAGGTCGAACTGCTGGCCAACGTCGAACTGCCTGACGAACTCGACGACGTACAGCGATTCGGCGCCGCCGGCATCGGGCTCTACCGAAGCGAGTTTCTGTACTTGGAGAAGAGCCCCGAGCTGCCTTCCGAAGAAGAGCACGTGGCCGTGCTCCGGGAGCTCCTGGAGACCCTCTCGCCGCAGCCCGTCGTCGTGCGGACCCTGGATCTGGGCGGCGGCAAGGTGGCAAGTGGCCTCGTGCCGCAGGACGAGGAGAATCCGGTGCTCGGTCAGCGCGGCATTCGGCTCACGATGGCCCGGGAAGACGTGTTCCGCGTCCAGTTGCGCGCGCTTTTCCGCGCCGCGCCCTTCGGCAGCCTCCGCATCATGGCTCCGATGGTCACGGCGGTCGAGGAGATCCGGGCACTGCGAGTGCTTTGCGATGAGGTCTGCGCCGAACTCGAGGCCGAAGGAGCCGAGCACCGGCGGGACGTGGAGCTGGGCGCGATGGTGGAAGTACCGGCGGCGGTGATGATCGCCCGCCAGCTCGCGGCCGAAGTCGACTTCCTCTCCATCGGCACGAACGACCTGATCCAGTACACACTGGCGGTCGATCGGACGAACGAGTACGTCGCTGACCTCTATCAGCCACTGCATCCGGCTGTGCTGACCATGATTCAACTCGTGGTTGAGGCGGGCCGGAGGCAGCGGGTTCCGGTCGCCCTGTGTGGCGAGATGGCGGCAAGCCCCGAGTGCGTTCCGCTCATGCTGGGGCTTGGTCTGCGTCAGCTCTCGATGAGTCCCCGGGGCATTCCAAGGGTCAAGGATGTCGTGCGTTCGCTCGATGTCTGCGACGCCGAGGAGCTTGCTCGCAGGTGCGTCGCGGCGTCGACGGCGGAGGAGGTCGGGGCGCTGCTCGCGGCGTTCGGGGCAACCGCCGTGCACACGCGGACGCGGGTGCATACGGGGTAGTAGTCTCCGCGCCGTGGAGCGGTTCTACATCGAGACCTGGGGCTGCCAGATGAACGAGCTGGACAGCCAGCGCATGGCGGGCCAGTTGATGCAACAGGGCCTCGTGCCGACCCGTGAGTTGCAGCAGGCCGATCTGATCCTCCTGAACTCGTGCTCGGTGCGGGAGAAGGCGGCCCAGAAGTCCTATTCCCGGCTGGGCGAGTACCGGTTGCTGAAGCGCCAGCGGGCGAACCTCCGGATCGGTTTCTGCGGCTGCGTCGCGCAGCAGGAGGGTGAAGAGGCCCTGCGCCGCAACCCGGACATCGATTTCGTGGTCGGCACGGGCCGGGTCGGCGAAATCGATTCGGTTCTCAGGCGCAGCCGGCGTGGCGAGCGGGTCCTGGCAGTCGGGTTTCCCGAGGAGCGGCCCTACGACTTCGAGGCGATCAGTCGGGACAGCGCTCACAAGGGGATGGTGACGATCATCGAGGGTTGCAACAAGCGCTGCACGTTCTGCGTTGTGCCGAACACCCGGGGGCCGGAGCGGTGCCGGCCGATGGCGCAGATCATGAGCGAGATCGAGCATCTGGTTGAGTACGGCTTCCTCGAGGTGGAATTGCTTGGTCAGACCGTGAACCACTGGTGCGAGCCGCCGCCGCCGCTCGGAAGCGGTCAGGACCTGGACTTCGCCGATCTGCTGAACGCCGCGGCCGTTGTGCCAGGCGTGAAGCGGCTGCGTTTCGTGACCTCCTATCCGCGCGATTTCACCGACGCGATGATCGCGGCCGTTGCTCGTCACGACAACATCTCGCCCTATCTCCACCTGCCGGTTCAGTCGGGCTCGAACCGCGTGCTGCGGCGCATGGGACGTGGCTACACGGTGGAGGATTACCGCAGGCTGGTGGGCCGTCTACGTGCCGCTCGCGAGGGCCTCGCCCTGTCGACCGATCTGATCGTCGGCTTTCCGGGCGAAACCGATGAGGACTTTCAGGCCACCCTGGATTTGGTCGAGGAGGTCCGTTTCGCATCCGTGTTCGCGTTCAAGTACAGCCCCAGACCGAATACGGCCGCGATCCGGCTGCCCATCGCGGACGAGGTCCCCAGGGAAGTCGCCGACGAGCGGCTCCAGCGCGTCTTCGCGGCCCAGTCGGTCATCCAACGCGAGCTGAACGAGGAGCTGGTGGGGAGGCAGTTCGACCTCCTGGTGACCGGCTGGAGCAGGCGTCCGGGCCATCGGTCCGGGCGAACGGACTGTCATCGGATCGTCCACTTCCCGGTCTGCGACGAACCGGTCAGGGCCGGGACCCTGATCCGCATCCGGACTCTGGAGGCCTACGACCATTCTCTGCTGGGCGAGATGGTCCCTGGCCGCTGCTAGGCCGCTGGCGTAGGATGGCCGGGGATGGCGACTGAAGGAGGAGACAGCGGCGCGACGGTCCGGGAGGACGCGGTCGATCGGAAGATCCCGGCTGAGGTCCACGGCCTCATGATGGAGCCGAACTCCAACCAGCCGATCGTCATCCTGCGCCTGCACGAGAAGAACGCCAGCGAGAGTTCCGTTGTGCCGATCTGGATTGGCATCTTCGAGGCGGGAGCGATCCAACTCGCGATCGAGGGCAAGGATCCGGGCCGGCCGATGACTCACGATCTGCTGAAGAACGCGCTCGACCTCGTCGGGGCCGAGGTGATCGAGGTCGTCGTGCGGGCGATCGAGGGCAACACCTTCCTGGCGGTGGTCGAACTCGTCGAGCGAAGCGGCGAGCACCGTCTTCTCGACGCCCGACCGAGCGACGCCATCGCGCTTGCGCTGCGTGCCGGAGCGCCGCTCTTCGTGCGCCAGTCGGTTGCGGATCTGGCCCGGGTCAAGCAGACGGCGAAAGAGGAGGGCACCGAGGCGCCGACAGCCGGCATGGACGAAGAGAAGATGAAGGAGTGGCTCGAGGAGCTCGATCCGAAGGCACTCGGCAAGTACGAGATGTAACCGGGCGCGTTTGATGGACATCCGAATGGTCCCTCTTTCCCGGATCGAGCCGGACCCCGATCAGCCCAGGCAGCAACTCGAAAGCCTGGACGAGCTGACTGCCTCCATCCGCACGAAGGGCGTTCTGGAGCCGATCCTGGCCCGGCCGCTTCCCGCCGCGTACCCCCACGACGCGGGGCAGAGGCGCTACCGGATCATCTCCGGCGAACGCCGGTTTCGCGCCGCCCTGCGGGCCGGGGTCAGCGAGATCCCGGTGATCGAGATGGATGTTTCCCGCAGCGAGGCGCTCGAGATCGCACTGGTCGAGAACCTCCAGCGGGTCGACCTGACTCCGTTCGAGGAAGCTGACGGCCTGAGCGCGCTGGTTGAGCAGCACGGCTACACGCACGAGCAGGTCGCTGCCGCGCTTGGCCGCTCCCGGGTCAGTGTGACGGAGTCTCTCGCGTTGCTCCGCTTGCCCCGGGCCGTACGGGACCGGGCGATAGCGCTCGGTGTTTCGGCGAGGAAATCGATTCTCCTGGAAGTGCTGAAGCTGGCCTCGGAGCGCGAGATGATCGAAATGCTGGAGCGCATCGCCGAGCACGATCTCAAGCGAGCCGATGTGCGCGATGAGGTGCGAGCCCGCCGATCGGACGCGCGACAGGACGAGGGATCCGGGAAGGCCGAAGAGCCGGTCGAAGGAGGCGAGGCCGGACTGAAGCCTCATGTGTTCCGTTTCCAGGCGCCGGATGAGCGCTACAGCGTCTCGTTGAGTTTCCGCCAGAGGGTCGTCGAGGAAGAGGATCTGATCCGGGCCCTCGAGGAGCTTCTCGCGGCGCTGCGGCGAGAACGGGAAACGACCGCGTCGTTCTAGCGGCGGTCGGCCGGCCTCGGCGTCCGGAGCAGAACGCGACTGGCCGGAACGGTTTTCCCGGAGGGCTCTCCGTGCCAGATTCGGCGTATCGTAGGTCTGATAATGTCCATTATGTCAACTCCACCAGGGCGGCAACCGGGCGCGGTCCGTGGCAAAGTTGGGGTACGGGCCAAATCCCCTTAGGCCCGGAATGCCGATGTTCCGCCTCCTCGATCGCTACATCCTTCGCGAAACGATCGGCCCTCTCGGACTGGGCCTCCTCGTCTTCACCTTCCTCGCCCTCCTGCAGGAACTGTTTCAGCTCGCCGAGCTGATCATCGAGCGGGACGTCGAGGTTCAGATCGTCCTTCGGCTTCTCGCCTACAGCCTGCCGCAGATCATCGTCCTGACGATCCCGATGGCGTTCCTGTTCGCCATTCTGCTGGCGATCGGCCGAATGGCCGCCGACAGCGAACTCGTGGCGATGCGGGCCTCGGGTATCAGCCTGTTCTCGATCTACCGGCCGATCCTGATCATGAGTCTGCTGCTGGCGGCGGTGACGACCTACCTGATGACTGTCACGCTGCCGGCGGGCAACAAGGCGACCTCCGAACTCCAGTTGGCGATCCTGCAACGGAGCGTGAATCAGCAGGTCAAGCCGAGGGTGTTCTACGACGGCCTCCAGGGACGCGTCCTCTACGTCTTCGAGTCGCCCGAGAACGAGGACGGCTGGCGCGGCGTGTTCCTGGCCGACGCGGTTCCAGGTCCCGAGCAGCAGGTCATCGTCGGCGAGACGGGTGGGATCAACGTGACGCCGGGAGACGGCCGGTCCCCCGTCCTCACGTTCGGTCTTGCCGATGTGCATGAGGTCGACACGAACGATCCGAGTACGTACCGGCTGCAGCGCCTCCGAGACGCGAACATCGTGATCGAGGACAGCCAGTTCCGGCACAGCGAGGGGTTGGTCCTTGCCAAGGACGTGCGCTCGATGACGCTCTCGGAGCTGGTCCAGACCGCGGAGGAGCCCGGCGGTTTAGCCGAGAAGCGGACCAAGGCCCGGGTGGAGATCCAGAAGAAGTTCGCGATCCCCGGGGCCTGTCTCGTGTTCGGCCTGTACGGGATTCCTCTCGGCTTCCGGAACCGCCGAACCGGGCGGTCCTCGGGATTCCTCATCTCGGTGACGATGTTCCTGTTCTACTACGTCATGCTGGGCAACGGCGAGGAAGCCGCGGTCAACGGGCAGGTGCCGCCCTGGTTGGCGATGTGGGCGCCGAACATGCTCCTCCTGGTGCTTGGCACGTTCCTTCTCTGGCGCCGGAACCGCGACAAGACGCTGATGATCAGCGCGGTCGACCGTTACCTGAGGGTGCACATCTGGCGACGAATCCTCCGGCTCGGCAGACGGAGGCAGATCAGGGGTCGCCGCAAGCGGGCGCTCGAGGATCGCCTGGCGCGCGCCCAGCCCCAGTCGCTGTCGCTGGGCGGCTCCCCCACCCGGCCTCGCCTGAGGTTGCGGGTCGAACCGTTCGGCCTCCGGTTTCCCGGAGTCATGGACCGCTACGTCTTCGGTGTCTTCGCTCGTGTCTTCGCGGTCACGGTGGCGGCGGCTCTGGCAATCTACATCGTCACCGACTTCACCCAGTTCGTCGACGAGATGTTCGACAACGATGTCCCATCGAGCGTGTTCGCGGCCTACTACCCCTATCTTTCGCTCCAGATCTTCTATGACGTGGCGCCGGTCCTCGTCCTGGTGACGACGCTGGTCACGTTCGGATTGCTCTCGCAGCGCAACGAGGTCGTCGCCGCGAAGGCCCTGGGCTTCAGTCTGTTCCGGCTGGCGATACCGGCCCTCGTCGCGGCGGCCGGGATCGCCCTGCTCAGCGCGGCCCTCGAGAACTCGGTGTTGCCGGCATCCAACGCGAAGGTCGCCGAGTTGAAGGACCGGATCCGAGGAAACTCGGGACCGGTCAGGAGCTACCAGGGCATGGATCGTCAGTGGCGTTATGCCCAGGACGGCACCGGTTCCGGCTACATCTACAACTATCGCCACTACGATGCCGACCGCCAGACCCTGCAGCGCCTGCAAGTCTTCCGGTTCGACCGCGAACACCGACTGATCGGGCGCCTGTACGCTGCCGCCGCGCGGTTCGTGCCGGGTAGCGAAGCCGAAACCGGCGGTTGGCAACTGGTGGACGCCTGGGTGCGCGAGTTCGACGGCCTGACGATCACCAGCAGCAACCGATTCGCCGGACCCCAACCGGTCGATCTGCCGGAGGGGCCGGAGTTCTTCGACACGGAGGTCAAGTACGCCGATCAGATGAACCGTGGCGAACTCAGGCGGTATGTCAGGGATCTGACAGCCGCCGGCAACGCGGTACCCGAACTCCAGATGCAGCTCCACAACAAGACCGCACTGCCGGTCGTTTGCTTCGTCATGGGCCTGGTCGCTCTGCCCTTCGCGTTCCGCCTCGGCCGCCAGGGGGCGCTCTACGGCATCGGCATCTCGATCATGCTCGGGATCGTCTACTACACCGTGATCAGCGTCTTCGTGACGCTCGGCCAGTCGGAGGCCCTGCCCCCCCTGATTGCGGCCTGGAGCCCGAACGCGCTGTTCGGCACCCTCGCGCTCTACCTGTTCCTGGGAGTGAGGACTTGAGAGGCGTCAGCGCCGGGAGTAGGCGCGCGAAGGAGTGCGCGGCGGCTGCGCCGCTGGCGGCAGCGCGCTCAGGCCACTGCCCGGCGCAGGGTCGCCGCGCGGTCGGTGCTTTCCCAGGGAAACTCGGCCCGACCGAAGTGGCCATAGGCGGCCGTCTTGAGGTAACGCGGCTTGCGCAAGTCGAGCGTTTCGATGATGGCCTGAGGCTCGAGCGGGAACTCGCCGCGCACGAGTTCCTCGAGGAAGCGGTCTGAGATGCCGTCCTTGGCGGTAACCGAAACGGGTTCCGCGACACCGATCGCGTAAGCCAACTGAACCTCGAGGCGCTCCGCCATGCCGGCGGCTACCAGGTTCTTCGCCACGTAGCGCGCCATGTAGCTCGCGGAGCGGTCCACCTTGGTCGGGTCCTTGCCCGAGAAGGCGCCGCCGCCGTGGTGTCCGACGCCACCGTAGGTGTCGACGATGATCTTGCGCCCCGTGAGGCCGCAGTCGCCCTGGGGACCGCCGACCTCGAACCGGCCGGTTGGATTGACGAGGAGTTTCGTCCGCTGCGGTCCATCCTCGCGATACAGGTTTGCGAGCATCACGGGCCGGACGACGCGGTTCCGCACGAACCTCTTGATTTCGTCCAGATCGACTCCCGGCGCGTGTTGCGTCGAAACGACGATCGTGTGTGCTCGCACCGGTTCCCCGTTCTGGTCGTACTCCACCGTGACCTGGGACTTGCCGTCCGGTCGCAACCAGTCGACCTCGGCCGCGCGCCGCACCTCGGCAAGGCGTCGCGTCAGGCGATGTGCAAGGACGATGGGCAGTGGCATCAGCTCGTCGGTTTCGCGGCATGCATAGCCGAACATCAGGCCTTGATCGCCGGCACCGCCGGTGTCGACGCCGAGGGCGATATCCGGAGACTGCGGATCGAGCCGGACCTGCACCTCGCAGTCGTCGCCGGCGAAGCCGGTCCCGGTGTCCACGTAGCCAATGTCGCGGATGGTCTTCCGCGCCACCGACTCGTAGTCGATCTCGTCGTCGGTGGAACGAACCGTGAGCTCGCCGGCGAGGAGCACCAGATCGGTACTGACCAGCGTCTCGCACGCCACCCGAGCCCTCGGGTCACGCCGCAGGGCCGCATCGAGAACGGCGTCGGAAATCTGATCGGCGACCTTGTCGGGATGACCCTCGGTCACCGACTCGGACGTGAACAGACGCCGTATTCCTGTCCCACTCGCTCGCATCGGCAGCGAACCATACCAACTCGCCGGCATATCCAACTACTTCGTAACATCGCGGCGCGATGATTCGCAGCCGCAACAACCCCCAGGTTCGTGCGCTTCGCCGCCTCCGCAATGCCCATACCCGGAAGCAGTCGGACCTGCTGCTGCTCGAGGGCCGCCACTTGGTCGACGCCGCCGCCACGGCCAGGCTCACGTTCCGCCACCTCCTGGCGACGCCCGATTTCCGAGCGGCCCACATGGAGCTGATCCGGCGGCTCGAACACCGGTCAGGAACCGCAGCCGCCCTGATCGACCCCGACCGGCTCCGCGAACAGGCCGACGCCGACGCCCCCCAGGGAATCGCCGCCCTGGTCGAACCACCCGCCGGCTGGCACTCCGCGGAAGGCGAGACGCTCGTTCTGCCTTCCGGCCTCCACCTCTACGTCGACGGTGTCCAGGATCCAGGCAACCTGGGCGCCATGGCTCGCTCCGCCGAAGCCGCGGGGGCCGCCGCCGGCACTGCCCGCCCGAGCCAGCCGCGCGCCCTCCGGGCCTCGGCGGGCAGCCTGCTTCGTATCCCGGTCTGGACGGACGTCCGAGTCGATCACGTCCAGACTCGAATCACGTGGCTTGTCCTGGCAGCCCAAGGCAACAAGGACGGCGCTTCACTACCTGTCGCGTCCCTCTTCACGGCCGAGACTCCTGACCCGAAAGTTCCTGCCGACCTCATCGCCACCGATGCCATTCTGGCGGTTGGAAACGAGAGTAAGGGTCTCTCCCGTCCGGTTCTCGACCGCGCCGACATGGCGCTGTGGATTCCGACCGCTCGCGCTGTCGAGTCCCTCAACGCAGCGGTCGCTGCTTCCCTTGCCCTGTTCGAACTGCAACGGCTGCGGGGTGAGTTCCGCTGCTCACGAACCGGAAGTCCGCGCCGCCCTGACCGGACCTGAAGCAAGACGGCCGGCAGCTTCCCGATCGGCCGACGGACTCCAGCCTGCTCCGGTCCGGGGAGAGGGTCCCAGGGGGCTGTCGGCAAGCGACGGCCCAGGTCAGCACATCGAACGACACTAAACCGGAGCGCAGCCGACCGAAGCGAGCGCCGACCCTTCCTCCACCCGGAAAGCGCGAGCGGCCCCTGGGACCCTCTCCCCGGACCGGAGCAGGCGGGTGAGCCCACCGCCCGCCAACCACCCCCGCCGCCGCCGGCTACCGGCCGGCGCGCTCGTTCAACAGGCGGGTCAGCGCCGGCGCGACTTCGTGCAGGTCGCCGACGATGCCGTACTGGGCGACGCTGAAGATCGGGGCCTCCGGATCCTTGTTCACGGCGACGATGATCCGCGATCCGCTCATGCCCATCAGGTGCTGGATCGAGCCCGACACTCCGAGCGCCACGTAGAGGTCCGGGGCCACCGTATGTCCGCTCGATCCGACCTGGTGCTCGCGCGGCAGCCAGCCGTTGTCCACGACCGGCCTGCTCGCGCCGAGCTCGGCGCCGAGAGCCGTGGCCAGGTCGGCCGCGACCGATACCTCGTCCGCTCCGCCCACTCCCCTCCCCGCGGTCACGATCCGCTCGGCGCCCGGGAGATCGACGCCGCCGGCGCTGGCCGCCACGCGTCCCAGGGTCTCCCGTTCCGGTTGTCCTTGCATGTCGGCCGGCAGACAGACTTCCACGACCCGCCCCGGCGGCGCCGGCGCCTCGTCGCTGCTGAAGGCGCCACTCTGCACGGTAGCGACGACGGCGCGGGTTCTCGGACGGACTTCGGCCTGGAGCTTGGCCTGCAGGATGGACCGCTGGAAGCACAAACCGCCTCGACCGTCCGCCGCCGCTTCGCTGATCGACGGGACATAAGCGGCGCCGAGCCGCAGGGCGAGTTGGGGAGCGAACTCGGCCACCTGGTAGGTGTGCGGCAAGAGGACCACCGTCGATGGAGGCTTCCCGTCGCCGTTCTCGCGCACGATCAGGGCGCCAAGCGCCTCGGCATAGACGCCGGGCGAGTTCCTCGTCGAGTAGCGCGAGCCGCAGGTCGGCACCGAGAACCCGCCCGCAGGCGAGCGTTTCTCGCGATCCGGGCCCCGAGCCGGCGTTCTCGACGATCCACACGACGGGTTCGGTGCGGCTCATAGCAGAGCCTCCCGCTCCAGGTGCGCGAGGAGTTCGGCCGCCGCTGTCTCCGGCGCGTCCCCTTCGATCAGCAGGCCGCCCCCACCGGTCGGTGGGACCCGGAGAACCGTCGTCTCGATCCCGGCGCCGGCCTCACCCACCTGACCGGCTTCGACGCCGAGGGTCGTGCAATCCACAGTTTCCAGCGGCTTTGTCCGGGCCTGGAGGGTGCCGCGCAGCGAAGCGAAACGCGGCTTGTTGATTCCGGCCTGCACCGCGAGCACGGCAGGCAGTCCAAGACGGAGAACCTCGTTCAGCCCGCCCTCCAGTTCGCGGACGACACGTGCCGAACCGACGGCCATCACCAGCCAGGCGTAGGGGCGGCCGAGCAGCCCGGCGATCACAGCCGGGGTCGCGGCCTGGCCCAGGTCGTCGGACTGGGCTCCGGCAAGGACGAGGTCGCACGCCTCCCGGTCGACGGCCGCGGCCAGAGCGCGTCCGTCCGCCAGCGCGTCGCCGCCCTGGAAGTCCGCGTCCACGAGGTGCACGGCGCGGTCGGCCCCCAGCGCCAGGGCCTTGCGCAAGGCCTCCTCGACCCGTGGCGGTCCGAGGCTGAAGGCGATGAGTTCGGGGCGTCCGAGCCCGGCCTCTTCGGCCGCCTCGACGAGCAGCAGCGCCTCTTCGAGCGCGCAGAGATCGCAGCTCGAGATGACCCAGTTCACCTCGCGATCGTCGATGTGGCGGCCGGTGTCAGCGATCCGCAGGTGCGCATCGCTGTCCGGTACCTGTTTGATGCACACGCCGATCCTCAAGCCGGGGATTCTCCCTTGGTTGCTGGCGCGGCAGCATAGCGCCACACCCGGGGTCGCCCACGGAGCCGGAGGCATAGACCTTTGGCTATCTGTCTGATAGTTTCTCTCGGCGGTGCCTGCGTTCTTCATCCCCATCGCGACGTTGATGGCCACCGGCGACTCAGCGGTGATCCACTTCTTTCTGCGTTCGGGCCCGGTGGCGAAGATCGTGCTCGGGATTCTGGTCCTGATGTCACTGTCTTCCTGGTACGTGCTGCTGCAACGCCTGCTGCTCTTCCGTCGCACGGCGCGACAGAACCTGGGCTTTCTCGACGTGTTCCGGAAGGCCGCCCGCTTCAGCGACATCGGCAAGGCGGCTCCCGACCACCGCGCCTCGTCGCTGGTCGGGCTGTTTCAGGCCGGCTATCTGGAGATCGACACCCAGATCAAGGCCCTCCAGGAACCGCGGGGGGATGACGACAGCTTCCGGCTCCAGTCGCTGATGGGGCTCGAGCGGACGCTTCGGCGAGCCGCGAACGTCGAGCTTCGCGTCCTCGCCCGCAACACGTCCTGGTTGGCGACCACGGCCGCGGCGGCGCCCTTCATCGGACTGTTCGGGACCGTTTGGGGCATCATGATCGCATTCAACGACATCGGAACCTCGGGGACGGCGACGATCACCGCGGTGGCGCCGGGCATCGCCGAAGCGCTGGTCAACACGGCCGCCGGCCTGGTCGCGGCGATTCCCGCCCTGGTCGGGTACAACTACCTCGCGACCAGACTCCGGCAGCTCCGCGCGGAAATGGACGACTTCACGCTGGAGTTTCTGAATCTGGCAGAGCGCAACTTCGGTTGAGTTCGGATAAGGGAGCCGGAGTTGGCCTTCTTCCAGGACACCGACAGCGATGACGCCGTCCTGGCGGACATCAATGTGACGCCTCTGGTCGACGTGATGCTCGTGCTGCTGATCATCTTCATGATCGCGACGCCGATGCTGCACCAGGGCGTGGAGGTAACCCTGCCGGAAATGGAATCGCCGTCGACGCTGGCGGTTCGGGATGAGGATCCGATGATCCTGACCGTGGCGCAGAACGACCTCGTCTACATCAAGGACGAGCCGGTGGCCACGCCGCTGCTCGTCGACCGCCTCCTCCCCCTGCTGGACCTGCGTGACTACGAAGCCGTCTTCGTGAAGGGCGATGCGGAAGTGCCGTACGGAAGAATCATCCATGTCCTCGACGTTCTCGAACGTGGGGGAATCCATCGCGTTGCGCTTGTCGTGCAACCCGAGGACCAAGGGCCCTAGCGGCCGCTGCCACGGAGCCCCAGCCAGGTGCCGAGTCAGAACACTTCCAAGCCATCCGTCGCACTGGCTCTCCAGAGCCGGGAACGCCGGGCGGCCCGGCTGAACCGGCCCTGCCTCGCGGCCTCCCTGACCCTTCACATCGCGGTTCTTGGCGGGATTCTCTTCGGGCCCAGTCTGTTCGCCGAACGGACCTATCTGGAGCGCCAGACCGTCGACATCGTTCGCATGACGACGATCCGGCCGAAGCCGATTCCGGTGACCCCGCCCCCGGAAGAAGAACCGCCGCCTCCCGCCCCGGAACCCGAGCCCGAACCCGAGCCCAAACCACCGCCGGAAGATGTGCCGGTTCTGGTCGAGGAAGAGGCCCCGGCGCCGGAGCCCGAACCCGAACCGGAGCCACCTCCTCCCCCACCGGAACCGGAGCCGGAACCGCGGCCGCAGTTGGAGCGGCCCTTCCAGCGCGCCCGGACCGTCGATGATTCGTTGGCCGGCAGCGACGACGCGGAGGCGCCGGTGGTCGGCTACGACAGCGAGGACTTCACCTACGCGTACTACACGCGGCGCCTGGTCGCTGCGATCCGGTCCCGCTGGACCAGGCCTCCGATCGAGGGCGTCGAGGCCCTCGTCCGCTTCCGAATCGCGAGTGACGGTACGGTGAGCGAACTCGAACTGATCGCGTCCTCCGGCGTCACACGGTTCGACAATGCCGGTCTGCGCGCGATCGAGCTCGCGTCGCCGGTGCCGCCGCTGCCGCGTAGCTTCCGGAAGCCAAGCCTCGGCGTGACGATGAGGATCAGATGACGATGCACTGCTTTTCACCTGCCGCTTCCTGCGGAAGCGCTTTTTCGCCTGCCGCTTCCTGCGGAAGCGCTTCTTCTCCTGCCGCTTCCTTCGGAAGCGCTATACATCCAACGATTTTGCCGGGCCGGATCGTCCGCGCCGCGGTAGTCGTCCTTCTCCTCTGCGGGGCGCCGCTCCCGGGTGCGCAGGAAGACCCTGATGAACCGCTTCCCGCCGAGCAACTGCCCTCCGACGTCGAAGTCGTGCTCGACCGCGACGCGGCCACTCGGCTCAATCTCGCCGTACCGCGCTCCGGTCGGCCGCCGGAAGCCGGACCGGAGTTCCTCGACGCGATGAACGAGGTGGAACAGACTCTCCGGGAAGATCTGACGTTCACCCAGCTCTTCGACGTCCAGGGTCCGGAGGTGTTGTCGGGGGTGCGTCTGACCGGCGAGCGCGCGGAGGACCTCGAGCAGTACCGCGCCTACGGCAACGAGGTGGCGCTCCTCACCGAGTTCAAGCTCAACGGCGATGAGTTGATTCTCGAGGGACGGGTGTACGACCTGGCCAGCGGCCAGTTCATTCTGGGGAAGCGGTTCAACGGGGGAATCGATCTTGCACGCCGCTTCGCCCACGCGATGTCCGACGAGGTCGTTCTCTACTTCACCGGCCGCCGCGGCATCGCGATGACTGCGATCGCGTTCGTTTCGGACCGGGAGTCCCAGGGAAGCAAGGAGATCTTCCTGATGGACTACGACGGTCACGCGCAGCGCCGGATCACCGGGCACATCTCGACCAGCCTGTCGCCGGTCTGGGCTCGGGACGGCAGTGGACTCGTCTACCTGTCCTTCTTCGAGGGGCGGCCCGGCGTGTACTGGGCCGACCTGGTCACCGGCAGGAAGACGGCCATCATCGCTGAAGAGCAGCCCGCGTACTCCCCCAGCCTCTGCCCGGACGGGGAGACACTCCTCTTTGCGCGCCGAACGTCCAACATGGAGGTCTTCGCGGTGTCACGCAGCGGCGGCTCCCCCCGGCAGCTCACCCGGTCGAGTCGCATCGACACGAACCCGGAGTGCTCCCCAGACGGCACCCGCATCGCGTTCACCTCGAGCCGTTCCGGCACGCCACAGATCTACCTGATGGGCATCGATGGCACCGACCTCCAGCGAGTGACGTTCGACGGCCGCTACAACGAAGGTGCATCCTGGCACCCGGACGGCAGTCGCCTGGTCTACTCCCGCCGCGCCGACCGCGGCGACCGTCACGACATCGCGGTCGTCGACCTGGTGACCGGCCAGGATCAACTTCTGACGACGGGACCGGGGAGTCACGAGAACCCGTCCTTTTCGCCGAACGGCGAGTGGATCGCCTTCGATACGCGGCGGCCCGGAGGTCGCCGCCACATCTACATCATGAGCCAGGACGGCAGGTACACGCGTCAGGTCACCTCGCGGGGCAACAACTCGCACCCGTCCTGGTCGGGCTATTTCGACTGATTCCAAGTTCCCCCGGCCGAAGCGACAGGTTGCCGCAACCGCTCCGCTTTGGTACTGTTTCCCCGCTCTCAACAAACCAAGGTTTCAGGTTCGAGGAGAAGTCCCGGTATGTTGGCCAGAAGGTTCCCCGCATTCATCCTCTCGGCTCTTGTGCTGCTGGCCGTTGGCGCCTGCAAGAAAGCAGAGCCCGAGCCCCCGGCGCCGCCGCCTCCTCCTCCCCCGGTCGAGGAGCCCCCACCGCCGGAACCGGTCCCTCCGCCGCCGGAGCCGCCGGTCGTGCCGGAGTACAAGTCCCCGTGGTCCGAGGACATCATGGAGGCCAACAGGCAGGTCCATGAGAAGGGCCTTCTCGGCGACGTCTACTTCGAGTTCGACCAGGCGACTCTCACCGACATGACGCGTTCTCAGCTCAGCAAGAACGCGGACTTCCTCAAGACCAGGGACGGCGAGAACCTCGTGATCACGATCGAGGGCCACTGCGACGAGCGGGGCACGAACGACTACAACCTCGCACTTGGCGACCGCCGGTCCAACGCGGCGCGGGACTATCTTCTGTCCCTGGGTGTTTCCGGGGATCGTCTCAAGACGATCAGCTACGGCGAGGAGCGTCCGCAGTGCGAGGAGGCGAACGAGGACTGTTGGCAACTGAACCGCCGCGCCTACTTCCGGGTCACCGACTTCAGCTGATTCAGCGCGGCGTGCTCCAGGCGCTGGCTCGTCCTCTCGCACACGCCGCGAACCCCCATTGCCGATAGCCGCGGGTTCTGAGCATGCGGCTGCCGGAACCTCGGACTTCCTTCAACCCGACCGGGTTGCTGTGGGTTGCCGGGTCGGTGGCCGTCTTGCTCGTGACGGCCTGCGCCTCCTCGTCCACGCAACTGGCCGACCTGGAGACCGGTCTCGCCGCAGTGGAACTGCGGCTGGACGAACTTCGATCCCAGACGCCCACGCGACTGGACCTGGCTGCGGTGGTTCAGGCGCTCGAGAATCAAGTCGACAGCGAAGTTGTCGCGAACGCCGATCTGAAAGAGGACCTGCGCCAGATCCTCTCTGACCTCGAGGCGCTACGAAACCTGGTCCAGGAGCAGCGTCAGATTCTCAACGCGACGGTGGACCGCCTTGAGCAGACCGGAACGGACGTGGCCCTGATCCAGGGTCGCCTTGAACGGCAGGAAGCGTACCTTTCGGCTCTCGATCAGTTGCAGGAAACCAGCCGCGCGGCGCCCGTGGTTGAGGCCGTCGACCCCAAGGTTCTCTACAACGCCGCCTACCAGTACTATTCCGAGGGGAGCTACGAGCGCGCGATCACCGGCTTTCGTCGCTATCTGGATACGTTTCCGGACGGCGCCGACGCGGACAGCGCGCAGTACTGGCTCGGAGAGTCCCACCTCGGCCGTGGGCAGTACCGCGCGGCGATCGAGGAACTCGGTCTGGTTCGACAGGACTACCCGGAGAGCGACAAGGTCCCGAGCGCCATGCTCAAGGTCGGGGTCGCTCTGAACGAGTTGGGCGACCGGGAACTCGCGATTGAGATGTTCCTCCGAGTTCGAAGCAGCTACCCCGATACCGATGAGGCGATCCTGGCGCTCCAGCAACTCGACAACCTGGGCGCCGAGCAGTAAACTGCGCCGCCGGTAGCCTAGGCCGCCCGGACCGAATGAGACGTACACCCTGAAGGTGAGAGAAGGCGATATGGCGAACAGCAAGCAGGCAGAGAAGCGCATCCGGCAGTCACGAGTCCGAAGAGACCGCAACCGTGCCGCGCTCTCGAAGCTCCGTACTTCGGTCAAAGCCCTGCGCACAGCCGCTGACACCGATGTCGAGCGTGCTCGGGAGTTGCTTCCCGGGACATTGAGCCTGATCGACGTCACGGCCCGCAAGGGCGCTATCCATGCAAACGCGGCGGCCCGCCGGAAGTCGAGACTTGCCCGGCTCGTGAATTGTCGCGCCGAGGCCGCATCCGCGTCGGGAGCCGCGGCCGAGTGATCCGCAGGACGTGATCTTTCGGCTGGAGCGGCGTCAGAAGCCTTCCAGCAGGTCGGTCACCATCGTGTCCGCGAACCGTTCCGCGCTGTCTTCGATCGCGATGTTCTCGCGCTCTCGACCGGGTAGCTCTCCTTGAACTGGTAGCGGTCGTTCGCCCAGATCACCTCACCTTCTTCCTCGCCGGGTGACTTGACCGTGCGGCGGAAGGACACGTCGGCCACGATCGCCAGTTCGTACTCCTGGGCGCGACCGTCGTTCGTGAAGGTGATCGGCGCGACCCGGAAGGCCGTGACGGCGCCGCGAATCGTTGCATCCGACTCCGCTTCCGTGGAAACGAGCTCGAACCGCCGCCGGGTCAGGAGTTCGTCCGCGATTGCCTGAGTCAGGAACTGCTCGACCTCCACTCGGGAGGTCCGATTTTCGAATGGCGCCAGGAACACCTGCTGCACGTCGTCAGGAATGTTGGACGCCTTGCCGACGAGCGCGTAGCCGCAGCTGACCAGCACCAGCATGGGCAGCAGGGTGGCCGCCTTGACAAGCCGCTTGAAACGGGCTCTCTGCATGCCTGTCAGCGTAACAGTCCGAGGGAGCCCTCGACAGAGAAAGTCAGCGACTCGGATCCAGGTTCAGCGTGGCGCGCAGGGCGTCGAGGATCCCGTTCACGAAGCGGCCGGACTGTTCGGAGCCGAACTTCTTGGCGAGTTCGATCGCTTCGTCGATCACGACGACCGCAGGCACGTCGGACTGGAAGCGCATTTCGTAGACCGCCAGTCGCAGGACGTTGCGATCGACCACCGGCATCCGCTCCAGTCGCCAGTTGTCCGCCTGATCGGCGACCATGCGATCGATCGACTCTCTGTGCGCGAGACTGCCCTCAACCAGGGTGCGGGCGTAGTCCAGCGCCAACTCGGAGATCTGTTGGCTGGCGCCGGCGTCGGCGGTCTCGGCACGGAATCCGTGGACGTCGAAGGCCCTGAGCAGTAGAGCCGGTTCCGCGTCGCCCAGTTCCCGCTGATAGAGCATCTGCAGCGCCATCTCTCTCGCCTGCCGACGCTTGCCGCCCGCGCGCCGCAGCCGGTCGGGAGTCTTCGGCGGCGTGGCCTCCCCGGGTGGCACCTCACCGGGCCTGGTCACGACCGGAGCGATCCCAGCAGATTCGCCATCTCGAGGGCTGCTTCGGCGGCTTCCTCGCCCTTGTTCCCCGCTTTTCCTCCGGCACGCGCAGCGGCCTGCGCGGCGTCGTTGCAGGTGAGAACCCCGAAGCCCACGGGGATCGCGGTCTGCGCGGTGACCCGGGCGCATCCTGCGGCGCACTCGTTGCAGATGTAGTCGAAGTGCGGGGTCTCACCCCGAATCACGACGCCGAGCGCAACCAGTGCATCGACCCTTCCGGTGGCGGCCAGGGCGTCGAGTGCCGGGGGTATCTCCCAGGCTCCGGGAACCCGGACAACCAGGAGTTCCTCTTCCCTGACCCCGTGTTCCAACAAGAACCGTCGGGCACCCTCGAGCAGGCGCTCCACGATGCTGCCGTTGAAGCGCGCCGCGACCAGGCCGACCCTGACACCGGGCGCATCGGAGGCCGTCTTCATTTCGGGGCAGGCGGCGGACCGGTTGCTACACGGCTCGAGGAGCCGTCAAATGGTCGGGACGGCGAGATTCGAACTCGCGACCCCCTGAACCCCATTCAGGTACGCTACCAGACTGCGCCACGTCCCGACCGAGCGGCATTCTCTACGCAATCGTCGCGCTTGGCAACAACGCACCGCAGTCGCGACCGGTCAGTCGTCCTCGACGCCTGTCTCCGGCTTGAGTTCCGCCGCAAGCTGGCGCGCCTGCGAGACGAGCGCCGCTACCCCGCCCTCGAGCCTCTCGACCCGTCGAGTCAAGGCTCCCAGTTCGCCTACACCGGAGGCGTCCGCGCCATCGGCCGGACGATCGAGCGCGTCCGCCGTCGCCGCCGCCTCCATACCCACCGCTTCCGTCTCCGAATCGTCGCCCTCCGGCGGCAGTCCCTTCTCCGTGGACAGCTCGTTCTCGCCCTCGACCTCACTGGCCGGCCCCTCTGTCACGACCAGGGGCTGCCCGCGGACACCGCCTTCCTCGAGTTCGGCGACGAGCTTCTTCTTCGCGCTGGCAATGGTGAAACCCTCGTCGTACAGGAGTTCCTTGATCCGGCGAATGGTCTCCAGATCCCCGGCGTTGTAGTCCCGACGGCCGCCCGCTCCCTTCTTCGAGGCCAGGGCCGGAAACTCCGTTTGCCAATACCGCAGGACGTAGGGCTGGATGTCCAGCACCCTGCATACGTCGGCGATCTTGTACTGCTGCTTGGAGGGAATGACCGGTCTCCCGCCTGGTCCGCAGGTAGCTTCCGGGCCCAACCAGGTACGTTGGCCACCCGGTCTACTGAAGTCAGGGAAACGAAATGAAGACTATACGAAAGCCTGAACAACCGGCTTCTTTGCGTCCGCCCGCACCTCAGCCGGACGTTGGCTCGGTCTCTCCGCGTCGTTCCCTGACCACGAGGCGCAGCGGAACTCCCGGGAGATCGAACGCTCTTCGAAGCTGGTTCTCGAGGTACTTGCGGTATGTGTGTCCTCGCTTCAAGCGCCGGTTCGCGAACAGAAGAAACGTCGGGGGCGTTCCCCGTACCTGGGCTGCGTAGAAGAACCTCCACGGTCGGCCCCGCTCCGCGGGCGGCTGGTGGCGGGCCACGATTCGGTGAATCACGCGGTTGAGTTCGGACGTACTCACCCGCAGCCCGTGGCGCTCCCGGACCCGGTCGAGAGCAGGGAGGACGCCGCCCATGCCGCGTCCCGTCAGGGCGGAGACGTTGACACGAGAGGGCCTGGCGAAGACCTCGGCCAGGCGTTCCCAACCCGCTTCGAGCCGTTCCCGACCGTCCGTATCCAGAAGATCCCATTTGTTGCAAGCGATGACGGCCGAGCGTCCCGCCTGCCAGGCTGCATCGGCAATGCCCAGATCACCGGCCGTGATCCCCCGGCTCGCGTCGACCACGAGGACGACCAGTTCCGCCCGCTCGATCTGTCTCCGGGCGAGCATCACCGCCAGTTCTTCCGGTGCGTCCTGGACTTGAGAACGGCGCCGGATGCCGGCCGTGTCGACGAGCAGATAGTCCGGTCCGTCCGCGCGCTGCAGGAGGCTGTCGATCGGATCCCTTGTCGTGCCGGCGGTGGGTGAGACGAGCGTTCGTTCGCTTCCCAGCAGTCGGTTGATCACCGAGGACTTGCCGACATTCGGCCGACCGACGACCGCGACACCGGATGCCTCGGGCTCGAATGCCGGCCCCGCGGCGGGGAGATGGGCGGCCAGCTCTTCGTGCAGGTCTCCGAGACCGGCCCCGTGTTCCGCGGACACGAGGACGAGTCCCTCGGCGCCCAGAGCGTAGAACTCCTGGTAGCCCTCCTGGGCGGCTCGGGTGTCGGCCTTGTTGACCACGACGACGATCGGCAGGCCATGGCCGCGCAGCCGGTCCATGACCTGCTCGTCGCCCGCGGCCAATCCCTCCCTTCCGTCGACGACGAGCAACAACGCGTCACTCTCTTCGATCGCGAACTCGACCTGGGCGTTCAATCCCAGGGGGTCGTCGCCCGGCACCAGTCCCCCGGTGTCGATCAACTCGACGACTCCACGTCCGTCCAGTTCGAAGCGGCCGACGAGACGGTCCCGCGTCACGCCTGGCGTTCCGTGGACGATCGCCTGCCGGCGACCGATCAACCGGTTGAAGAGGGTCGACTTGCCGACGTTCGGGCGACCGACGATCGCGACCGCGGCTGGCACGAAATCAGGACTCGAACTGATACTCGATCCGGCGGTCGATCACCTTCCAGCCCTCGTCGCGCCGCTTGAACTGGTAACGCACTCGGTAACGATCGGTAGCCGACGAGAGTATTTGCTCGGTGCCGCTGGCCAGGGACTGGATGTCCCAGACCTCGAGAGTCGTGACTGCCGCGTTGGAGTAGCGCCAGACGTCGACCCGCTCGATCTCGAAGCTCTGGAGGCTTGGCCGCAGGGTGCGGCTCTCTCCCGTCTCCAGCTCGTAAACACGCCTTCGGACCGTCTCGACCTCCTTCGGAACGGCCCCGGAGGCCAGGGCGTCGAACGCCCAGCTTCGGCAGGTAGTCCGTGAGAACCGCCTCGATTGCCAGCCGATCCTCTTCGCTCGCTCCGTCCGGCCCGGTCTCGCCGCAAGCGGTCAGGCCTGCGACACAGGAGATGGCGAGCAGCGATCGGAGCGCCGCGCCCGCGGTGCCGCCAGCCAGAGCACGGCGGTGAAGTGATCTGCTCATGAAGCGAGCCTAGCAGCTAGCAGTCAGGGCAGCGCGTGCGCTGCGCTGACTCGCAGGGAACTGGCCGCCCACTGGGTGCGCCGGCGTCCCCGCCGGCTGCTGCCGAAGGCAGCCGGAGAGACGCGCCGGCCGCTAGGCCGGCTCCGCGTTGGCGGCCAGTTCCATACAAGCCCCTCCGCCGGCAGGCCGAATATGCGGATACAATCCCGCCTCGGCCTGTTGGCGGTCGCGAGAGCGACGGAGCCCGGGCCGTTGCGAAAGTGGCGGAATTGGTAGACGCGCAAGATTCAGGTTCTTGTGGTAGCAATACCGTGGGGGTTCGAGTCCCCCCTTTCGCACCATCCGGGTTCAGATCGATGCGTTCGTTGACCCGCGCGCGGAGCCGTTTCCAGTCGGCGCGGATCGCACCGCTCGGGCGTCACTCGTAGAAGGCGAGCGCACTGTCGCCGTAGCGCCGCGTTCCGTTCAGCGACAGCCGACCCGCACCCTCGGGTGGTCGCCGCCGGCTCGAATACTCCAGGACGATCTGTCCGCCGACCGTCATCAACGCGGCGACCGCGGCCAGGAGTTGCTCGAGTCCGTCCGCGTCGTACGGTGGATCGATAAAGGCGAGGTCGAAGGCGGCTTCGCCGGCCGTAGCCCGGGCCAGGCGCTCCGGAAGTTCGGCCGCGGCAACGCGCAGGCCGCCGGCGCCCAGGCGATCCCGGTTCACCTCCATGCAGTCCAGGGCCCGGCGATCCCGGTCGACGGCCAGGGACGAGCAGGCGCCGCGAGACAGCGCCTCCAGCGAGACGGAGCCGGAACCCGCGTAGAGCTCCAGGAAACGGCAGCGCTCGATCCGATCGCCCCAGTGCGAGAACAGCGCTTCACGAACACGCGCCTGGGTGGGGCGAATGCCCGCCGGCGTCTCCAGACGGCGGCCCCGCCACCGGCCGCCCAACAACTTCACTCCACCCGAGCCAGCCCTCCGGGGCCTCATCCGTCGCCTGGACCGGATGCCGAGGGATGGCGATAGGCCACGCGGCCACCCACGATCGTATAGACGACCTCGGTATCGGGAATCTCCTCCTCGCGCACCGTCATGATGTCGCGGGAGAGGACTGTTACGTCGGCGAACTTGCCGACTTCCAGACTGCCCTTCTGATTCTCCTCGAAGGCCGAGTAGGCGGCGTCGATCGTGTAGGAACGGAGCGCTTCCTCTCGAGTCATTCGCTGATCCGCCCCGAACACTTCGCCGTTCTCGAGTCGCCGGCTGACCGCGGCATGGAAGGACGCGATCGGATCGACATCCTCGACCGGAGCATCCGTGCCGTTCGTCACGACGGCCCCCGAGTCGATGAGTTTCCGCCAGACGTAGGCGCCCTCCGCCGTTCGTTGTTCTCCGAGCCGATCCGGTACCCAGGGTCCATCCGATGTGCAATGGACCGCCTGCATCGAGGCGATCACGCCCAGGCCGGCAAAGCGCGGAATGTCGTCCGGGTGCAGGTGCTGGGCGTGTTCGACGCGCCAGCGGCGGTCCCGATCGCCGGCAAGAGCCTGCTCGAAGAGGTCGAGCGTTTCGCGGTTCGCCCGGTCGCCGATCGCGTGAACGCACAGTTGGAAGTCGTGCTCCAGCGCCAGCAGGGCCGTCTCCTTCATCACCTCGAGACTCGTCGTGTTCAAGCCGCTGGATTGCGGCATGTCCTCATAGGGCTCCAGCAGCCAGGCGCCGTGGGATCCCAGGGCGCCGTCGATCGAACGTTTGATCGCCCGAACGGTGAGAAAGCCGTCTCCGCGGTCGATCATCCGGTAGCGGCTCAGGGACTCCGCCAGGGATTCGTTTCCCTCGCCCACCATCACCCACAGACGCAGAGGCAGGGCCCCGTCGTCCGCCATCTGTCGATAGGCGTCGATCAGTTCGAAGCTCGAACCGGCATCCTGAAAGCTCGTGATGCCCTTGGCGAGAGA
>JAGWAG010000012.1:0-50604 GCA_021296535.1 Acidobacteriota bacterium | reverse complement strand
AGCCCCGCGACGAGGTTCTCCGCCGTTTCCCTGAGCGCCCCGGTCGGTTGCCCATTCGCGTCGCGCACGATCTCGCCCCCCTCCGGGTCGGGAGTCGCCGCGTCGATGCCGGCGAGCGCCATCGCGCGGGCATTGGCGAAGGCCATGTGACCGCTCGCGTGCGTCAGGAGTACGGGATGTTGAAGCGACACCGCGCTCAGGTCAGCATGAACCGGGAGTCCCTGCACGCCCGGAACGGGCGGCGCCGACCACTTCGACTGATGCCAACCGCGGCCCAGGATCCAGGTTCCCGGTTCCGTCTCCTCGACCGCCGCGGCAACCTGCGCGACGATCTCGTCCCAGGATGACGCGGACTCGAGGCTCAACTGGAGCTTCGACTCGCCGAGGCCCCAGAAGTGGCCGTGCCCTTCGATGAAACCCGGAACGGCCAGACGCCCCTCCAGGTCGAGCACTTCCGTGTCAGGGCCGATCCAACGGCTGACCTCTTCGTCGGAACCGACGAACACGACGCGGCCGTCCACCGCGGCCAGCGCTTCCGCTTCGGCGGGAGCCCGTTCCGCGTCTTCGCTCAGGGTGACCAGCCGACCTCCCACCAGAACGAGATCCGCGGTCGGCTGCACCTCGTCGCCGCAACCGACCAGGACGAATGCAGCGACCGCCGCCAGTGACGCGGTACGTTTCGAGTGCCCCGGCGGGAAGGTCATCCCGCTGGAATGCGGAGCGTCTGTCCGACGACGATCAGATTGCCGCGCAGTCCGTTCACCTGGCGGATCCGGGCTGCCGAGGTTCGGAAGGTGCGCGCCAACTGACTCAGCGTGTCGCCCTGCCGCACGCGGTACAGGACTTCCTTGCCGTCCGCCGGAATCACCAGGCGCTGTCCTGCATGGATCAGATCGGGCCGTCGCAGGTTGTTCGCCGCCGTCAGGACCTGGACCGAAGTGCCGTACTTCCTGGCGATGCGGTGCAGGGATTCACCCCTCCTGACCACGTGAACCGTCTCCTTGATCGTCTGCCCGACGCTGCTCGCCACCTCGGGGCCGGAGGACGGCGGTGCCGTCGCCCCGGGCGCCTCGAGCGCGGCTCTCTGGACCGGAGCCGGCGCGGAGCGGCCCGCTCCGCGTTGTGGGATACGGAGCCGCTGGCCGATGTAGATGCGGTCCGCCCTCGGCAGTCGGTTCGCGCGCTGGAGCTCGGCAACACTGGAGCCGAAGCGGCGCGCGATACCGCCCAGGGTGTCGCCCCGCCGTACCCGGTAACCGAATGCGGCCTGGCGGTCCGGTTTGCGATCCGGCGGCAGGGCGGCGTACGCCCGCTCGAACTGTGCGCCCATGCCATGCGGCACGCGGAGCGGGTAGCGCGGCGGCACGAGGAGTGAGCCCGCGAGGACGGTCCGGTCCAGTGCGGGATTGAGTTCCGCGAGCCGATCCATGTCCACGCCGGTCGCCGTCGCCAGGTCGGTCAGGGCCACGTAGCGATCCCGAAGGGCGACATCGAAGCGGATCTCGGGGAACGGTTCGACGTTCGGAAAATGACTCTCGCGCTCGACGTACGAGATGACCGCGGCGATGAACTCGGCGTAGAAGTTGCGCGACGCGAAACCGAACGTGCGCGACTTGTACTTCTCCACCACGACGGCGATATCCCTGGTGCCTAGACGGCGCACGGCCCGCGCCATACCGCCCGCGCCGTGGTTGTACGCGGTCAGGGCCAGCGGCCAGGCTTCGAGAGATTCGTAGTCCCGTCGCAGCTTGCGGGCCGCGCCGGCAGCAGCCAGCAGTACGTCCGAGCGTGCGTCGACCGCCTCGTCCATCTGCAGAAAGGCGCGGCCGGTCGAGGCGGTGAACTGCCATGCGCCGGAAGCTCCGACCTTCGAGCGTGCCCGGTAGTTGAACATGGATTCCACGAACGGCAGGCAGCGGATCTCCAGCGGCAGACCGTACTCCGAGAGCGTTCTTTCGATACCGGGCATGAACATGCCGGAAGTCTCGATCGCCTCCTCGAAGCGGTTCCGCAGTCCCCGTTGGCCTCGGACCATCCCCGCGGCGCGCCGGTACTTGGACCTGCCACCCGCCACATGCTCCATCCGGGTGGGTATGGACCGGAGGTCCGCAGGCAGGTTCATCACCGGCCGGCCCGCCGCAAGATCCCGCAGAGCCCTGGAGACGCGGCTCATCTCGGCGCGGACCCGTTTGATCCGGGCGCGGTCGATCTGCAACTCCGAGGAGCCCAGCGTGCGCAGGTCGCTCATGTCGACCACGCTGTAGATGACGTCCAGGTGTCTCTCGTCGTGGAGAACGACCTGGTCGCTGGTGTAGGTGACGAAGACCTTCTTCCAGAACTCCACCGCCGGCTCCAGGCTTTCCGGCACGGGGAACAGGTCTGGATCGATGGCCGGGTGGTAGCGCTCCTGGGCCTGGGCCCCGAACGCCGCGAGTGTCAGGAGGGCGCTGCAAGCAAGCGCAGGAATCCAGGGCAAGCTACTGCGAGTTTTGATCATGAGGCCCGTATCTTACTGAGAAACAACGACTTGTGCAGCAGCCGCGACGCCCCCGCTCGCCGTTCGCTGTCGTGGACGCAGGCCGGGAAGCCGGGCCGGACCCGGCAAGTGCTGGAAGGTCAATAGCGATAGTCGTGCCGCTTATAGGGGCCGCCCTTCTCTACCCCGATGTACTCGGCCTGCTCCTCGGTCAACTCGGTCAGGCCAACGCCGAGGTGGTCGAGATGAAGACGGGCCACTTCCTCGTCGAGGTGCCGCGGCAGCAGCGACACGACCCGCTCCCTGTCCTCGTCGCCACGGTGCAGATCGATCTGGGCGAGTACCTGATTGGCGAACGAGGTCGACATGACGAAACTGGGGTGTCCGGTGGCGCACCCGAGGTTCAGCAGGCGTCCCTCGGCGAGCATCAACAGGCTGCGGCCGTCCGGGAGGATCCACTCGTCGACCTGGTCCTTGATGTTGCGGGCGCGGATTCCAGGAATTCGCTTCAGTCCGGCAATGTCGATTTCGTTGTCGAAATGGCCGATGTTGCCGACCACGGCCTTGTCCTTCATCCGGCTCATGAGTTCCGCCGTGATCACCGATTTGTTGCCGGTACAGGTGACGAAGATGTCGGCGGTCTCCACGACGTCTTCGAGGCGCGCCACCTGGTAGCCCTCCATCGCGGCCTGAAGCGCGCAGATCGGGTCGATCTCGGTGACGATCACGCGGCAGCCCTGACCCCGCAGGGACTGGGCGCAGCCCTTGCCGACTTCGCCGTAGCCGCAGACGACCGCCGACTTGCCGCCGATCATCAGGTCCGTCGCCCGGTTGATCCCATCGATCAGGGAGTGCCGGCAGCCGTAGACGTTGTCGAATTTGGACTTGGTCACCGAGTCGTTGACGTTGATCGCCGGGCAGAGCAGCGCGCCGTCGTCCTGCAGTTCGTACAGGCGGAGGACTCCGGTCGTCGTCTCTTCGCTGATCCCCCGGAGACCCTCGGCCAGCCGCGTGAAGTACTGCTCGTCCCAAGTTCGGACGCGACGGATCAGCTCCAGGATGACGCCCCATTCCTCCGGTTCGGTGTCGGCATCGAAGTCCGGCACGACGCCGCTTCGCTCGTACTCGACGCCCCGGTGGATGAGTAGCGTGGCGTCGCCGCCATCATCGACGATCAAAGTCGGGCCACCCTCGTTCGGCCAGTCCAGTGCACGCAGCGTGCACCACCAGTACTCCGGCAGCGTCTCGCCCTTCCAGGCGAAGACGGATACGCCCTTGGGGTCCGCCGCGGTACCGCCCCGCTCGGGCCTGCCGACCACTACCGCCGCGGCCGCCTCGTCCTGGGTCGAGAAGATGTTGCAGGAAGCCCAGCGCACCTCGGCGCCGAGGTCGACCAGAGTCTCGATCAGCACGGCCGTCTGCACCGTCATGTGCAGGCTGCCGGTAATCCGCGCTCCGGCGAGCGGCTGTTCCGAGCGATAGCGGCGGCGAAGCTCCATCAGCCCCGGCATCTCGTGTTCGGCGAGTTCGATCTGCCGCCGACCGGCGTCGGCGAGGGACAGGTCGGCGACCCGGTGGTCCAGGCCGCTCGCCGCCCGAAACAGGTCCGAAGCCGCGCTGCGCGCCAACTCGTCTACCGCCGGGGCGGCCTCGATCCGTCTGTCTGCGAGAGTCATGTCTTTGTCTCCGGAGTCGGGACCGCGTGGGTCCGTTCATGCGAGATGCAATGGCGTCGTCATCTCCTGGCGCGGCAGAAGGTCCGGAAGCCGGCGCTTCGCGCCGGATGCCGGCCGGAAGGCCGGCGCACCCGGTTTCTGCCGCGCACTCTGCTGGCTCGATCCATCCTCAGGCTTGAGGGGCGGCGATGTCAACTGGGAGTCCGGTCATGCCAACCGCCTCCGCCAGCAGTTCGTACGAGCGCACCCTGGCCTCGAAACCGGGACAGATCGTCAGCACGACGAGTTCTTCCACACCCAGTCGCCCGGCCAATTCCTCAGCCCGTTGCCGGACGGCGCCCGGCGATCCGATCAGACTTCGGGCCCGCATCTTCTCCATCACGCGCCGGTCGCTCTTCGTGAACTCGTAGGCTTCAGCCTCCTCCAGGCTCGGGAAGGGCCCCGGACGCCCCTGGGTCAACCGGATCCACCAGAGGAACCGGCTGAGCGACTGCCGGCGCGCCTCGTCCTCCGTCTCGGCCACCATCGCGCTCACGCCGACGCTTGCCTGAGGTTCCGGATGACGCTCGGACGGCCGGTACTCGCTCCGGTAGAGGTCGAGCGCGGCTTCGGCGTCGCGTGGCTGAATGAAGTGGGCGAAGCTGTAGGGGCAGCCGAACCAGGCTGCGAAACGCGCCGACCCGAGACTGGAGCCGAGCAGCCACACGTCCGGCTGCGTGTTGCCCTGGGGCATGGCGCGGACGCCGTTCAGTCGCTCGTCCTCGTGGCCGCGGCCCAGGTACCCGAGCAGATGGGCGACCTGCTCCGGGTAGTGCTGAACACCCAGTCGGCCAGGGCCGTGCGCGAGAATCCGGGCGGTCAGGCGGTCCGAACCCGGCGCCCGACCGATGCCGAGATCGATTCGTCCGGGGTACAGGGTCTCCAGCATCCTGAAGACCTCCGCTACCTTGAGCGCGCTGTAGTGACTCAGCATCACACCGCCCGAACCGACCCGCATCCGCTTCGTCGCGGCGGCGACCTGTCCGATCAGTGCCTCGGGAGCGGCACAGGCGAGGGACTCCGAGTTGTGGTGTTCGGCCAGCCAGTAACGGCGGTAGCCGAGTCGGTCCGCCTCCTGAGCCAACTTGACCGCCTCCCGGATCGCATCCGCCGCGGTCATCCCGGCCCGTATCGGACACTGGTCCAGAACGCTCAACGCGAGGGCAGGCGAGGGCGATGCCGGCGGGAGGTCCCGGCTCGAAGCCGGTTCCGCGGCCGCCACTCAGTAGGCCTCGGAGCGCCGGAATCGCTCTACCACCCTGTCGTTCTCGCGCTCCGCGCGTTCCAGCAGACGGGCCGCCCACACCTTTCGCTGCTCGTCCACTTTTCCGGGATCGTAACGGTCGACCAGGGAACCGAACTGACTGATATGGGCCGCCGAGGCGCGCGCCTTCTTTTCCGCGACTTCGGTGATGTCGACCGTGTAGTTCGGATTCGCACTGTAGTAGAAGAAGACGAGCGGCACGCTCCAGGCGTCGAAGCCCTCCGCCTCGAGTTCCGGAAAGTAGAGCCGCCAGCGTGCCGCCCGGATCGCGTCGACCGTGATGATGGCGCCCGAACGGTGATCCGACTTGTGGTACTGCTCCGACGGCGATCCCGGGTCGACCGAAAACAGGGCGTGAGGCTTGAAGCGACGGATCTCACGGGCTACCTGTCGCGTCAGTTCGCGGCGGTCGACGTACTCGAGCATGCCGTCGTCGTGCCCCAGCCAGTGGATGTTCTCCTTCGGAATGCCGAGGATGCGGCAGGCTTCTTCCTCTTCGGCCCGGCGGATCGCCTTCAGGCGGTCCTTCGTCATCTCCGGATCGCGGGAACCGGCGTTGTCCGTCGTGTAGACGACGACCTGGATGTCGTTCCCCCGGGCGGCCAGCAGTGCAAGCGTGCCGCCCGAGGTGAACGTCTCGTCGTCCGGATGCGGCGTGACGACGAGGATGCGGCGGTCGGACCACTCCTCGATCCGGTCCGGGCCCGTGTACTCCGGGTCTGCGCGGGACACCTGGGCGTCCGCGGTCGCGAACGCGACGCCCATGGAACAGACGACAGCAAGAACCCCTGCCCTGGCAGGAAGCGCGTGAACCGGGGCTCTCCCGCCCGTACAGACCATTGCCGGCAGTATAGTGAACGGATGTATTCGTTCGTCCAGCGAACGTCGCGGCTCGCCGGGCTCGTGTTTGCGTCATCATCCGGCTTGACGATCGCCGGCGTCGGTGCCCAGGAGCGTCCTCCGGCCACCCCGGCCGCGACCATCGTCGAACAGGTGACGGTGAACATCGTGAACATCGACGTTCACGTCACGGACCGCAGGGGGCGACCGATCTCCGACCTCTCGGTCGAGGACTTCGAGGTCTTCGAAGAGGGCGAGTCGATGGAAGTCACGAACTTCCTGAACGCCTCCTCGCGAGACAACCGGGAGTGGCTGGAGGGTGCCGACCTGGAGGAAGTCGACGGTGTGGACCCGCCGTTGATGGTGGCGCTCTACATCGACCGCTACCGCACCCGCCATGCCAATCTGCTGCGCATCGAGCGGGACCTCGCCGGCTTCCTGAGCGCCCGCCGGGATCAGGGCGCCGGGATACGTTTCCTGCTTGCCAGCGGCGATCCGGAGCTCAACGTCCGGGTGCCGTTCACGACCGATCCCGGCGAGTTGATGAACGCGCTGGACGAACTGCGCGCCGAGCCCAGATCCCCTGCCCACGACGACGGTCTGTTCCGCCTCCAGATCCTGAGGGAGGTCCGGCGAGCCTACGAGGCGTGCGCCCAACCCACGGCAAGTCCCAACGTACCTGGCTGCGTACCCTGCGTGGATATGTGGTCGAGCTTCCTCGGATCGGCGAACCAGTACGCGGCGGAGATGCAATCCCGGGCCGCGGCCTCGATCTCGGCCCTCGGCGAGCTGGTCACCGCGCTGGGCGGTCTGCCCGGGCCGAAGGCGCTGATCTACGTCAGCGACGGGCTGCCCCAGAGGCCCGGGGCCGAGTTGTTCCACTACCTCGGCGACATCTGCCCGGAACGCCAGTCCGAAACCGACACGCGGCAGCTCGAGTGGGACGAGACGACGCGCTTCAATCGTTTCAGCGCCTTCAGTAATGCGAGTCGCGTGACGCTCTACCCGGTGGACGCGGGCGGCATCCGGGCCTCTTCGTCAGTGGATCCGAGTCTGGCCGGTCCGGTTGGCGCCGCGGACGGGGGCGGAGCGGGCGGTCTGCGCCTCTCGACCGTGCTCGTTCCCAGCAATCAGAACGACCGCCTGAGGATCGACAACCTGCAGGCGACATTGAGCCTGCTCGCGGATGAAACGGGTGGTCGAGCCGTATTCAACCAGGCGCACCCTGAAGAAGCTCTGGAGGAGATCGCCGCGGACTTCGGTTCCTACTACTCCCTGGGTTACAGCGCTCCGGTGAATCGCCGCCACCCCATCCGCCAGATCGACGTCCGGCTCACCAGGCCCAAGAAGGGGTGGCGGGTGCGCTACCGCCGTTCGTACATCGTGAAGTCCGAGGAGCAACGTTTGGCGGACCGGCTGTACGCCGCGTTGAAGTTGAACGAGCAGAGCAATCCACTGAACGTCGATGTGACGTTTGGCGAGCTTGCGACGCAGGCGGCCTCCACCCGGACCACGGTTCCGGTCGAGGTACGCGTGCCGCTTTCCGAAGTCGCTCTCCTGCCAGGTCCGGTCGGTTCAGCGGGCGCGGTCCGCATCTTCCTGGTCGCCGAGAACGAAGACGGTGAACGCACACCCATGCGCCAGAAGACCCTGAACGTCGGAGGGGCCCAGCTCGCGGCGGACGGGGAGCAGGGCCTGGTGGTCGTGAACGTCGATCTGCCGCCGGGCGACTTCGCATTTGCGGTCGGCGTCCGGGACGAGGCATCCGGCCGCGGCAGCTACCTGGTGAGAGAGATCGCTCTGCCCTGAGGCCTACCGGCTGTCGGCGGCCTCTGCCGTTTGCCCTGCCCGGAAGACCTCTACGTCCCCGGCGCTGGTCAGCACGTCCAGGCCAGTGTAGATCGGGTCCTCGACGCTCTGGCCGGCGACCAGCTGGAGCAGCACCTCCATCGACCGGTAGCCCATCGCGTATGGCCGCTGCCCGACCTGGCCGTGGCTCAGGCCCTCGGCGAGGAGGTCCAACTGCATCGGCAGGACATCGGCGCCGATGATCACGAGGTCCTTCGACTCGATTCGTTCCCGATACGGTTCAACTGCCTGCCGGTAGGCCTGGTCGACGAACTGGGGGAATCCTCCGGTGATCGAGAACACGTCGAGGTCCGGCTCCGAGGCCAGGATGTCCGCCATCTGCTGTACGGCCAGAGGGAAATCGTCGTTCGTGTAGAGCGGGCAGGCCGCTACTTCCGCCCATCCGTTCGCGCCTTCGAGTCGCTCGCCGGGAGGCTCCCCGGAGTCGGCGCCGGCGAGCGTGTCCCGGAAGCCCTGCATCCGCTCGTTGTGGTTCATCGCCGCGGCACCGCCCGACTGAATGCAGATCGTGCCCCCGTCCGGTTTCAGCTTCTGCAGCAGCTTCGCCTGCTCCACCCCCATCGCCCGGTTCTCCGTGCCGATGTAGGTCGTCCGCAACCCGGCGTCCTCGGCGAGCAGATCGGAATCCCACGTGATCACGGGAATACCGACTTCGTTTGCCCGCGCGAGCGCCCGCGCCATCGCGGTCGCGTTCGACGGCGACACGGCGATCCCGTCCACGCGGCGGGTGATCAGGTCCTCGACCACCTGGATCTGGTCCGCCTCCGTGTGTTCGCTGGGCCCGATGTACAGGCACTCGACATCCTCGAGGTCCGCGGCCGCCTGCATGCAGCCCTCGCGGGCGAAGTCGAAGAAGGGGTTGTTCATGAAGGTGTAGCCGGTCCCTTCCCGGGCGCAGCCGCCTACGGCCAAAACGGAGAGGACAACGGCCAGAACGGACGCCAGACACGCCCTGTAGGGGTCGGTTCCGAGGCTCGGCGCTTCTCTCTCAAGACTCACATGCAACTCCGTTCCGGCTTCGGGATTCCCGAGCGCACCCACGCCCCGGCCCCCGGCTCTAGCCAGCGGTTCGGCTTCCGCGCCGGACTCGCTCGACGAGCATAGCGACGATGATCGAGCCCCCGACGAAGGCTCCCTGCCAGTAGGGGTCGACGCCGAGCAGCAGAAGACTGTTCCGGATCAGCTCGATCAGAGCCGCACCCGCGACCGCGCCGAAGGCGCCGCCTTCGCCGCCCATCAGGTTGGCGCCGCCGATCACGGCCGACGCGATGACGCGCAGTTCGTAACCCTGGCCCAGCGCGTTCGTGACCGCTCCCAGCCACCCGATCATCAGGATCGCGGAAGCGCCGGCCAAGAGAGAGCTCAGAACATAGACCGTGAGCTTGACCCGGGCCACGGGGACCCCGGCCAGCCGGGTCGAGTTCTCGTTACCGCCGACCGCCAGCACGTGACGGGCCAGGCGGCTGTACCGGAACCACGCCGCGGCGCCGAGCGCGGCGACGAGGAGCAACCAGACCGGATTGGCGAGTCCCAGGAAGCGTCCGCCGCCGAGGGCGAGCACGAGACCCTCGTCGGGCCCGAAGTCGTGGATCATCTTGTTGTTGGAAATCACCAGGGCCAGGGAGCGCGCGACGCTCAGCATGCCGAGAGTCACCACGAAGGGCGACAATCGGAGATACCCCACGAGCGCGCCGTTGGTCAGTCCGCACAGGAACGCGCAGCCGAGTCCAGCCGCCGCGGCAAGCACGAGAGGCTGGCCCGAACCCAGAACGAGTCCCGTCACGATCCCGGAAAGGCCCATCACGGAGCCGACGGAGAGATCGATCCCACCCGTGGCGATTACCGCCGTCTGGCCGAGCGCGACCAGACCGATGAAGGCGAAGTTGCGGCTGACGTTGAAGATGTTGTCGGCGCTCGCGAACGGCTCCGAGACGAGACTCATCACGCCGGCCAGAGCGGCGACCGTCAACATCACCCAAAGCGACTGGGGCGTCCGGCGCAGGCTCTTCACGCCGCTTCGATCGCACCCGTGATCAGCGCGGTCACCTCCTCCGGCGAGGAATCCGTGGTTGCCTTGTCGGCCACCTTTCGTCCCCGTCGCAGAACGACGACGCGGTCCGCGACCGCGAACACGTCCGACATCCGGTGGGAGATCAGCAGCACACAGACGCCCCGCTCGCGCAGGCCGCGGATCAGTTCCAGGACCTCCGCGATCTGGCGCACGCTGATCGCCGCGGTCGGTTCGTCGAGCAGCATGAGTCGAGGCGAACTGAGACGCGCGCGGGCGATGGCGACCGCCTGCCGCTGCCCCCCCGACATCCTTCGCACGAGGTCAGCCGGGCGTGTGTCGGAACCAAGTTCAACAAACAACTCCGCCGATCTCCGGCGCATGGCGGCGTGATCCAGCACTGGCAGGACCCCGAGTAGCCTGCGGCTCAACTCGCGGCCCAGGAACACGTTCGCGGCCGCCGAGAGGTTGTCGCACAGGGCGAGGTCCTGGTAAACGGCCTCGATCCCGTGCTCCCGCGCCGACAGCGGCGTGAGTTCCACGGCGCGCTTGTCCAGGCGAACCTCGCCCGACGTTGGCGCGAAGTTCCCCGCGACGATCTTGAGCAGCGTCGACTTCCCGGCCCCGTTGTCGCCCATCAGCCCGACGACTTCGCCGGGCGCAAGATCCAGGTCGACGGACTGAAGCGCCTCGACCGCACCGAACTGCATACCGACCGATCGGAGCTGGAGCATGGAGCAGGAACGTGGCCTTCAGCCGGTCAGGCGTCCGAAGTAGCCCGGTCCCTGGGTGAAGACGTACCAAGCCATGAAAGCGGTCAGGAAGACGGTCACACCGACCATCAGTCCCCACCACAACCAGCCGCGGGTCCCTTCCGGCCGGTCGTCTCCCAGGTAGCCCCGCTTGCGTTGCAGGATCACGAAGCCGATGTACGCAGCGGGTAGAAACAGGCCGCAGATGATGTTTGTGGGCACCGCCAGCCACACCGCGATATCGCCCCAGAACACAGGTCCCAGCACGCCCGGAGCGGGCAGCAGCATGGCGAGGCGGTGTTTGCGGCCGCCGAACCGCCAACCGAAGAGTTCACAGGCGACGAAGCCGGTGGCCAGCATGTGGAGGGTGATCGTGGACAGCGCCATTCCGAGCACGCCGAGGTCGAAGACCACGCGGCCTACCGCCGGGCCGGCGACCGCGGCCAAGGACTTCGCCGCTTCCACCGGACCCAGCCGCGTGCCGTCGTAGGCGGGGTCGAGGTGGATCGTGTTCGCCGCCGCGATGACCATCAGGCTGGCGGCGAGAACGTAGGGCACGAACGTACCGGTCCAGAGATCGAATCGCGCCAGCGAACGGTGTTCCCGCGACCAGCCGCGCGCCAGCAGCGAGTACGGGTACAGGAACACCATGTTGATGCCGACCGCCGCCGACAGGCCGCTCAGGATCACCGTCACGCCGAGCACGCCGTTGCGTTCTCCCGGCACCGCGAAGCCGACGAAGCCGCGGAAGAGCGCTCCCCAGTCCGATACTCCCGTGCGGAGCACGACCCAGGCGAAACAGAAGACGATTCCCCACACCATGTACCGCAGCAGGCGCTCGTAAACGCGGATGAGTTCCGGCCGGCGTCCGTAAAGCGACGAGATGAGGATCGCCCAGAACAGAACGACGAAGCCGAGCGCGGACGCCGGCAGGCCCTCGACGCCGGCGGCCTCGCCGAGATCGACCAGCACGGCGGACGCCAGCGCGTACTGCGGGAAGTGCCAGACGATCGAGGCGATCAGCGCCCCCAGTGCCCAGCTCCAGGCCAGCGGAGCGCCGGCGAAGCGCCGCATCGCGTCGAATGGCCGGACGCCGGTCGAAAGCGTCTGGTGGGCAACGGCCGACAGCATGACCAGGCCCAGAAGCATCGCCAGCGGCGCCACCCACAGGAGCTGGTAACCGAACACTGCTCCCGCGAAGAGAGCGGAGGCCGCGGTGCCGCTGCCGAGCGTCATCGCGCTCTGCATGTAGCCGGGTCCGATCAGCCCAGCGAAGGCGCGCCAGCGGGTCCTTCGAGGCGCCGAATCGAGCTCCGCCAGGCGTTGCCGCTCCTCGGCAAGGGCACCCGGATCAGGCGGGTGGGCCATGCGAAGCCCGACCTGCAGGTCGGTCCGCTCGGCAGCAGACAGGGTCTCCGGCATCTCGGCTAGGCTACTCCACCGCAATGGGCGGGAGATCACTGATGGCCGCGGCGGCCCTGATTGGCGTGGCTTCGGCCTCGGTCCCCGTCGCCGCCCAACGCGGCGACCGCGAAGGCCATGTCATGGACCAGGTGTGGCGCCAGTTCGAGGTGCCCGGTGCCCCTCCCCTGTCTCCGGCGGAGGCGATGGCGAGCTTCCGCGTGGCCCCGGGTTTCCGCCTCGAACTCGTGGCCGCGGAACCCCTGGTCGAGGATCCCGTGGCGATCGCCTGGGACGAGCGCGGCCTCCTCTACGTGGTCGAGATGCGCGGCTTCATGCCGACAGTCGACGGCGAGGGTGAGCAGGAGCCGATAGGCCGGATCGTCGTGCTCGAGGACACGGACCACGACGGCATGATGGATCGCCACGGGGTCTACCTGGACGGACTGGTCAGTCCGCGGGCCATCGCCGCCGTCTCCGGCGGGATCCTGATCGGCGAACCGCCGAACCTGTGGCTGTGCCGGAGCGAGGCGGACGATGGAGCTCTGCCCCACTGCGCGAGCCGCGAGCGGCTGCTCGACTACGGCGATCCCGACCCCGACCTGCTCGAGCACACGGAGAACGGGCTGCTCTGGGCGCTCGACAACTGGATCTACAACGCGAAGTCCGATCGCCGCTTCCGGTTGCGGCGCGATGCCGGTGGCCTCTCGGTTGAGGTCGATTCGACCCTGTTTCGCGGTCAGTGGGGCATCGCTCAGGACGACGTCGGCCGCCTCTACTACAACACGAACTCACGCTACCTCTTCGCCGATCTCATCCCGGCCGACTACGCCCTGGCCAACCCGGAGCACCAGCCGCGGGGCGGCGGCATCGGCGCCAGCGAACGCCTTGTCCACGACGAGTCCGTCTACTCGATCCGGGTCAATCCCGGCATCAACCGCGGCTACGTGAAGGGCATGCTGCGCGACGACGGCAGGCTCGCCGTGACCACTTCGGTCAGCGGGCTGACGGTCTATCGCGGCGACCAGTTCCCCGCCACCTTCCGGGGTGACGTGTTCGTGCCGGAGCCGGCTGGCAACGCGGTGGCGCACTTCGATCTCGCCCCCGGTGCGGTGGAGAACGGGATCCCGACCCTGGTCGCCGAGCACCGTCGCTACGGCGATCCCGAGTGGGTCGAGCGCGAGTTCCTGGCCTCGACCGACGAGCGCTTCCGGCCCGTCGACGCGACGATCGGGCCGGACGGGGCGCTGTACGTGATCGACATGTACCGCGGCATCCTGCAGCACGTGAGGTACGTCACGACCTACCTGCGCCAGTACATCCTCGAGCACGGGCTGGACCGGCCGATCGGCATGGGCCGTATCTATCGTGTGGTCTGGGAGGGCGATGCCGAGGAGGCGGCCCCGGTTCGTCGCGCCACCCCGAGCCTCGGGACCGCAGCCGACCGGATCGCCGCCCTGTCCCACCCGAATGGCTGGCACCGCGACACGGCCCAGCGCCTGCTGGTCGAGAACGAACTCGACGACGCCGGCCGGGATGCACTGCGGGAACTGGCCCGTTCAGGCGCCGGTCCGCTCGCACGAATACACGCCCTGTGGACGCTCCACGGCCGCGGGGAGCTGGACGACGAATTGGTGCATGACGCGCTTGGGGCCGGGGATCCCTGGCTCCTCGCCCACGGCCTGCGAGTCGGCGAAACCTACCTCGCCGGTGGCAGCCGCGACGGACCTGCCGTGCTCGGCGAACTGCTCGACTCCTCGTCTCCACAGGTCCGCGCCCAGGCCCTGCTGAGTCTGGGCGCGGTGGCCCGTCAAACACCCTGGGCAAGAAGCACTCTGACTGAACGGGTCGCCGCCAGCCCCGACGATCCCTTCCACCGCCAGGTCGCACTCGCCGCGAACCTGAACGCTGCCGACGCCGCCGGTCCACCGGAGGCACGAGCCGAAGCACCCGCCCTGACCGCCGCCGAGGCAGCCCAGTTCAACAGCGGCCGTCGTCACTACCGCGCCTGCCGCTCCTGCCACAACAACGACGGTCAGGGGCAGGAAGGTCTCGGCCCGAGCCTGGTCGACTCGCCCTGGGTCCTCGGCTCCCCCGAGCGCCTCATTGCCCTCGTCCTCCAGGGAATCGAGGGGCCGATCGAGGTGCACGGCGAAACCTGGGACGACCTGATGCCCGGCTTCGCCCCCGATCCTCGCCTGCCCGACACCGCGGTCGCCGCCCTGCTGACCTACATCCGCCGAAGCTGGGGCAACGCGGCCGATCCGGTCTCACCCGAACTCGTGACCAACGTTCGCCAGCGGACGAGCGACCGGGTCGATCCCTGGACGGCCCCGGAACTCGAAGAGGCCTTCCCGTAGTGCGTCCGGCCTAACCCGCAGCCTCGGCGACGGCCTCATGCTTGTGGAGGTCCAGCAGCAGATAGAGCGCCGGAATCACGATCAGGGTCAGGAGCGTCGACGTCAACAGCCCGCCGACCACGGTCAGCGCCATCGGCGTTCTGAGTTCCGCTCCCTCGCCCAACCCCAGGGCCATCGGCAGCAGCCCCAGCACGGTGGTCGAGGTCGTCATCAGGATCGGCCGCAGCCGCACCAGGCAGGCCTCACGGATGGCATCGATCTTCGCCTTGCCGGCGCGGCGCAGGCGGTTCGTGTAGTCGATCAGGATGATCGCGTTGTTGACGACGATTCCGGCCAGCAGGATGCCGCCGATCAAAACGACGATACTCACCGGGGTACGCGTCAGGTAGAGGATGCCGATCGCCCCGATGACCGAGAAGGGCACCGCGAACAGGATGACGAAGGGGTGCAGCAGGGACTCGAACTGGGACGCCATGACGAGGTAGACCATGAACACCGCCAGCAGGATCGCGAGCCGCATGCTGTCGAATGAGCGCTCCATCTCCTGGCGCTGGCCGCCGACCGAGTAGTCGAAGCCGACCGGGAACCGGGTCGAATCGAGAATCGACTGAATGTCGTCCGAGACGCTGCCCAGGTCACGGCCGACGATGTTCGCCTCGATCAGCGCGACCCGGCCGCCGTCGCTGCGGCGGATCTCGGCCGGCCCCTCCGTCTCGATCACATCCGCCACCGCCGACAGGGGCAGCGGCGTGGCGCCGCTCTGGCGGATGTTCAGGTTGCGCAGGTCGCGAACGGAGTCACGGTAGCCCTCGTCGGTCCGCATCCGCACTTCGATGTTGCGGTCCTCGCGGACGATGTCGGTCGCGATATCGCCCTGCACCTTGGACCGGATGACGGCGCCGAGCTGGGCGACGGTGTAGTTCAATGCCGACAGCCGCTCCCGGTCGAAGACGATCTGCAACTCCGGGTTGCCGCCCTCGGTGGACGACTTGACGTCGACGAGACCCTCGACCTCGCGCATTCGCGATGCCACCTGGTCGGCCAACACCTCCAGCAGGGCGAGATTGTGGCCACGGATCTGGACTTCGACCGGGCTCCTGAAGCTGAAGTACGTGGGACGGCCGAACCTGTACTTCAGCGAATCGTCTCCGAGCGCCGAACCGGCGTCGACGGCGCCCGCGCCGACCGGAACCGCCGCCGCGCCCGCGACGGGCGGCGCCTGACCGGCGAAGGACGCATTCTCCCCGTCGATCAGGTCCCGGATCCAGCTCATCACGAACTCCTCGCGCTCGGCGTCGATCGGCGGTTCCATCCGCACGTTGACCTGACCGATGTTCTCCCGCCTCTCGCCGGCGGCGCCACCCTGTTCGTTCGAGGTGCCGACCACGGTGTAGACCGACTGCACGCCGAACTCATCGGCAAACGCGCGCACGCGCTCGTCGATGACCGCCAGCCGCCGGTCCGTTACTGCGAGCCGGCTGCCCGGCGCCAGTTCGGCGTCGACGTAGAACTCGCCCTGGATCAGCTCCGGCACGAGTTCGCTGCCCAGCGAGCCGACGAGTTGCACGCTGCCGGCCAGGAGCACGATGGCCACCAGGACGACCAGAGCGGGATGGCGCAGCGCGCCGCGGAGGATCCGGGCGTAGACCGCGGTGATTCCCCGCAGCAAGGCGTCGAAACCGGCAAGCACGGGCCGCAGGAGCCATGACATGACCATGGCGACGCCACCGACCACCGTCTTGACCGTCAGCGCGACTCCAACCCCTATCGCGTTGAAGAAAGCCGCCAGGCCGCGGGTGATCGGATTGGATCGTCCGGCCAGATCGACGGTCTCGATCTTCTCGCCGCCGGCGAAGAACTTCCGGGAGGCGAGCATCGGAATCACGGTCAGCGCGACCCCCAGCGAGACGAGCAGGGAGAAGGTCACGGTCAGTGCCTGATCGCCGAACATCTGGCCGGCGACGCCCTCGACGAACACGATCGGCACGAACACGCAGACGGTAGTGATCGTGCTCGCGATCACTGCACGGCCTACCTCGGAGGCACCGCCACGGGCGGCCTCGACGACGCCCACGCCCTGGTCACGGCGCCGCTGGATCGCCTCCAGGACGACGATCGAGTTGTCCAGCAGCAGGCCGATGCCGAGCGTGATCCCGCCCAGCGACATGATGTTCAGCGACACGCCGGCGACGTACATCAGGAAGAAGGTCGCCACGACGGAGACCGGGATCGAGATCCCGATGATCAGCGTCTTGGGCGCACTGCGAAGGAACAGGAACAGGACGACGATCGCGAGCGAGCCGCCGATCAGGGCTGTTTCGATCACGGCAGACACGGAGTCGCGGATGTAGCGCGACTGGTCGGTGAGCACCGTGAGCTCGAGCTGCGGATCGATCTGCCTGAGATTCTCCTCGAGCTCCTCCACCCGATCGAGGACGGCGGATGCGACGGTCACTGTGTTCGTGCCGCCCTCCTTGTAGACCGCGATCTCCACGGCCTCCCGGCCGTCGATGCGGGTGATCACCTCCCGTTCCCTGGCGCCCTGGTAGACGCGGGCGATGTCCTCCAGGCGCACGATCGCGCCCTGGGATCGATCGATCACGATTTCCCGCATCTCCTCCGGACGCAGCAGCTCGTTGATCGTTCGCACCAGGTAGTCCGTCTGACCGTCGCGCAGCCGGCCGCCGGTCAGGTTCACGTTTTCCTGCGCCAGGCGGTTCATCACTTGGTTCATCGTCAACCCGAGACTCGTCAGGCGACGTTCGTCGATCTCGACCTGGATTTCCTCCTCCAGGCCGCCGCTGACGACGACCGCGGCCACCCCTTCCAGGCGCTCGAGCTTCCGTTTCAGGTCCTCCTCGGCCAGCAGGCGCAGCGCGATCAGGTCGCTCCCGCCGGCGGCCAGGCCCATCCGCAGGATCGGATCGAGAGAGGGGTCGTAGCGCAGCAGCACCGGCCGTTCGGCCTCGATCGGCAACCGCACCTGATCCAGCCGTTCGCGCACGTCGAGCGACGCGAAGTCCATGTTCGTTCCCCAGGAGAACTCCAGGGTGACCTCGCTGATGTCGGCCCGCGAACTGGAGACAACCCGGTTGACGCCGTTCACCACGCCGACCGCGTCCTCGACCGGCCGCGTGATCAGGTTCTCCATCTCGACCGGCGCCGCGCCTTCGTACTCCGTCTGAACGGTCAGCGACGGATAGGTGATGTCCGGCAGCAGGTCGACCGCGAGATCGCGGAAGGCGACGCCGCCGAACACCACCGCCGCGAGGGCGAAGATGAACACGGTGACCGGTCGCCGGGTGGCGAAGGAAACGACCTTCATGTTGTGTTACCTGGTCAGGAACTCCGGAGTCGGATCAACCTTGCGGCCGATTCTGCGGCCGACTTGGCGGTCCACCCTGCTGCTCGCCTGGCGGTCCTCCCGGCGGCCCCTGCCCGCTCCGGATCCGCTCGATCATCTGGTCGATCTGTTCCTCGCTCATGCCCCGTTCCTTCATGCGGGCCTTCATCATCTCGATCCGTTCCGGCGTCAGTTGACTCGGATCGAATCCGCCCGGAGGGCCGCCGCGTAGGGCCCCGGGACCGCCCGGCGGGCGGGCCTGCGGCGCGGCCTGCTCGGCGGTTGTCGCGCCGCCGGCAGCCGGCGCTGCTTGAGCGTTGGCGACCCGGGCGGGGCTCCCGGCGCCCGGGGCCGGCAATGAAGTGAACGTCGTGGGCCCCGCCGCCGGTCCCTCTCGTTCGTCGATCGTCACCGGCGTCTGGTCGGAAAGGCTGTCCTGACCGACGATCACGACGTCCTCCCCCTCGCTCAGGCCGGAGAGCACCTCCAGGCTGTCGCTCTCCTCGTAGCCGAGTTCGAGTGAACGACGCCGGGCGACGGTGCCGCCTTCCCCGTCGTCCATCGCCACGTACACGGTGTCGGACGTGCTCTCCAGGACCAGAGCCTGCTTCGGCACGACGAGCGCGTTCTCGTGGATATCCGTCTCGACGAATACGCTGGCGAACATTCCGGGACGCAGGCGCCCCTGGGCCTGCACTTCCAGAGTGACCTTGACCGTACCCGTCGCCGGATCGACGACCGGGCTGATCCGCAGCACGCGGGCCGGAAAGCGCACCCCGGGATACGCCTCGACCGTGAGGTACGCGGTTTGACCGAGCTCGAGCCGCGGCAGATCCTTCTCGGGAAGCTGGATCGGACAGAGCAGCGGATCGAAATCGGAGATCCGGAACAGCCTCGCGTTGTTCGAGACGTGCTCGGCATTCTTGATCACCCTCTCGATGATCAGGCCGTCGAAGGGTGCTCGAATCACGGTGTAATCCAGGAGGATCTCGGTGCCCACGATCTGGGCGGCGGCGGCGTCGAAGTTCGATTTCGCGAGGTCGTACGCCTCCTGGCTGATCACCTCCTCGCGGTAGGACGACTGGGCCCGGTTCCACACCAGTTCCGCCTCGGCCAGGTTGACGCGGGCGATCCCGAGCTGGGCCTCGATCTCCGCCGCGTCGATGCGCGCCAGCACCTGGCCGGCGCGGACGAAGTCACCCTCCTCCACGTTCAGTTCGACGATAGGGCCGTCCGTCCGGGCCACGATGTCGACCTCGTTCTCGGCTTCGAGCGAACCGTTCGTTTCCAGGTAGTCCGCGATGTCGCGGCGAATGACGCTCGTTACCCTGACCGGAATCACGGAAGCGGGAGCGCCGAAACCCGGCATGCCACCCGGAAAGCCCCCGGGAGGACCGCCGCCACGGCCTCCGGGACCGCCGCCCGGCCGGCCGCCGCCCGGCCCGCCTTGCCCGGCGCGGGGGTTCTCGCCGCTGGGTTCGGCGTTCGACTGCCCGCAGCCGATGCCGGCGACACCTAGTGCCGCGATCAACAGGACGGCGCCAGCCTGGCGGCCCGCGCCCACGAGTCGTTCTCGTTTCATGCCATCTTTCTCCGCGGAACGGCGACTGCCGCTCGCACAACCCGCTGGACGAAGAGCTTCACGTCATCGACCAGGGAATAGACCGTCGGAATCACGAGCAAAGTCAGGAAGGTCGAGGTGGTCAGACCGCCCAGAATCACGAGACCCACCGGCGCCCAGAAGGCCGCCCGACCCTCGGGCTGCCCGAACACTTCGGGCAGGAAGAACGGCGCGACCATGGGCGACAGGCCCAGGATCGTCGTGACCGCCGTCATCAGGATCGGCCGCAACCGGTGCTTGCCGCCCAGGACGATCGCGTCGTAGCGGGAGAGGCCCTCGCGGCGCAGTCGATTGATGTGGTCGATCAGGACGATCGCGTTGTTCACCACGATTCCGGCCAGGATGAGAAGCCCCATGTTCGACGAGTCGTCCCTCGGCTGGCCGGCGAGGTACATGATCAGGCCGACACCGATGAAGGCGAAGGGAATCGACAGCATGATCGTGAAGGGCTGGAGGAAGTCCTCGAACAGGGCCGCCATGATCATGTAGATCAGCACGACGGCGAGGATCATCGCCAGGACGGCGCGCGATGCGTCCTCCTCGGCCTCCATGAACCTCCTGCCGAGCGACCACTCGTAGCCCGGCGGCAGCGGCACGTCGGCAAGAGCCATCTGGACCGGCCGCCGCAGCATGAAGCCCGGGACACCGCCAGCGGCCGTCGCGTCAATCTCCACCTTGGCGCGGCGATTCTCACGCTCGACCTCGGACGGGCCGCTCTGGACCTGGAACGAGGCCAGGCTCGATATCGGCAGGGTGACCCCTCCCGACTCGCCGTTCGGGTCCGACACGAGGACCGGCATCTTCCGCAACTGATCGAGCGTCTCGCGGTCCTCCTCGCGGTACTGCATGACCATGCCGATCTCGCGCTCCGCGGTCTTGAAGTACGCCAGCGAACGGCTTGACAGCGCTCCGTTGACCGTCATCGCCACCGCCTGACTCGACAGGCCGCCCTGGAGCGCCCGCTCGCGGTTCACCGACACCCGGATCTCGTCGTCGCCGCTCTCGAACGAGTTGTCGATATCGCCGACGATGGGAATCTGGCGCAGCCGTTGGGTGATTCGCGGCACCAGGAGCTCGAGTGTGCCCATGTCGTCGCCGATCAGTTCCACCTCGATTCCGGATCTCCCCGAACCCGGCGGCCCGAACTCGGTGCGGGCGAGTTTGAACAGCACGCCCACCCGCTGCGGCATCGCCTCCCGGATGAGCTCCGTGACCTCGTCCGTGGAAAGCTCCGAGACCTCCTCCGGCTTGAGATAGACCTCGAAGCGGTTGCCGCCGCCGTATCCCCGGCTGCGGCCGCCGCCCCGGCGCACCTCGTGGGCGATGTCGGCGATTTCCCACTCGTCGCGCCTGGAATCGAGCAGCGTGTAGACCTCGTCGTAAAGGGCGAGGCGATCGTCCATTCCCATCTGCCGCGGCGTGTCGACGAAGATGGTCAGCGCCCTGCCCTGGGACGGCTGGTTGAAACTCCGCTCGATGCTGTTGTACAGCTCCCAGGAACCGTAGAGCAGCGTGCCGATCACCACCGTGAACACGAAGCGGTGGCGCAGGGTGAAGCCCAGCGTCGCCCCGTACCACTCGCTGATCCGGTCGAGGAGCTTGAACCGGCGCTTGCTCTCCGACTTGAGCAGGATCGCCGCGATCATGGGCACCACGGTCAGGGAGATGACCAGGGACCCGAGCATGACCACGCACACGGTCGTGCCGATGTCGCCCATGAAGCGCGAGAAGCTGCCTGGCCCGCCGCCGCCGCTGCCGAAGAAGATGAGCGGCACGAACACGCACATCGTGGTCATCGTCGAGCAGATGATCGGCATCGCGACGTCGCTGGCGCCGCGCAGGGCGGCTTCCTTCGCACTGGCGCCGAGTTCCTGACGGTGACGGAAGATCGACTCGATGACCACGATCGAGTTGTCGAGGAGCATCCCGATCGCGAGCATCAGCCCCATCAGGCTCATCACGTTCAGCGTGATCTCGGTGACTCCGGCCTGCCGGCCGAGGTACATCATGACGAAGGTCATGACCAGGGAGAGCGGAACCGCAAGGGCCACCAACAGCGTGGTCCGGAACTTCCTAAGGAAGAGGAACATGAAGACGATCGCCAGACCGCCGCCAATGAGGCCGCTACGGCCCAGCTCCGTCAGCCCCTGGCGCACGTCGACCGAGGTGTCGTGGAAGTGGCGGAACTCGAGGCCTTCGCCCTCGGGCGTCTGCCGGATCGCCTCCAACTCCTCCTTGACCCGGTTGACGACATCCAGCAGATTCGCGTCGGAGGCCTTGTTCACGCTCAGACTGATCGCCTCGGTCCCATTGAGGAAGCTGTACTCGTACTTGTCCGGATAGCCGAACTTCACGTCGGCGATATCGGCCACCCGCAGGCCATCGCCGCGGATCGGCAGGCGCCGGATCTCGTCGGGCGTTCGGAACTCGCCGACGGTCCGCACCAGCAGGCGGCGGCTCCCCTCGCGCAGGTACCCGCCCGACACGTTGACGTGGTTGCTCTGAAGGACCTGGCGTAGCTCACGAATGTCCACACCGTGCGCTGCCATGCGGTCGGGCAGCAACTCGATCCGCAGTTCCCGGCTCAGCATGCCCCAGACTTCAGCCTGCGCCACGCCCTCCAGCCGCTCGATCCGCGGCAGGAGTACGTCCTCCACGAAGTCGTTCAGCTCGTCCTGCGTCCAGGTCGCGCTGAGACTGCTGCGGAGAACCGGAATGTCGGTGCTCTCGAAACGGCGGACGTAGACCTGCTCCACGTCGCTGGGCAGTTCGTTGCGCACGCGGTCGATCCGGTCGCGGACGTCGACGGCCGCCAGTTCCATGTCCGTCCCGTCCTGGAACTCGATGTCGACCGAGGCCGAGTTGCCGCTGGCCCGTGAGCGAAGCAGCCGGACGCCGTTGATCGTCCCCAGGCTGTCTTCGAGGGGCCAGACGATCGACCGTGCGACCTCCTCCGGAGAGGACGACTGGTAGGGCACCCGGACCGAGATGTTGGACGACTGGAAAAGGGGCAGGAACTCCAGCGGCAGCCGGGTAAGGGACAGCCAGCCGAGCACCAGCACGCCCAGGGTCGCCATGAACATCGTCACCCTGCGCTCTACCGCGAAGCGGATGAGCGGGTGGACGTGGCGGTGCGCCTCGACCTCCGGCGGAGACGACTCCGGCCGCTCCGGATTCTGGGACGAACCTGTCCGCGCGTCCACGTGTTCCTCCGTTGTCATCAGTGGCACTCTCCCGACTCACGGTGATCGCCGTCGTTCCGACCCCGGTGGCGCCGGCCCCGTTCCGTCAACTCGAGCCGCATCTCGTCGAAGCGAACGGCCTGATCGGGGCTGAGCAACTCGCTCACCTGCCTGTGGAACTCACGCTGCATGGAGCAGAACTCGTCGCGCGCGCCGCTCCAGTACCGGAGCCCCCTCAACATCGCCTGTTCGACGATCGCTTCGAGCGCCTCGACCTGCTCAGCTTCGAGATCCAGACGCCGCGCCATGCGACGGGTCGTCCTCGATCGGTGCTTCCGGAATTCCTCGGAACGAGCCGCGTCCAGATGCTCCTGCGAATCGGCGTTCCGGGTCGTCGCGGCGGGAGTCGCTTCCGAGTCGGGACAATCGAAGTGGAACGTCGGTGGGTGGGCGTCTCTGGTCTTCTCCGGAGCCGCCTGCTCGACATCAACTACCTGGCGCTCAGCCAGGAGCCGGTCCGCCAGCAGGCCGGCGCTCAGTCCTACGATCAGCACCGAGCCCAGAGCCAGCCCCATCCACAGTCGCGTGGGTCCGTTCGCCATCACCGTGTCCCCAGCGGGTCGTAGAGCACGGCCACGAGTTCATAGCCGGCCTCGTCGTCGCTCATTCCCACGCTTGCCACGCCGGCCTCTTCCATCCCGGCCGCGAAGGGATCCGGATACTCCACGAGGTCAGGCGCCTCAACCGCGGCTTCCGGCGCGGTTGAAGAATTCCCCATGCCCAGCGTCATGGCCATCGCGACAATGGCTGCCAGTGCTCCGGCCGGCGCCAGGCGCAGGGCCAGCAACCGCCATGGCGCGGCCTGATCGTTCCGCTCGAGCCCTTCTCTGCCGCTTCCTGCGGAAGCGCTCTCGGTGTCGCGGCGAGCGCGAAAACCGGCCAGAAAGCCCGGCGCCGCCGGCGGCCTCGCACACTCTTCCCGCAGTCCTTCGAACAAGGAGTCCAGGTCTGCACCGGATTCGACAGGTCGTCCTGCCCTCTCAACCTCCCTCATCGTCTACCTCCTCCCGCCTTGGAGCCCGCCTCGCCGATCAAACGCCGCAAACTGCGCCGGCCCCGATGGACCCTAATCTGCACGGTTCCGATCGGACAGTCCAGGAGCTCCGCGATCTCCACGTACTTCATCCCCACCACATCCTTCAACACGACCGCCGAACGCTGCGCCTTCGGCAACCTTGCCAAACCCCTAACGATGCTACGCCGCAGCAGCCGTGCCTCGACCGCCGATTCGGCGCCCACCGCCGGCAGTTCGGCGAGAGCTTCGTCCCCCACGTTGCTGTCCAGCCGCCGTCTCCAGCGCGACTTGCGCCGCAGCTCGTCGTGTGCCCGGTTGATCGCGATCCGGTAGAGCCAGCTCTTGAAGGCCGCGTGCTCGTCGAGACGGTCGAGTTTCCGGAAGGCAAGCAGAAAGGCGTCCTGGGCCACGTCCTCCGCGGTCTCCCAGTCCAGCACGTAGCCGTAGACCAGCTTGCGCAGCGGTACCTCGTATCGCACGACGAGGTTCTCGAACGCCTGCTGATCGCCGGCCGCGGTGCGCCGAACGAGTTCCCCGTCTTCGGGGCCATCGGCTTTTCCACCGGCCGGTTCCTGGCCCCGCGGTTTCTGTGCTGGCAAGTCATCGTCCTCTGGTTGCAGGGACGACCCGCCTCCGGTCCTTGTTTCGTTCATCGGGTTACCGGCGGGTTCGCCTGGCGCGCCGTCGGGTCGTTTCGCGTCTCCCGCAGTTTCCCGGCGGACTCCCGGCGCAGCATCCGGTCGAGGTAGCGCAGGGCCTCGCCCCTGGACCCGATGTCGCCGTTCAACTGGGCCTGGTAGCAGCGATCGACCATGGCGCCGATCGCCGGTCCCGGCGCCATCCCGCGATCGATGAGGTCCCGACCACGGACCATCGGCTCCGGCGCCTGGTCGCGGATCCGCAGCGCCTTCGCGCGCGCCAGCAACCAGTCGCAGTCGCGGCACTCGTCAGGCTGGAGGGGGGGCCGTCCGAGAGCGTCCGCCCGGGCCACCCGGACGAGTCGGTCGATCCGCTTGACCCGGTGGGCAAGACGGCGGACGGCGGCATCGCCCGCACCGCCCTGGTAGAGCTGGCGCGGCTTCAGGTGATCGACGACCAGGCGCACCACGTCGTCGACCAGTCGAGGGCGGTTCGTCAGCCGCGCGAGGAACGTGCGGGTCGGCCCCTCGCCCGCGGCCTCGTGTCCACGAGACCGCACCCGACCGTCGACGAACCGGGTGGTCGCCGGCTTTCCCAGATCGTGGCACAGGCAGGCAAGTCCCACCACGAGATCCTCCTTTTCGTCATCGAGCCGGTCCCGGGCGAAGGCGTCGAGGACGTGCCCGGTGTGGGTCCAGACGTCGCCTTCAGGGTGCCATTCCGGATCCTGCTCGCAGGCGACCAGGGCTTCCAACTCAGGGTAGGCCGGCAACCACCCTACCGCCTGCAGAAAACGGAGCCCGCGTCCGATCTCGACGCCGTCGACGAGCATCTTGCGCCACTCCCCGAACACCCGCTCGATGCTCAGGTCCCTCCAGTCGATGCGGGAGCAGAGAGTCTCGGTTTCCGGATCGGACTCAAGCCCCAGCCGGGCGATGAACTGCATCCCGCGCAACACCCGCAGCGGGTCCTCCGCAAAGCGGTGCGACGCGTGACGAAGCCGCCGTCTCTCCAGGTCCGCCCGGCCGTTCAGGGGGTCGTCGACCCGTCCGGTCAGGGGGTCGTACGAGATCGCGTTGACCGTGAAGTCCCTGCGCTCGGCCGCCTCCTCCACTCCCATGTTCGGATCCGCGTCGACTACGAAGTCCCGGTGACGCCTCCCCACCTTCCGCTCTCGCCGCGGCAGGGCGATATCGATCGGGAGGCCGCGCAGCTTGGCAACGGAAAACGCGCGTCCCACCTGGTCGACCTGGAAGCCCAGACCCCTCAGCATGCGTTGCAATGCCTCCGGTGTGAGCCGGAACGCCTCCAGGTCGAACTCGTGGAACTCGCGGCCGAGGAGAGCATCCCGAACGCAGCCCCCGACGAGGTGCATGGATCCGCCTCCCGCCGCCGTGGCCCGGCATATCTCCAGTACCCTCGGCCAGGCCGGATTATGCTCGAAGCCTGAGCCAGGATCCCGAACCACGGCTCTGTTATTCTACGGGGCGATCCTGGCTGCGGGAGATCTTCGGGAGATCGTCGAGCAGTGTGAGCGGGCGAAGGAGGAAACCATGAAGTCGATTCGCGAATCGTGGACCATCGAGACGACGGCGCGGGGCGCCATCGTGCTCGCGGCGGTCGTTGCCGGTCTTTCCCTGGTCCTGGCCGGACCGGTGGCGGCACAACTGCCGGGTACCGTGTACGGACAGATCTTCGACGCCCACACGGGCGACACGCTCGAAGGCGTCCAGATCATCTTCACCGACCCGGAGGCTCCGAGCTTCCGCGCGGAACACCTGTCGGGGAAGAACGGCCGCTTCCGGATCATGCTGAAGAACGTGGTCAAGCACGAACGCTCGGGCTTCAGCGTCGAGTTGAAGAAGGAAGGCTACGTCACCCGACGCGTCGGCAACGTGCGGATTCCTGCTCGCCAGGAGACGAGGCTCAGCCAGCTCTCGGGAGGCGGCGACTGGAATCTCACATCGATCGAGAACGCCCAGCAGGCTCAGGCAGCCCTGGGCGGCGACCTGGGCGCGGCGCCGGAAATCGACCTCGAAGCGCAGGCGCGCGGCAGTGCGATCAAGCTCTACAACCAAGGTAGCAACGCCCTGAACTCCGGCGACTACGACACCGCCGAACTCATGTTCGTGAATGCCCTCGAGAAGAAGGCCGACTTGGTTTCCGCGATGGGCGGACTGGCGCGCGTCTACTCCCACCGGGGCGACCACGTCAGAGCGGTGGAGTACGCGGAGAAGGTCGCGGCGGAAGGCGAAGACCTCGAGAACATGCACCAGATCCTCTACGCGGGCTACGACGCCCTCGGCATGGACGACAAGGCCGAAACCGCCCTCAAGGCGCTCCAGGCGTCGGACATGGGCAAGGCCGGCAAGAACATGTTCAACAAGGCCGCCGACCTGTTCAACTCGGGCCAGATTCCGGAAGCGCAGGTCGAGCTTGAGAAGCTCCTCGCCGCGGATCCGAACCATCCCGAGGCGAACTACATGCTCGGCATCTGCTACGCCGGGAGCGACCCGGCCAAGGCGAAGGTGCAGTTCGAGAAGTTCTTGCAGCTAGCGCCGGATCACGCGGACGCTCCTACCGCCCGGGAGATGCTGCAATACCTCGAGTAGCCTTTGCGGCGGCCGCCAGCGCGATCCTGGCGGCGGGGTTCCTGCTCGCGCTTTCCGTCGAGGCTCAGGAGGACCTGAACCTCGAGCGGATCATGGCCGACCCGGACTGGCTGGGGCGTCAGCCGGAAGGACCGTACTGGAGTAGCGACAGCCGCAGCATCTACTTCCTGCGCAAGCGGGCCGGCGAAGAGACCCGCGACCTCTACCGTGTCGATCTGGAAGACCGTCAGGCCAGCCCCGTGGCGGACGTTGACCGCGGAGCGGCCGACGCCCCCGGCGGCAACTGGGACCTCGAGCGGCGACGTCGCGCCTTCGTCAAGGCGGGCGACATCTTCGTCCGCGATCTGGAGACGGACGGCGGCCTGATCCAGATCACCCGCACTGCGGCCTACGAGGGAGCCCCCTTCTTTACCGCCACGGGAGATGTCGCCTTTGAACGCGAGGGCGCCTGGTTCGTGCGTGAGTGGGCCACCGGTCTGATCTGGCAGCCGTTCGATGTCCGCGCGGCGGAGGCTCCCGAAACCGCCCGCGCCAACGAGGATCTTGAGGCCGGTTATCTGGAGCGCCAGCAGCCGCGCCTGCTCGAGATCGTCCGGCTGCGGCGGGAGCGCGACGAGCGCCGGGAGGAAGTGTCCCGTGAACGCCGGGCCGCGGATCCCAGCCGCCTGGCATTGCCCCACTACCTCGGCAAGGACGTCGAGGCCGCGGGTTCCTGGCTGTCACCGGCGCTGGATCACCTGGTCGTCCGCCAGCGACCCGGCCAGCAGGACGAGGGGCTCAGGGACAGGATGCCGAACTACGTGACGCGCACCGGCCTGGTCGAACTCGAAGAGGTCCGCATGAAGGTCGGCACGGCCGAACCGACCGGCGAAACACTTGTACTCCTTCGGCGCGGCGATACCGAGCCGACCGCTCTCGATGCGTCGGTCCTTCCGGGCATCGCCGATGATCCCCTGGCGGAGCTGCGCGAGGCGGCCCGGGAGCGCAAGCAACAGCGCCAGGCCGCCGCGCGGCAAGATCAGGCGGACGACGCCGCGGACCCGGGTGAGGATGGCACGGACGAGGAAGCTCCCGAGGGTGAAGCGAAGCAGGACGAACCGGAGCCCCGCAGCGTCCGCTTCGGCCTCGTCTCGTTCAACCGGGACGGTACCCGGGCCGTCGTCCAGGCCTACTCCACCGACAACAAGGACCGGTGGATCGCGGCGATCGACTTCGAGGAAGGCGCGTTGCGTCCCCTGCACCGGATGTCCGATCCGGCTTGGATCAACTACGCCTTCCGGGATCTCGGCTGGTTGCCGGACGGGCAGACGGTCTTCTTCCTGTCCGAGGAGACGGGCTACTCCCACCTGACGCTGATGGACACCGTGACGGGCGAGCGCGTCCAGGTCACAGAAGGTCCGTTCGTCGTCCGTTCGCCGCAGGTATCGGCTGACGGCAGTCACATCTACTTCGAGGCGAACCGGGACCACACCGGTGTCTTCGAGGTCTATCGCACCGGAACTTCCGAAGCCGGCGCCAGGGAGTTGGAGCAGATCACCAGCCTCGGCGGCCTGAACTCCTTCCGGCTCTCACCGGACGACGGCAAACTCCTGATCGTTCATTCGACTGCTACGCGGCCCGCTGAACTGTGGCTCCAGGAGACCGGGCCGGGGAACGCGGCAGTCCGCCTGACCGACACCGTTTCGCAGGAGTTCCTGGAGATCGACTGGGCCGCGCCCCGGTTCGTCGAAGTGCCGTCGAGCCATGTGGATCGCCCGATTCACGCTCGGCTCTACCTGCCCCGGGAACCGGGCGGAGGCCCCCGTCCCGCCGTCGTCTTCGTGCACGGTGCCGGCTACCTGCAGAACGCGCACCAGGGCTGGTCCTCCTACTTCCGGGAGTTCATGTTCCACACCCTGCTCACCCGTCGCGGCTACGTCGTGCTGGACATGGACTACCGTGCCTCCTCCGGCTACGGGCGCGACTGGCGCACCGCGATCTACCGCCAGATGGGAACCCCGGAACTCGAGGATCTGGCGGACGGCATCGACTACCTCGTCGCCGAACACGGTGTCGACCGCGAGCGGGTCGGCGTCTACGGCGGCTCCTACGGCGGGTTCGTCACCTTCATGGCCATGTTCCGCCGGCCGGAACTGTTTGCTGCCGGCGCTGCGCTACGCCCGGTCACCGACTGGGCCCACTACAACCATGGCTACACGTCGAACATCCTGAACACACCGGAACTCGACCCCGAGGCCTACGAGCGCAGTTCGCCGATCGAGTTCGCCGAGGGCCTGGAGAAGCCGCTCCTGATCTGCACCGGCATGCTGGACGACAACGTCCTCTTCCAGGATTCCGTTCGGCTCGTCCAGCGCCTGATCGAACTCGGCAAGGAGGACTGGGAACTGGCCGTCTTCGTCGAACCGTCAAGCTGGCTCGACGAGTACCGCCGCGTTCTCAAGCTCTTCGAGACCCACCTGAAGCCCTGACAGTGTGTGCGACTGAACTGCGTTGGCGCCCGCGAGTCCAAAGCGATGGACCCGCAATTACAGTAGAGAGTCTGCGAGCAGCAACGCCGTATCTCTGGGTGCGCGGACCTTCTGGTCCGCACCGGGCCGAGCCGCGAAGCGGCGAGGCTACGCAGTCAGTCGCACAGACTGCTAGGAACCGCGGAGCGCCGGCAGCAGTTCCTCGCGTGTGACCCGACGAACCGCGGCCAGGCTGGCCAGCGTTCCGGCCGCCATGACCAGAAGCAGGGTGAGGGCGAGGGAGAGCCACGGCACCAGCGCGTGGCCTCCGAGCAGGTGCGGGCTCACCGCGACCAGCGCCGAGGCGGCGCCGACGGCAACTCCCGCGGTCAGGACCAGGCCGTTCTCGGCCACGACGAGCCAGGCGAGCGCTCGTCGCCAGAATCCGATCGCCTGCATGGTGGCCAGCTCGCCGCGGCGTTCGAGCAGGTTCCGCAGCAGGACGACCGCCAGCCCCAGCGTGCCCAGCAGCAGGCCGAGTCCGCCAAGGGTCTGGAAGGTGCCGAGGTAGGTGTTCTCGACGGCCTGGAAAGCCTGCAGGCGCTGGGCTGTGGGAACTGCGTCGAAGCCGAAGCCGCCGAGCGTGCGTTCCAGTTCCTGCATCGTGCGGTCCTGCTCGCCCGGCGGCGTCCGCAGCAGGAAGTAGGAGGCACCGGTGCGGCTCGGGAAGTGCTTCGCCAGGTTCGCTTCGGAGATCACCAGCTCGCTCTGGAAGACGCTCTTGCGAAGCAGCCCGACCAGCCTGAGTTCCAGGGTGTCTCCGCGTTCGGTTTCGATCTCGATCCCCTGCCCCAGCCCCGAGTGCAGGATCCACATGACCGAGTTGAAGTCGCCGATCGCGGGAATGACTCCCGGCCCGAGATCCTCTTCCAGCAGTCTCCAAGGCTCATCCCCCGCGTTCTCCGCGAGCGCCTGGAACCTGAAGCCGCCCCGCTCGATCAACTCCGGTGGCGCTCCCAGCAACCGCGGTCGTTCCGGCTGGAAGAGGTTCAGGCAACTGATGTCGTCGCCGGGCACGGTCCGGAAGGCGACAACCTGGCTCTGTCCGATGAGCGTGGACGCCTCTTCCCCGAAACCCAGATCGTACCGGCCATCCACCGTGGTGAGATCGGCCAGAATCGAAACGTCCGCCTCCGCTACCAGGTCGAAGCCGCCGGCGCCCGAGTCCAGGGCGCGTGTTTCCTCGCCGAAGCGCAAACCGTAGGCGCCGACGGCGACGATCACGAACGATGCGCTGGCTACCAGGGCCGCACAGAGCAGACTCCGGCCCGGATTCAGGGACGCGTTGGCCGCGGCCATCCTTGAACCGGCCCGCAAGGACCAGCTCTCGAGCGGCGCCGCCGGACGCTTCCGGAGCCAGAGCACAAAACCCGCCAGGCCGGCGATCAGGAGGCAGGCGCCGCCGCCGAAGAACAGGTAGGCAGCGATGGACGCCGGCGCCGCCGCTGAGGCGCCGAGAAGCACCGCGGCGATCCCGCCGCCGACGCTCGCGGTCCATCGGGCCCGTCGCCCCTTTGCGCGGGCGGCAGGCGGCGGATCCGATGTCTCTCCGCGCAGCAGCCGGATCGGCGAGACCGCGGCAAGGCGACCGACGGCGCCCCGGATCGCGAACAGCACGACCAGAACGGATGCCGCGCCGCCCGACACCAGCGTCAGGGGTTCGACGTGCAGATAGAGGTGACTCGAGCCGACCGCGGAGCGCCACAGGGTCCGCAGTGCGGCCATCATCGCGCCGGCATAGAGCACCGCACCGGCCAGGCCGAGAATCACGCCGCCGCCGCCCAGCAGGGCCCCCTCGACCAGGAAGCGGCGCCGGACCCGCACGACACCGTAGCCAAGCGCCAGCAGAAGTCCCATCTCGTTCGCGCGGCCCTCCGTTCCCAGGCGGAAGAAGAGCCCCACCAGCAACGCCGCCGACACGATGAGAAAGAGGCTGAAACCCACGAAGAGGCCGCCGAAGTCCGTTGCCCCCGCGGCGCCGCGCAGGCCCCTGGCCTTGACCGGCTCCACCGCGAGGCCTGCCGCGTGGAGCGCGACCCGGTCCGGCAACCCTTCTTCGAGCGTCTCCCGGAGCTCCGCCGGTGTCATGCCCGTCGGCGGCAGAAGTCGCAGGGAGGTCAGGTGGCCGAACCGGCTCGACCAGAGCCCGGCGCCGTAGTCCAGACCGACGAAGAGCTTGGGGGTGGCGCGGAACTCGTCCCAGTAGGCCTCGTCCTGATCCCGTATCCGGCTCAGATCGACCGGGAAGGTCGGATCCCAGTCGCTCATGTTGTCCGCGTCGGCGACGCCGGGAAAGTCCGGTGTCAGCGTTCGGTCGACGCCCCAATCCCTCATCTCGACGACCCCGGCCACCGTGGTCTCGACGGTCTGTTCGATCAACTGCTCCCGGTCGCCAAGCTGGAAGTAGTCGATTGCCAGCCGGTCGCCCGCTCCGACCGCGAGATCTTCGGCCAGGAACGAATTGACCAGCACTTCACCACGCCCGAGCCCGGGAGCCGGTCGGCCGTCCGTCAGACGCAGGACGCCAATTTCACCAGCGCGGGCCACATCAAGTGCCGTGATCGTCGAGTACGGAGCGGCCGCGCCGCTGTCGGCCGCGGCCCGATTGGCCAGATAGGTCGAGACTTCGATCGTCTCCGCGCCAACCTCCGAGGCCGCGGCCTGAACTTCCCGGGCCAACTCGGCACCGAGAATGATCTGGGATGTCGTCACGAGCAGGTGATCGTCCGTCGCCTCGAGGGTGAGCCCGAAATCGGCCACTTCGGCCTGGGAACGGATGCGGCGCTCGACATCGGCTGCCGAGGCCTCCGGGTCAGCCTCCGGGTCAGCCACCGGGCCGGAACCGGTCCTCGCTCGTTCCCCCACCAGCAACGTGTTGGCGAGGTTGCGGCGATCGAGTTCCCGCTGGAGGTCGCGCAGGCGGAGATAGGCAACCAGCGGCTGGCTCTGGTGCGGGGCGAGTTGGAACCGACCCGCGCCGACGTCTTCCAGCACCGACACCACGCTGAGCCGCACGCTCTCCAACTGGTCCGCGGGGTCCTTTTCTCCCATCAGGCTGGCGCGCGGGGCTTCACTCGGCCGTTCCAGGTAGAGCAGAACGGAGTCGCCCTCGTCGACCGCAAGAGACGAGGCGAGCGATCGGTTGACCGCGATCGACGCGAACAGTTGACCGTCGCGCCGGGACAGGTCGAGAGCCTCTTCGGTGCCCCGGAAGAACGCGGCAAAGGCGTCGTCGATCCCCTGGACGTTGATCCGCGCGGCGCGCCGGCCGCTCTCGGGGTCCACCATGCTCCCCTGCATCAGGATTGCCGCCGATACCAACCCGTAGCGGGACCCGAACTCTGAATCCTCCGCCAGCTCGTCCCGCAAGCCCTCCCGAAAGAAACCGGCGCCGAGCAGGGCATGGTCGATACCGCCGAGCCGGTCCAGGGTCAGGTCGCGCAGGCTTCCTCGCACCGAGTCGCCAACCATCAGGGCGCCGGTGAGCACGGACGCCGCGACGGCGGCAGTCAGCACGACGGCGACGTTGGAGCGCCAGTAGTGCCGCAGACTGGGCAGGGGTCCGCCGGGCCTGGCCGCACTCACGGCTTCAGCCTCCGGCCGCCTGTCGTGGCGGCGCTTCGCTGAGCAGTCCTCCCCGCAGCTCTACCTGCCGCGGCAGGCGCGCGGCCAGCTCCAGACTGTGAGTGACCACGATCAGGGCGCTGTCGCCTTCGGCGTGGAGGTCGAGGAGCAGGTCGGCCACGGACGTGGCGGTCTCCGCGTCCAGGTTGCCGGTCGGTTCGTCGCAAAGGAGCAGACTCGGCCGGTTGATCAGTGCGCGCACGATGGCCGCTCGCTGCCTCTCTCCCCCCGAGAGCTGCGCTGGTCGGTGGTCGATGCGCGTACCGAGGCCGACGGCCTGGAGCAGGCTCCGGGCCCGCTCCTCTCCTCCGTCCCCGCCGCCACCAGCGGCCACGGTAGGAAGAAGTACGTTCTGCAGCATCGTGTACTGCGGCAGCAGATAGTGATCCTGGAACACCAGGCCGACACTCCGGCTACGAAACGCCGCCAGTTCCCGTTCGGGTAAGTCGTGGGCGGCCTGGCCCGCAATCCGGATGCTGCCGGACGTCGGCGCCTCGAGCGTCGCGGCGAGGTGCAGGAGAGTGCTCTTGCCACTGCCCGAGGGACCGGTTACCGCCATAGCCTCCCCCGCGCCCAGCGCCACCGAGATGCCCCGCAGGACCTCGACGACCCCGGCCTCCGTCTCGTAGGACTTCGTGACGGAATCGAAGTGGAGCGCGTCAGTCATCGCGGCGAGATGCTAGCGCGGCCGGCCAGACGGCCGGCGCCCCCAGTTTCTGCCGCGCAAGTTCCTGACCGGCTCAGGTAGCGGCACCCGCCGCTCGTCGACTCAGGCCCCGGCGGTACGACGCGAGCGTGTCTGAGGCCATCAACTGGGCTGTGTAGTGCCTCCGCACGCCCTGGAGGCCCGAGCGCCCGAGCTGGGCCCTGCGATCCGCATCGGAGCCCAACTCCTCGACCGCGCTCGCCAACGCCGACACGTCGCCGGCCGGCACCAGCGTGCCGCCTCCGGTCATCTCGAGCATCTCGGGAAACGCGCCGTGGTCGGGCAGAACGGCCGGTACGCCGTTCGCCATTGCCTCGAGCGCCGGCAATCCCTTCGCCTCCCGGTAGACCGTCGGCAGGACGAGCACGTGCACACCGTGAAGGAGATCGATCTTCTGCTGCCGGTCCACCTCGCCGAGCCACTCGAAGTGGGGTTCCAGGCCCCAGTCGGCGATGCGCCGCCGCTGGAGTTCGAAGTACACCCGATCGCGGCCTCCCAGGTAGCCCGCGGCACGGAAGCGGACGCGCCCGGGCCCGAGACGATCGCTCAGTTCCTTGAACGCCTCAGCCGCGAGATGGAAGCCCTTCTCGGGACACATCCGGGCCAGGTACCCCATGATCAGCGGCGACTCCGCGGGTTCCGCGGTGCGGTTTCCGTGACCTTCGAGGTCGATCCCGAGACGGGCTACGTCGATGCGGGACGGCGGCAGGTCGAGCAGCTTGGTCATCGTCGCCGCGTAGTACTCGTTCGGCGCGACGAGGACGTCGACCTCGCGAACCCGGGTCCGCATTTCGGCAAGGACCTCCGACCTGTGGGGGTCCTCCAGGTCCTCGAGGAAAATGTCCTCGCCCTGGAGGCCGCAAACGATGAGCGCTCGAGGCAGCACTTCGCGAAGGTGGTGGACCATGCCCAGGAGCATGGAGTTCGTCAGGTGAACGACATCGGGCTGGAACTCGTCCCCGAGCCACTTGGCGAGACCCTGGAGCTCCGCGAGCTGGCGTCCCGCCTCGCCGCGCACCATGGAGAGGGCCAGTTCCCCCAGCTCGCGGGCGTCCGTCGCTGCCGCGGAACGCGTCACTCGCGCCAGGAGACGCGGATTGTCCAGCAGCCGGCGCAGACCCACGGGCGCCCGGCTCCAGAGCGGCAGCTTCTGCTCCAGGTAGATGTTCACCGCGCCATAGAAGACTCTGCCGTAGCTGACGTTCTCCTCGTCGGTCCTCAGCGGCGTGTAGATCGGCAGCAGGACCGCGTTGTGGCCTCGTTGCTGGAGCGCGCGCACGAGGGCGTTGTCGTGAATGCAACTTCCGCAGATCATGCCGCCGGCGCCTGCCGCCAGGTAGGCGATTCGTAGGGGCTGGTCGGTGCCGGTCATGGGATAAAGCGCGCCACCCGCTCGGTACCGGGCGGTTTGCTGAGCAGGGAACCGATAGCCAGCGCCGCGACCGAGCCGGCGAAGATGACCGCCACCGGCATCACGCCGGTCCCGCCCACGCTGTAGTCCGGCTGACCGACCCCGCGAACAAAGAACCAGATCCAGAGGACGATCACGGTGACGATCGCAGCGGCGGCGCCGGTGGCCGTGCTGCGACGCCAGTAGAGGGCTGCTATGACGACAGGCAACAGCGACGCAAAGCCGGTGAAGGACCACACCGAGAGCGCGAAGATGCTCCGTTCAGCGACCAGGGAAACGAGGAAAACGGCCGCCACCACGCCCACGACGAACAGCCGGCCCAGCAGAATCTGGCGGGACTCGCTGAGCTCGCCACCCCAACGGTAGTGGCGCACGATGTCCTGGGTGAACATCGTGCCCAGGGAGAGCGACTGTGAGTCGAGCGACGACATGATCGCGGCGAAGACGCCGGCGCCGAGCAACCCGGCGAGCAGATCGGGAGTGTAGAGGGCGATCATCCGAATCAGGACGGAGTTGGACGCCGGCCCCTCGAGCCCCGGAAAGTCGATGTTCCCGAACACGCCCAACAACACGCTCGGGATCCATACCACGGCGATACACACCGGGTAGAGCACGATCGGGGCCTTGAAGGTCGCCGCCTGCCGGGCGGAGAGCCAGTGCGAGAAGATGTGAGGAAAGGTGCCCACCGACAACGGGATCAGGGTGTAGCTGAGCAGCCGCAGCGGGTCGATCGCGTCGCCTCGAATCAGCAGATCCGGCCGGCTCGCGGCCACCCGGTCGAGCGCCGCGCCGACGCCGCCCAGCTTCGTGACGATCAGGATCGCGGTGACGGCGCCGAGCACCATGAACATCCCGGTCTGGAAGGTGTTCACCCAGGCCGTTCCGCGCAGACCGCCGCTCGTCACGTAGCCGATCACGACGCCGCAGATGAGCAAGCTGCCCAGCCACGGCGGCGCGGCGCCGTCGGTGATCTGCTGGAGCGTGATGCCGCCGCCCATCACGCCGATCAGCAGGTAGGGGGCCAGCAGCACGACGAGGACGACGAACAGCAGCAGGCCGACCCCGTCGGAGCCCCAGCGGGCGCGAACGAACTGAACCTGGGTCAGAAGCCCCAGGCGGCTGCCGACCGCCCAGACCCGGGTGCCGACGAAGAAGAACACGATAGGCACCATCAACGCCGAGGACGACGCCATCAGGGAGAACACACCGATCCCGACCCGGTACGACTCCGCCGACGCGCCGAGCAAGGCGAAGGACGTCATGTGGGTGCCGAACAGGGTCATCAGGAGCACGAAGGGACCGATCGTCCGTCCGGCGACGAAGAAGTCCTCGCCCGTTGCGGCCAGGCGCCGGCTGCTCCACGCACCGATCAGGAGCACGGCCAGCAGATAGCCGAGGATGATCGTGAGGGTCATCCCTTGGCCTCGGGAGCCCTGGCCTCGCGTTCACCGCCGTTCGCGGCTTGCGCCGAGCCGGAGCCGGTCGCCAGGCGATCGAGTTCGGCGACCGGCCAGGCGCTACGAACCAGCCATGCCATGGTCAGCACGACCGCGCCAGCGAAGAGGAGGTGGTACGTCAATCCGATCGGCAGCCCGAGGAACCGGTCTCCGTCGTACCAGAACCAGAGGTCGTTGTGGAGCAGGTACAGGACGGCCAGGGTCGCGTACGCCAGCCGCCGAGTCGCCGTCGTCGCCATGGACTCCGCCTCGTTCCCCGTTCAGACGCCGGTCAGGACGCGGGTGCGGCCCGGGCCATTTGGTCCACCGCCGGCGGAACGGTCTTGCCGCCCCCGGCCGCGGCGAACGCCGCCATGTCCTCGAACATGGAGGTGAAATCCACTTCGAACACGTCGCCGATCAGGATGCGAGTCACCTTGCTCTGGTGCTGGGGATACAGCCGCAGAAACGAACCGACGCTGAAGTTCGGGTCGTAGAAGACATTGACCAACTGACGTACCGCCTCGACGCCGCGCATCAGAAGTGGCTGGAACGCTCCCAGCCGTTCACCCGAGACATCACCGGCGGCGATCGCATCGATCGACGCTTCCGCCGCCATCTCGCCGGACTTGAGAGCCAGGAACACGCCGGACGAGTACACGGGGTCGATGAAGGAGAACGCGTCGCCGATCGCGATCCAGCCGTCACCCGCCATCTTGTCGATCCGATAGGAGAAGTCCTTCATCACGGACACCGGACGGCACTGGTGGGCTGGAGCGATCCGGCGTTCGATCTCCGCACAGTTCCCGACTTCCTCGAAGAAGATCTCGTGCGGTCTGCCGTCACGGTTTCGAACCAGGGCATCCATCGGTCCGACGACCCCGACGCTGACCACATCCCCGGCCAGCGGGATGTACCAGAACCAGCATTCGCCGGACTCCGTGTGCAGGATCAGGGTCGCGCCCTCGTCCTTCCCCTCGTCCCGGATCGCGCCGCGGAAATGGGTGTAGATCGAGGCGTGTCGCAGGCCGTAGTCCACACGGCCCAGGTCGAGCCGTCGTGCCAGCAACGCGCTCTGGCCGGTGGCGTCGATGACGACCCGGCTCACGAGCTCCACTGGGCCCCCGCTGTCCGCGGCCGTGACGCGTACGCCGAGCGCCCGACCGTCCTCGAAGAGCACGTCCCGGACGTTGACCCCGCGGTGTACTTCGGCGCCCTGCCCGGCGGCCGTCTCCATCAGGAGCTGATCGAACTCCGAGCGGCGCACCTGCCAGGTCCGGGCGCTGTCGTCTCCCGGCCTTTCCTTCTCGAAGTAGAACGGCATGGACGCCTTGCCCGTCCTGGTGAAGAACTGCACCGAGTGCTTCTCCACGAAGTGGCTGCTCTTCATCCGCTCCAGCGCCCCCATCTTCTCGAACACGCCGTGCGTGTCCGGCATCAGGGACTCGCCGATCTTGAAGGTCGGCACGGGTTCCCGCTCGAGCAGCAACGTGCGCAGGCCCCCGCGGGCCGCAATCGCCGCGGCCGCCGAGCCGCCCGGGCCGGCGCCGATCACGATCAGATCGTAAGAAGACGCTGCGAACACCGCCGGGAGTCTACGGCAGGGAGCCGATGCCGGCCACCCGCAACCTGGACGACCTCCCGCCCGTAGTCCCGTTTGTTGTAGCCTGAGATCTTCAGACAATCTACGAACGCGAGGTTCCAGGCGCGCCGGCCCAGAGTCTCGAAAGGTACCCGCACATGCGCTCTACTCCTGTCGCCCCGTTGGTCGTCTGCGCCCTGTTGCCGCTCGTCGCCATCGGCGCGGTCGCGCAGGAACCGGATGAGCCGGATTCGACCGTCACCGACGAGATCACGGTCACCGCCCAACGCGTCGAGGAGGCGATCCAGGACGTGCCGATCTCGATCGTCACCCGTTCGGGCGAGGAACTTGAGCGGCAGGCGATCGGCGATATCCACGCCTTGGCGGAGGCCGCCCCCGGCGTCGTCATCTCGGGCCAGAGCCCGACCACGGGCGAAGTCGCCATCTACATCCGCGGCATCGGCTCGAGCACGCTCGGCATCGGCACCGAGCCGACGGTCGGCTACTACGTGGACGGCATCTACATGCCGCGGCCGCAGGCGGCGGTGAACCCATTCCTCGACCTGGAGCGAATCGAGGTCCTGCGCGGCCCCCAAGGCACGCTCTGGGGACGGAACTCGACTGCCGGGGCGGTCAACGTGATCACCCGGGCGCCGGAGAGCGAATTCCATGGGCGCCTCTTCACATCCCTCTCCGAGTTCGACTCCAGCGAGTCGGCCGAGGGACGCCGCTACGGTCTGACGCTCACCGGTCCCGTGTCGGGGAAGGTCTGGGCACGCTTCACCGGCGCCACCGCCCAGGTCGAGGACCCCACCTACAACGACTTCCTGGACGCCAGCGCCGACAACTTCGACGGCGTGACGCTCCGGAGCGCGCTCACCTTCCTGCCCTCGGACTCCCTGACCTTCACGATTCGGGCCGACAGCACGGACGACGATGCGCACGCGAACTTTCCCTTCAAGCCGTTCGACGTGTCCCCCTACAGCACAGTGGGGACCCTGAACCGTTTCTACGGCTACTCCGACCCGGACGACATCCACCGCATCTCCACGGACACCACGCCTGCGTCACGCTACGAAGAGTCCGGCTTCTCGCTGAACGTGAACAAGGCGATGGCGGGCGGCACGAGCTTCACGTCGATCAGCAGTTGGCGTGAGTTCGATTCGATGCGCGACACGGACATCGACGCTTCTCCCAACGCCTTCATCACCAACTCGGGCACCTTCGGATCCCAGTGGTGGTCTCAGGAATTCCAGTTCCATGGCGCCAACGAGCGTGCCAACTGGGTGGCCGGGGCGTACGCCTTCAGCGAGGAGAGCCGAACACAGCTCGACAACATCACCGACACGGCCTTGCTCGGCGTCTGGCTGTTCGCGAACAGTCCGCAGACGTTCCTGTTCGACCCGACGAACTACTGCTCTCTCGGCATCCTGGCGCCTCCGTTCCTGTGCGGGCCGAACTATTACAACGCCGTGGCGCCTTTCCTCGGCCTGCCCCTGCCCGGAGTCGTGACGCCGCTGCCGTTCGAGACGAACCTCGACTCGTCACTCTACGCCGCGTACGGCCAGGTCGACTGGCACCTGAGCGACCGCCTCACGCTGACCACCGGAGCGCGCTATACCGCCGACGAGAAGGAGAACGACCAGGCCGCTCTCAATTTCCAGACCTTCCTGCCGGAGCTTCAGGTCCTGAAGGACAGTTGGAGCGCGCTGACCCCCAAGCTGGGCCTCGAGATTCGCCCCAGCGACGACGTGATGCTGTACGGGGCGTTGACCGCCGGTTACAAGAGCGGCGGTTACAACTCACTTTCGCTCCAGCCCGCTTTCGACGAGGAGACCGTCACCAGTTTCGAAATCGGCATCAAGTCCTCCGTTGCCGACCGGAAGGTGCGCATCAACGCAGCGGCTTTCCACTACGACTACGACGACCTCCAAGTGGCCGTGCTCTACCCGGATCGTTCGGTGGTCGAGAACGCGGCCAACGCCCGCATCCGAGGCCTCGACTTCGAGTTCTCGGTCCGGCCGAGCCCGCGGTTCGCCTTCGACCTTTCGTTCGAAATCCTCGACGACGAGTTCGTGGAGTTCACGTCGATCGATCCCGTGCTGCAAGCTCAGTTCGTGGAGCAACTGCTCGCCGCGGGTTTGGTCGATCCGGCCCAGGTGCTGCAGGGCGGCGGTGGCGCTCTCCCGATTCCGCCCACCGACCTCTCCGGCAATGGACTGCCCAGGGCGCCCGATCTCTCAGCCTCAGCGTCGTTGAGTTACACCTTCGACCTCGGCAGCAGCGGTTCGCTCACGGCGCGCGGCGAGTACCAGTACACCGACGACGTCGCCTTCGACGCCTTCGAGCGCTTCGTCCAGCCTTCCTACAACCTGCTCCACGCGCAGTTGCGCTGGACCTCGGCGCAGGGACGCCTGTTCCTGGCCGCCTACGGCCGCAACCTGGGCGACGAGGAGTACCGGCTCAGCCAGTTCTTCGTGAACTACACCGGATCGCTCGCGGTCTGGGCGCCGCCGGCCGAGGTCGGCATCCAGTTCGGCATCGACTTCTAGGAGTCAACGCAGCGTCGGCGCAGCGTTGACTCGGATGGAACTGGCCGCCGACTGGGTGCGCCGGCGTCCCCGCCGGCTGCCGCCGCAGGCGGCCAGGTAGACGTGCCGGCCGCGGGGCCGGCTCCGCTTTGGCGGGCAGTTCCGTCGGAGCTTGCGGCGCTACGTGTAGCGTGCGCCGCGGTACTGCTCGTCGTAGAACCGCGGCAGGAGTTGGTCGACCCGCAGAAGTCCGCCCTCGCTCAGTTCGATCCGCTCCGGCCCGATCGTTGCCAGGCCCTGCTCGGTCAGGCTGCCGAAGGCGTCCGCATAGTTCGCCACAACGTCCACGCCGAACTTGCGCTCGAACGCCCCGCGCTCGAGCCAGCCACGCTTCAACTGCAGGATGAGCTCGCGGGTCAGGCGCTCCCGGGCGGTCGTGGCGAAGGCTCTTCGGGTCGCCAGGCCGCCGTCCTCGATCGCCGCCAGGTAGTCGTCCCAGCGGTCGTGGTTCTGCAGATGGACGCCGCCCATGTGGCCGAACGACGAGACCCCGATCGGGATCATGTCTGCGCCGTTCCAGACTTCGCGGGCGTAGACGAACTTGCAGCGCCGGTCGCGCCGCATCATCGTGTAGGCGCTCCAGCGCTCGAAGCCGGCGCGCTCGAACTGCTCGAACGCGTAGGCGTGCCATTCCCGTTTCGTGCGCCAGTCGGCAAAGGCCGGCGCGTCGGCATCGCCGCGCAGCTTGGCCTTCGAGTACACCGTGTTGAACGGGAGTTCCATCTGGTAGAGCGTGATCGAGTCCGGGTCGTACTCGATCGTCAGGTCCACGGTTCGCTTCCAGCTCTCCCAGGTCTCGCCGACCATGCCGGCGATCAGGTCCACGTTCAGTTGCCGGAACCCCTGGGCCCGGATCCAGTCGCGCACCCGGTAGATCTCCTTCGACACGTGGGCGCGGCCGTTCTCCTCCAGGATCCTGTCGTCGAAGTTCTCCACGCCGAGGCTGAGGCGGGTCACGCCGATGCTGCGGATCGCCTCGAGCTTGGACTGCGTCAGCGTCCCCGGCTCACACTCGAACGCGACCTCTTCGGCGCCGTCCCACGGCATCACGTCCTGCAGCCGCTCGGCAAGAGGAATCAGTTGCTTGGCCGCGATGTAGGAAGGCGTACCGCCGCCAAAGTAGACGAAATCGAGCTTCCGGCCCCTGATCGACGGCCGGTCCGCGTAGCGCTCGAGCTCCGCGCCGAGGGCGTCCAGGTAACGCCCGATCTGCTCGTGGTTCTTGTCGATGTAGACCCGGAAATAGCAGAACTTGCAGCGCTTGCGGCAGAACGGGATATGGATGTAGAGGCCCAGAGAGGTGCCGGCTACAGGCTCCTGATCAAGCGCCGCGGCCGCCTCCCCCACCGAGGCCTCGTTCCAGGCCGAGTACGGCGGGTAGTTCGACACGAAGACAGAGCCGATGTCGGTCGCTTCGAGATCGAGCAGGCCGGTAGCCGGCTCCGCCATCGTGGCGGTGGGTTCACTCATTTCTGCCTCCCCGGAAGGGCCGTTCATCCGAAGCAGTACAGGATGCCGTCGAGGCTGCCGATCACCAGCCGTTCCGACGCCACGGCCGGCGAAGCCATGATTGCCGAACCGGTGTCGAACTCCCACACCGGTTCCCCGGTCGCCTTGTCAAGCGCGAGGACGGGCCCCCGCTTCGAGCCCAGGAACACGCGGTCGCCGACGATGACCGGGGAGGAGTCGAGCCGGGCGCCGCTGTTCCACTCCCATTTCCGTTCGCCGGTCCGGGGATCCAGGGCATGGACGATCTTGTCCCGTCCCCCGATCACGACGATCTCGTCGTCCGCGGCGGCCGACGCGTAGAAGGGAAACTTGCGCACTTCGTGCTCATAGGCCCAGGCCACCTCACGCCGCTCGAGGTCGATGCCCAGCACCTCGTTCTCGTAGGTGGCGACATAGGCCATCTCGCCGATCACGGCCGGGCTCGAGGCCGCCTGCCCCCGCAGGTTGATCTTGTGAATCGTCTCACCGGTTTCGATGTCGATCAGCCACATGAAGCCGTCGCAACCGGACACCGTGGTCAGCCCGTCGGCAACCGCCGGCGTGCCGTGCACGTAGCCTTCCGTCTCCACCTGCCACAACTTCTCACCGCTCTCGCGATCCAGGCAGTAGAGCGAGTTGTCGTAGGAACCGACGAGCAGCCGGTCCCCTCCCTCCGGCGACTCGTGCAGCGAGACGCCGGCGTAGATCTCTCCCAGCGTCTCGAACTGCCACTTCTCCTCGCCGCTCCCGGCGTCCAGCGCGTGGATGAGACCGTACTCGTCACCGATGTAGACCACGCCGTCGAAGACCGAGAGGGGCGCCTTGATCGGCGTTCCCGCATCGAATCGCCAGAGTTCCTTTCCTTCTTCAAGGGTCACGGCGTAGACCCGGCCCTCGTAGTCCCCGAAGAAGACGACGCCGCCCACGATCGCTGCCGTGCTTTCGATCTCGCTACCGGTGTCGAACGTCCAGAGCAGCTTCGGCTCGTCCGGCAGCGTCGTCGCTGCCACGCCTGTGCCCAGCAGGTTGCCGCGGAACACCGGCCAGGCATCGGCGGAAGGCTGGAACAACGACCCTGACGCCGTCGATTCCTGGTCCTCTCCGTCACCGGCGATGGCGGCGGCTCCGACGCCCAGGAGGATGCCCAGGAGCAGGACCGGCGCGAGGATCCGACTGCGGCCTGCCCATCGCCGGAGCCGCAACGCGGAAGCGGGGGCGGAACGGCCTGAAGGCGGGACGATCTCTGACATGACGAACTCTTGCGTTGGGCGGACGGGCTGTCTTGATCTACGGGTTCGGGCGCATCAGAAGGCCGCCCGGTAGAGCGCGAGCATATCGGAGGCACTCGTCGTACGGGGGTTGAACCGGGCCGTCCACTGCTCCGCTGCCTGCGTTGCGAGAAGTTCGAGATCCGCCTCCGCTACGCCAAGTTCCTGAAGGCTGCCGGCGACTCCGACCCGGTGGCGGCAGTCGATCCAGCGGTCCGCCAGGCGATTGCTCGCGCGTCCGTCGCAGGCCTCCTGACCGTCGAGGAGCCGGGCCAGCCCTGCATACCGGGCGTCGCCGGTCTCGCCGTTGTACCGGACGACGTGGTCCAGCATCACCGCCACCGCCACCCCGTGCGTGACGTCGTAGCGGGCGGTCAGCGGATTCGCCAACCCGTGGGCCGCTCCAAGCATGGACGCCTCGATCGCCGCTCCGGCGAAGTAGGCGCCCAGCAGCATCTCGCCCCAAAGTTCGTTTAGCCGAGCTTCGGACTCCGGCTCCCCCGTCAGGTGGCCGTTGGGGGACCGGGCCGTGGCCACCGCCTCGAAGCCTCGCAGCAGGCGACGGAAGCCCTCCGAAGCCAGCATCCGGGAGTAGGGGTTCGAAGCCGTCGTCACGTAGCTCTCCATCGCATGGGACAACGCGTCGAGTCCGGAAGCCGCCATGACGTCGCTGGGGGCGGTCCGGACCAGTTGCGGATCGAGCAACGTGGCCCTGAACCGGGCCTTCGGGTCGCCGCAGGCCATCTTGCGGTGGTCGTCTTCCTTCGAGATGACTGCGAAGGACTGCGCCTCGCTACCGGTGCCGGCCGTGCACGGCACGCCGACCGAAGGGAGCATCGGCTTGCCGGCCTTTCCGAATCCCCAATAGTCCTCCATCCGGCCGCCGTTCGTCAGGACGAAGTTGGCGCCCTTGGCGCAGTCCATCGCCGAACCGCCGCCCAGGCCGACCAGGAAGGTGGCCCGGTGGGCGCGCGCGGCGGAAGCCGCGGCGGCTACGTGACGCTCGCCGGGGTTCTCTTCGACACCGCAGAAGACCGCTATCTCCAGCGCCGCGCTCCGCAGCGAGGCGGCCGCCCTGTGCACGTGGCCCGCGGCCGCCACCCCCGGGTCCGTTACGACCAGAACGCGGCCACCGCCGAGCTCCTGGACCAGGTCGCCGAGGAGGTCGATCACCCCCGAACCGAAGAGAACCCGGCCGGGCGCCGCGTCGACGCCCCATGAGTCCTCCGTTTCGAGGGGTCGCTGACCTCGCTTGATGACCACGACTGCTTCGGCGCGTCCCCCTACTTCGACCCGATCGCGAACACGTCGGAACGGGTGGCGACGTAGATCCGGCCGTCCTCGGCCACCGGCGTCGTGTAGACGGCAGAGCCCATGTTCTGCTCCGCGATCACCTTCTCTTCGCGGCCCGCCTCGAGCACGACGATGTCCCCGTCCTCGTCGCCCAGGTAGACCTTTCCGTCCGCCACGAACGCCGAACCCCAGACCGCGGCAAAGGTGTCGTGGGTCCAGAGATGCTCGCCGGTCTCGACATCCAGCACGTAGAGGAAACCGCTCAGGTCGGGAATGTAGAGCAGGCCGTCGGCGATCGCCGCGGTCGAGATCGTGCGGTTGAAGTCGTCGTCGCCGAAGTGCCAGAAGGCCGCACTGTCCGTCGCGTCGCCTTCGACGCCCGCGTCCAGGGCGTAGAAGTGGCCCGGCCCCTCGCCGTGCTCGGGATCCTGGCCGACGCCGAGGTAGAAGCGGTTGTTGTAGAAGACCGGCGTCGAGATGATGTTGTTGCGGGTGCCGGCGCCGCCGAGTTCCCACACGGAGTCCTTGGGATTCAGGTCGAACTTCCAGAGCAGCTTGCCGGTCGCAGGTTCGTAGGTGTAAAGCCAGCCGTCGCCGCCCGGAAAGGCGATCTGCGGCTGGCCGTCGACGACACCGTAGGCGGGGTTCGACCAGGAGCCGTGCAGGACCGCATCGGCGCTGTCGATGCTCTCCCAGACCAGTTCGCCGGTGTTCTTGTCGAGGGCGATGAAGGCCGGCGACGCCGGCGAGGGGAGATTGATGTGCCCCTCGTCGACCCCGGCCCCGGTGACCGTGAAGAGAAGGTCGCCGACGACGAGCGGCGACCCCGCGGCCAGGTTGTGCGGGAACACGTCGAGCTCCGCGATCATGTCGTACTCCCACACGATGTCGGCGTCGAGTTCCTCCCTGTACTGCTCGTCCGTCATGCCGTCGTTCGTGCCGTCCCGGAAGCCGTCCACATCCACGGCGACCACCGTCGCGCGGTTCGAGATGTAGTAGACGCGCTCATCGTCGACGAAGGGGGTCGAGCAGACGCCCTGGAGCGGCCAGTCGTTGACCCGGCCGGCGCCGAGCTTGTCGTGGGTGGCCTGCCAAAGAAGCTGGCCCGTCTCCTTGTCCAGGGCGATCACCACGCCCTTGTCGCCCTCGATGCCGGGCCGGCGAAGCCCCTCGTTGTTCGTGCCGGCGTACACCCGACCGCCGTGCACGACCGGACCGGCGTAGGTCTGCGAACCGACCTTGGCCTGCCAGATGATGTTCTGACCGGACCTCACGTCCCATTCGGTGGGCAGGTTGCTGGCATCGGACACCATGTTGCGGGCCGGCGTGTTGCCGAACATCGCCGGCGGATCGTTCGCGGATGCCGCGGAGCCGGCAGCGAGGACCGCCGCCAGGATGCAGGGAAGGTGCAGGGAGATTCGAATCTTCATGGGTCGGGGTCCTTGAGCTGTCAACCGTCCGTGCCGCCGCCCGAAGCTCGGGCGACCAGCGCATAAAGCGTTTCGCTGGTCGCGAGGTAGACGACCGAGCCATCCGTGGACGGCGAAGTGTACACCGCTCGCGGCATCACGTTCTCCGCCAGAATCTCGATCGTCGGCCCCTCCCGGAGCACCGTGACATCGCCCTCCGTGTCGGCCGCGTAGACCTTGCCGTCCGCGACCAGGGGCGAGCTCCAGAACGGCGCCAGGGCATCGTAGACCCAGAGCTTCTCGCCGCTTTCCGCGTCGAGCGCAAAGAGGAAACCGTTAAGGTCCGCGGCGTAGACGATGCCGGCGGCGACCGCCACGGTGGCGATCGCACGCCCGAAGTCCGGGTCTTCGAACCGCCAGCGCACCCCGCTCGACGTCACGTCGCCGCTGCCCCCGGCGTGGACGGCCCAGATCACGCCGGCCCTGAGCGACGCTTCCGGTTCCCGGCCCGCGGCGATGTAGACGGTGTCCTCGAGCAGTACCGGGGTGGCCACGAAGACATGCCGCGAGTCGACTCGGTCCAACTCGCCAGCGGCAAGCGCCGAGTTGCCGTCGAAACGCCAGAGCGCGCGCCCCGTCACCGGCTCGAAGGCGTAGAGCCAGCCATCGCCGGCCGGGAAGACGACCTGCGGCCTGTCGCCGACGCGACCGTGGGACGGGCTCCCCCACTGGCCGTCGATCAGCCCGGCGCCGGGGTTCCCGTCTCGCCACAGCGGCCGGCCCGTCGCACGCTCGAACGCCGCGAAACTCGGCGCCTCCGGCGCCGGGACCCGGCCGTCATCCGTCACCCCGTTGCTGGTCGACGCGAAGACGAGTTCGCCCACGGCCAGCGGCGTCGAAGCCGCCATGTGCTTCGGGAACACGCCCCACTCCCCGACCATGTCGAAGGACCAGGCAACATCGCCGGCGAGGTCCGCAGCGACGAGTTCGCCCCGGTTCGAGACGTAGTAGAGCCGCTCACCGTCGAAGGATGGCGTCGAGCAGACGCCCTGCAACGGCCAGTCGTTCGCGTCGCCCGTCTCCAGTTTCTCGTGCGTGATCTGCCAGCGGAAGGCGCCGGAGTGACGGTCGAAGGCCATCACCACGCCTCGGTCGCCCGTCACCGCCGGATCCCGTGGACGCTCGTTGTTCGTTCCCACCACGACCAGATCGCCGGCGAGCGTCGGGCCGCCGTAGGTGGTCGTTCCGAGTTCCGCAGCCCACAACACGTTCTCGCCAGACGCGACGTCCCAGGAAACGGGGAGGTTCTCCGCTTCAGCGACCCGGTTGCGCCCAGGGTTCGGGTCGTCGGCGCGAAGCAGGCCGCCGAAGGAAAGCAGGACGAGGGCCGGCGCCAAACCGACCAGACCTGGAGCGGGCTTTCCGTCCGCACGGCTGGGGTCAGGACCAGCCTTCCGTCCGGTCTCGTCGAGGCCCACGTGCGGGCTGACCGTCAGGCGTCCCTCAACCGCGGCGTGATCACGCCCAGCTCGATGGACGTCTCCACCACGTCCCGGATCGTGTCCTCGACCGGCCGGAACGTGGCGCCCAGCAGGGACATCGCCTTCCGGCTGTGGTTGATCGCCGCGGGTCGCGGCGGTCCGCCCTCAGGCGCTGCCGTCCCGCCGACGACGAAGGAGGGGAAGGCCTCGCGGATGATGCCGGCGACTTCGGTGCTCAGCCGGAGCGCGGAGCGGCCGCCGCTGCCGTGCAGGAGGTACCGGCTGCCGCCGTTCGTCGCCCGGTGGTCGACGGCCGACTCCGCCGCCAGCCGCTCGGCCTTCACCAGGTCGCGGACGTCGATGATGTTGTAGTACATGTCGTACGGCGTCGGCCAGGTCACATCGAGCCCGGCGGCCAGCCGGCCGATCTGCTCGATCCACTGGCCGACCTGGGCCTTGAACAGGACCGGGCCGCAGATCATCGCCGGGTTCATCGTGACCACGTCCCAGCGGCCGTCGCTCTCGTCCGCCGACTCGTTCAACAGCCGCTCCGTGTCCACCTTGCTGCGGGCGTACGATTGCCGCGGGTGCTGCCAGGCCTCCGGCTCGAAGTGGTCGGGAGCCCAGTGCGTCTCCGTCCACGCGAAGCCCGGAAGCATCGGTGGCGGCGCCAGGCCCGAGATTGCCGCCAGCGAGCTCGTGTAGACGACGCGCTTCACGCTGCCGCTGCGGTTCACCGAGTCGATCACGTTCCGCGTGCCGGCCATGCCGCCCTCGTAGACGTCCCTGGAGACGTCTCCCGAGCCCAGCGGCTGCGACTTGCCGTCGGCCGAGTTGCCGAGCACCGCGGCGACGTGGAACACGCCCGAGCAACCGGCGAACGCCTCGTCGTACGAACCGGACACGAACAGGTCGCAACCGTCGACGATCTCGACGTTCGGCAGGCGCTTCAGGTACTGCACGCAGTCCCGGCCGCGCCAGGAATCCGCGTTGCGCAGGCACGCACGTACCCGGTAGCCGTGAAGGACGAGTTCGCGCACCATGTGGCCGCCGGTGAACCCGGAGACGCCGGTGACGGCGACAGGACCGTCGTGGGGTGAGATGGCGGTCATCGTGAGTGGCTCCTTGTAACTCCCTGTTGGCGGTAGCCCTGCTTCCCCGCTACTCCTGTGGCGGTGCGTACACCAGCATCCAGTTGAGCACATGCCGAAGTAGGCGCCCCAGAACTGGTCCTCCATCGGCAGCGTCACCTCACCGCCTTCCGACAGTTTCGCCTGCAGTTCGTCCGCTTGTTCCCGGCTCTCGGCCTCCACCGAGATCGAGAAGTTGTTGCCGACCTGAAGCGGCGGACCGAACGTCGTGCTGTCGCTCCCCATCAGCACGCTGTCGCCGAACGGCAGCGCCACATGCATGACCTGGTCCTCCTGGCCCTCGGCCAGCGGCAGCCCCTCCGGGCCTTCGCCGAACGTCGTGAAGTCCTGGAACTCGCCGCCGAAGACGGAACGGTAGAACTCGAACGCCTCCCGGCAGTTGCCGTCGAAGGTCAGGTAGGTGTTGAGAGCCATGGGGGTGTTCTCCTCTGGGGAAATGCGTATCGGTCGGGCTATGAGCCTCTTTTCCCCAGTCTCGGGGCGGCGGGGAGTCTACGTCAATCCAGGCTGCGCCGTGAACGGATTGCCAGTTACACCGACGCCGTCCGTGGCGCCTAGACACGCCGCGGCGAATCCACCTCGAACTCCTCGCGAGCGACCCCGCACTGCCGAATGATCGCCCGCAGGGTCCCGACCGCCAGTTCTCGGTGGTCCGGCACGGGCACCGTCACTACATCGCCTCTTGCCCTCCTCTGCATGACGACGTGACTGCCTCTTCTACGCACGGGGGAGAACCCATGTCGCTTGAGGATGCGTCGTACCTCTGCACCGGACAGCCGGCGCAATCTACCCAACGGCGACGTACAGGTTCGTCACGTACACCTCGGACCGGTAGCGACGCTCCTGTTCTTCGGACGGCGCCGCCTCGAAGAACAACTCAAGCGCCTCCTGAAGGTTCTTCCTCGCTTCGCTGACCGACGCGCCCTGACTTACGATGTCGTACTCGGGGCACAGGGCCACGAATAGGTCTTCTTCTCGCTCGATGATCGCCGTCAGAGTCCGGTTCATGGTCGTTCTCCGGGTTCGAGGACCGGCCCGGGCCCCGTCCGGGCAGTATACGGCGCATATTGGCCTTCCCCATTGCTCGTCAGTTCCGTCACGAGCCCAAGTCGTCCAGGAACTCAGACGCTGGGGCGACTCCGGTTACGAGCAGCCGATCCCGCGCCCGCGAGCCAGTCGCGGACCTTACTGCGGCGCCAGGTCGCGGATCGTCTGCCGCAGATCGTCGCCCGGGTGCTGGAGCGCCAGGGCCGGCGTATGGACACCCGCTTCGATGTACTCCTGGATGCGCTCGCGGCACTTGCCGGGAGAGCCGATGATGAAGATGTCGTGGAGCGTTTCCTCGGGGATCACCTCGACCGCCTTCTTGCGGTCGCCGGCGGCCCAGGCGTCCCACATCGGACCGAGCAGCTCGCGGCGGCCGAGCCAGTCATGGAAGGCCGCGTAGACGGGGACGTTCAGGTAGGCGGCCATGCCGCGGCGGGCGACGTAGTCGATGAT
>JAGWAG010000149.1:5026-8768 GCA_021296535.1 Acidobacteriota bacterium | reverse complement strand
GACGACCTGGCGAGAGAGGCGAAGGCTCATGCGGCAAAGGAGAACATCACGCTGCGGGAGCTGTTCGAGCGTGGGTTGCGGATGGCGATCAAGGTTGACCGAGAGTCCGCGGGCTTTACGCTGAGGGATGCGAGCGTTGACGGCCACGGCCTGGAGCCAGAGTTCGAGGGCGCCGATTGGCCCCGCATCCGCGAAGCCATCTATGAAGGGCGCGGGGGTTGATCGCGACGGACACGAACATCCTCGTCTACGCCCACCGCGCCGACTCGGAATGGAATGATCGGGCCAAGGCGTGTGTGTCGGCGCTTGCCGAGGGCCGTGTGGCATGGGGACTGCCTTGGCCGTGCGTTCACGAGTTTCTGGCCACGGTTACGCGCCCGGGCATTTTCCGTCCGCCTTCGACGCTGGAAGTCGCAATCGAGCAGGTCGACGCCTGGCTTGAGTCCCCGGTGGCAGTTCTTCTGACGGAGACCTTCGCCCACTGGGAGCTACTCAAGGACTTGCTCCGCCAGGGCCAGGTCAGAGGGCCGATGGTCCACGACGCGCGTGTCGCTTCCCTCTGCCTCGCCCACGGCGTCACCGAGTTCTGGACCGCCGACCGCGACTTCAGCCGGTTTCCCGAGTTGCCGGCCCGCAATCCGCTACTGGGCTAAGTGTTCGCTCAGGCGGCTTGGCGGAGTTCGAGGGAGCTACGGCGGAGGGCGCGGACTCGTTCCGCCAGCTTGCCGATCTCGTCTCTCAGGCTGTCGATGCTGCCTGACAGGTCGAGCGTGGCGACTTCGAGCTGCTTCCCGGCGTGGCGAACTCGATGCACAACGTTGTCGGCTTCGCCCTGATTCCGCATCGTCGGCTTCTTCGTCCTGCCCGGCACCGTCCAGCTCACCGGGTGCCTCAACGCTGTGTGAGGCCGTGTCCGCCTCGTTGTAGAGATGCTCCTCCACATACGGTAGGACGTTGTGCTCCCAGATCAGCCGAACCTTCTCCTCGTCGAGGTCCTCGTTCATGAAGTAGCTCGGTCCTATGGCCCGCGGGACCCGCGGTTCAGGCGGTGCATTCGCGGCGGCGGCCGCCAGATCAATGCACTCGTGACTCGAGCACGCTTCGCGGATCCCGCGCTTCTCCAGAGAACGGGTCGACGACTCGCAGGCTGCCGAACTGCTGCCCGTTCTGAAGGTCCTCGGTCAGGAGTACGCCGCATCGGCTTGTCTGGGCCGCCGCAACGATCAGAGCGTCCCACCAGGAGACTGAGTAGCGACTCTCCAGGTTCCACGCGCGCTCCAGTACGGCTGGCTCGAGCGACAAGGGCTTCCACGAGCCGAGATCCCGGACGATGGAACGCGCCAGCTGCTGTTCCAGGGGAGGGCGCACCTTGCGGGTCAGCACCGCGTAGAGCTCCTGGAGAACCTGGGTGCTCAGCCTGCCGGCACGGCGTCGTATCAGGAAGTCGACCCACGCGTCGGCTCGTTCCCGCTTCGCCGGATCGGAATCGGTGTGCAGGTACACGAGGACGTTCGTGTCAACGAAGACCGGCGCGGTCATGCACTTCCTCTCGGGTCGGTTTGCGACCGTCGACCCAGTCGAAGGTGCGTGGCTGGCGAGCTCGCTCCAGGAACCGCTCCATGGCGACCTCGTACTCGTCTTCCCGGTGCCTCTGGCTTTCGATGATCTGTGCCAGCCACCTTGAGACGCTCAACTCGTTCTGCGCCGCCCGGACGCGAACCCATCGGGCGATGTCCTCCGGCAACGTGATGGTGATGTTCTTCATGGCACGAAAATAGTGAAACACGAGATTCGTGTCAATTCTCCGCCGCCCTCGGGCTGGTATTCGACCGATGCGTGGTGGTGCCTCGTTGCCGGCTCGGGACGTCACCCTCAAGGCCGGAACTGGATCGGCCGCGGCTTGAGCCGCGCCGGCTGGGAGACGATCTTCCAGGCCGTATCGATCCACTCGCAGATCATCCGGCGGGTGTCCCGCGGGTCGATCATCTCTTCGATCTGGAAGCGGGAGAGAGGGCCGACGGGGCCGCGGGCGCTTTCGATGCGGGCCATCAGCTCTTCTCGGAGGGCTTTCGGGTCCTCGGCTTCGGCCAGCTGGCGCTTGTAGGCAGCTTCGATGCCGCCTTCGGGCGGGATACCGCCGGTGTCGGCGGCGGGCCAGGCGACGCGCATGGAGGGTTCGGCGCGCGGGGTGGCGTAGTTGTTGCCGGCGACGCCGAAGCTGCGCCGCATGATGACGGTGAAGATCGGCGTGGTGACCTGCGAGAAGGCGATCATCCACTGGCCGCCCCAGCGGATCGTGCCGGTGATCTCGTGTTCGAGGCCGACGGCGAAGCCGGGGTTGTCGACCAGGTTGAGAACCGGTAGGTGGAACAGGTCGCAGAGGTCGAGGTGTCGGGAGAGCTTGCGGCAGCCGTCGGCGGTGAGGGCGCCGCCGTTCGTGTGCTGGCTGTCGGAAGCGATGACGCCCACGGGAAAGCCGTTCATGCGGATGAAACCAGTGACCTGATCGGTGCCCCAAAGCGGGCCGATCTCGAAGAAGGAGTCCCTGTCCGCCATCAGGCGGATCGCCCGGCGCACGTCGAAGGTCGCGGTCCGCTTGCGGGGGATGAGGCCGAACAGCTCCTCGTCGCGACGGTCGGCCGGGTCGTTCGGGTCCGGCTCTGCCGTGGGGGGCGGCTCGAAGACGGAAGCGGGCAGGTAGGACAGGAAGCGCCGGGTGAGGGCCATCGCCTCCTCCTCCGTTTCGGCCAGGTTGTCCACCGAACCGTTGCGGCAGTGGATGTGCCAGCCGCCGAGATCCTCCTTGGTGATGTCGTAGCCCATCGCGGGGCGGACGACCGGCGGTCCGGCGACGAACAACTGCGCGATGTCGCGCACCATGACGGAGAAGTGGCCCAGTACGGCCTTGGCGGCGCCGATGCCGACGACGCTGCCGAGGAGCAGGTTGACGACCGGCACGGTGCTCAGTTGCTCCGTGTACATCGTGCTGCCGAGGTGGCCCGGCAGGAAGGACCCGCCCGCGCCCGCGACCCGGGGGCGGCCGGCCTTGATCGCCCCGTGGCTCTCCTTGGCCTTGCTCTCGCCCTCCTTCTTCTGCTGAGGCACCATCGCCGCGACGCTGCCGCCGCCAGACGAGCCGTCGAGCAGGCGCACCGAGGGCACCCGCATCTCCAGGGCCAGCTTGTCGAGATGGCGGCTCTTCTCCCCGATCGCGCCGTCCGCGTGGCCGCCCCGGGACGTGAAGTCGTCGGCGCAGACGACGGCGGTGCGACCCTCGATCCTGCCCCAGCCGCCGACGTGGTTGGCGGGCGTGAAGTCGACGATCGCGCCGCTCTCGTCGTACGAGGCAAAGCCCGCGATGCTGCCGATCTCGTGAAAGCTGCCGTCGTCGAGCAGGAGGTCGATGCGCTCGCGGCAGGTCAACTTGCCGCGGCTGCGCTGGCGCACGACGCCGCGTTCGTCGGAGCCGGGCGCCAGCCGCTTGTGCGCAAGCGCCTGCATCGTGGCGACGTCCTCGAGCTGCGGGGCCCAGGTGTCGTCGCGCTGTTCCAGTTGCGTCTCGCCTGTTGCCCCCTCGGCCGGCGCGATGACCGCGACGACCTGGCCGGCCTCTACCGTGTCGCCGGATGTCAGCGGCTGAAGCGCCGCCACCGTGCCGGCCAACGGCGCGGCAACCTGGGACTCCATCTTCATCGCGCTGACGATCAGCAGCGGTTCGCCGGCGGCGACGCGGTCGCCTTCC
>JAGWAG010000149.1:0-4897 GCA_021296535.1 Acidobacteriota bacterium | reverse complement strand
GCAGCAGGGTCAGGGCGCCGTTGCCGCCAGCACCGGTGGCGGGGGATAGCAGGTCCGGATGTTCAGCGAGAAGCGTTGTCCGCGCGTCAGCGGCGCGGACCGCGGTGTGGGCGAGGATCGCCTTGAGCTGATTCAGGTTGGTAGCGAGACCGCCGACATGGAACTCGTCCAGGGCTCGCAAGAGTCGGTCGACCGCGGCAACGTAGGAGGTGTGACCCGAAGCGAAAGACGACGAGCTCGCTGCGATGACCTTGGCGAGCAGCGGGTCGAACTGGGGCGGCGGCGCGTAGCCGACGTAGCCGCAGCCGTCCACGCGCACGCCGGGCCCGGTGGGCTCCTTGTAGGCGCTCAGCGTTCCGGCGCCACGGGCGACAACCCGGGCCTGGACGGCGGCGCCGCGCGGCGCGCCGATCGCGTCCTGGTCGCCGAGGCCAGCGTGGCGCCGGCGGCGATCCGGAACTGCGCCTCGACGAGGTCGATGCCGGTGACCTGCTCGGTGACGGTGTGTTCGACCTGTATGCGTGCGTTGCACTCGATGAAGAAGTGCTCGCCCGTCTCGGGCACGACGAGGAACTCGACCGTGCCGGCGTTCGCGTAGCCGGCCGCGGCGACCAGCTTGACCGCGTCGGCCAGGATGCGGTCGCGCAGGTCGGCGTCGAGACCCGGCGCCGGCGCCGTCTCGATCACCTTCTGATTGCGCAACTGGACGGAGCAGTCCCGCTCGTGCAGGTGGACGACGTTGCCATCGTTGTCCGCGAGCACCTGGACTTCGATGTGGCGCGGCCGTTCGATCAGCTTCTCGAGGAACACCGCGCCAGTGCCGAACGCGGCTTCGGCCTCGCTTCGGCAGCGGGCGAACGCCTCGGCCATCGAGTCGGCGGAGGTGACCCTGCGCATGCCGCGACCGCCGCCGCCGGCGGCCGCCTTGAGCATCACGGGATAGCCGAGCAGCCCGGCCAGGTCCGCCGCGTCGGAAGCGGATGGAACCGGGTCGTCACTGCCGGGAACCACCGGGATGTCGAGGGAGGCCGCGAGCTGGCGGGACCGCACCTTGTCGCCGAACAGCGAGAGCGCCGCCGGCGGGGGGCCGACGAAGGCGAGTCCGGCATCCGCGCACCGCTGTGCGAAGTCCGCGTTCTCGGCCAGGAAGCCGTAGCCGGGGTGAACGCAGTCGCAGCCGCTCCGCTGCGCCGCCGCCACGAGCGCCTCCGCGTCGAGGTAGGCGGCCACGGGATCGTCGGGCGCGCCGTTTCCGATCTGAACGGCCGAGCTTGCGAGCCGCGTGTGAAGCGACAACGAGTCCGCAGCCGGATAGACGCCGACGGACTCCATGCCGAGCGCCGAGGCGGCCTTGACGATGCGGATGGCGATCTCGCCGCGGTTGCTGATCAGGACCCGTTCGAGTTGCGGCATGGATTGACCCCGTCGGTTGAGGAAGGAGGGGAGGATACAGGGGCGGCGCTAAGATTCGCCGCTTCCCGTGGCGGGCTCGTTCGACCGAGCCTGTACCGTTCTTCATGCCATTCACCTGCCGCAACGCGACGCCCGACGACGCGGAAGCCCTCGTCGTCCTCGTCAACGACGCCTTTCAGATCGAGGCGGACATGCTCACCGGCGACCGGATCGGGATTCGGGAGGTCAGGGACCGGCTCGAGCGCGGCGCCTTCCTCGTATGCGATGCGGAGCGAGGCGGTCTGGACGGCTGCGTGTACGTCGAACGCCGCGGCGAGACCGGCTATCTGGGCCTGGTTTCGGTGGCGACGGTGCGGCAGAGCATCGGGCTGGGCCGCGATCTGATGGCAGCGGCCGAGAGTTGGCTGCGTGAGGCCGGATGCGCAGTCTTTCAGCTCTGGGTGCTCAGCACGCGGCCCGAGCTCTCCGACTGGTACGGACGGATGGGATACCGGCTGGTGCGCACCGAACCGTTCGAAGCGGTGAATCCGCCGCCAACGAGAAGGCCGCTTCGCCCGTGCCACTTTCTGGTGATGGAGCGCGATGCGACCGCTCGCTAGAGGCCGGCCTTCGATAGCTACCGTTCTCTCAACACGTCGTAGAGATTGAGCAACTGGCGTCGGAGTCGACGCTCCTGGACCTGTTCCTCGAGCAGGCGCCTGAAGTCGTCCCGAGTGTTCAGGTAGCGGCCCATCTGGGAGAGGAGGGAGAACTTGTCGTTGTCGTGGAAGCGAGCGTCCAGCTCGAGCAGTGCGTCGTAGTAGTCGAAGTCGTTCTTGATGAAGCCGCTCTCGCCGGCTTCGGCCATGACCAGGGCCACCCGTTCGAAGGGCGCCACGAGAGAGCGCCTCGACCCGGGCACTGCATGCGCCACGATCTTCACTTCGTCTCCGACGGCGAAGCGATCCCGCATTTCCGGCGCGGTCATCGGCCGCGCCGAGCAGTCCTCCTCGGTCATCTCGACGGTGACCACGTATCGCGACCGCGGCGTGGGCAGATGGACCGAGCCCTCGACCTGAACCTCGAGCTGGTAGGCGCCGTCGTCTTCGGCTGGCAGCGCGGCGACCTCGGTCACGAAGCCGCGGAGGACGTAGATGTCCTGAGGGAAGAGGGCGTGCGGTACGGGATCGGGGCACTCCCCGGCGCCGACGGATCCCGTGGCCAGGGCAGCGCACAGGACAACGACGGCGCCGCCCGTAGCCCAGCGACTCATGCGGGCTCCGCGGCCTCGGCTGTCGCCTCGACCGTCAGCGCGCTGCCGTCGGCCTGGTCGCCGGGAAGCGGTGCACCTTCGCCGATGGTGTTGATGGCGGTTCGCAGGCCAGCCGTCAGCCACAGCAGCGCGACGGAAGCCGAGATCACGGTGCCCACCAGCGACGAGTACCAGACCCACTGGACGGGCAGGCGCAGCCAGAAAGTCACTGCCCAGGCGAGTGGTGCGCTGATCAGGATGACCCGCAACAGCGACAGCCAGAGTTCCGGAGAACCACGTCCCAGCCCCTGCAGCGTGCGCCCGGTCAGGATCGAGACGCCGATGAAGGGATAGGCGAACACGACCACTCGCAGGTAGCCGACCCCCAGGCTGCGGATGCCCGGGCTGTCCGTGAAGAAGGCGACGAGTGCGGGTGCCAGCACGTAGAACGCGGCGGCGATCGCGAGGCTGAGCAGGATCGTCCGCGCCATCGCGTAGCGGACGATCTCCCGCAGCAGGTCGCCCCGCCGGGCGCCGTAGAACATGCCGACCAGAGTGACCAGACCCGAGGCCACGGCGACCTGGGGGAGGATCACGACGTGGTCGAGCCGGCTGCCGATCTGAAGCGCGGCGACGGCGTCGGGCGTGTGCTCGACCAGAATGCGGTTCAACACGCCGCCGCCCATCGACATGACGAGGAAGGACAGCGACGCCGGCAGGCCGATGACGCAGATGCTGCGCGCGATCGCGGGGTCGTAGCGGAAGTTGCGGAGGTTGAAGCGGACGTACGACAGCTTGGCGATGAACAGGAGGTAGATGAAGGCGAGTGCCGCGATCGCCTGACTGACGATCGTGGCCAGGGCGGCGCCGGCGACGCCCATCCCGAAGGTGAAGATGAACAGGGGGTCGAGCGCGATGTTGAGCAGCGTCGCCGCGCCCTGGATCATGACCGGCGTCTTCACGTTGCCCTCGCCGGAGAGAATCGAGCGGAAGAAGACCGCCAGCACCATGAAGGGGTAGCCGCAGGCGAGCACCCGGAAGTAGCTCCAGGCCTGGGGCACGAGATCTTCGGGGACACCGAGCGCGTGGAGCAGGGGGACGCCGAAGACGAGCGCGGAACCTGTGGTGAGGGCGGCGACCAGGGCGCCGATCAGCACGGCGTGTTCGGCCGCGCAGTCGGCGCGTACGCGGTCACGCGCGCCGATCGCCTGCGCGATGACCGCGGTGATCCCGGTGCCAAGGCCGAAGGTCACGCCCATCGCCAGGAACACGAGCGGCATGTTGAAGGCGAGGGCGGTCAACGCCTCCGGGCTCACACGGCCGACGAAGAACATGTCGACGATCATGTAGAGCGTCTGGATCGACATGCCGATCAGAATCGGCAGAGCCAGTATCCAGAGTGCGCGCCGCGGATTCGCGACGAAACTGTCGAGGCGATCGGCCCCGGGTCGCTCCTGCATCGGCGGAGGTTACCGCGCGGGCGCGCCGCGGCGCAGCCACTGGGTGCGCCGGCCCTCTGGCCGGCATCCGGTTGCCGCACGGGCGCGCCGCGGCGCGGACCGATCGCCCTTGGCAGTTGCTGTATAGTCCCGACTCAACTGCACCCCAAGCCATCCAACGCAGGCCCAGGAGGTCCCATGTCTCGACCCAGTCCGTCAAAGGCGCTGGTCACGCTCGCCAGCCTCGCAGTCTTCGCGCTCGCCGCTTCGGCGACAGGCGCGGCTGCACCGAACAACGCGCTCGACGCGCCGCTCACCGTCTACACCGGCTCCATCGTCGGCAACGACGGCCAGCCGGTCCGCGGCGCCACCGTGTCGCTGTTCTCGACCGACGAATCGCGCAGCATCTCGGTCTACAGCCAGCCTGACGGCACCTACAAGCTGCCGGCCGTTCCCTCCGGCAAGTACAAGCTCCGGGTCCGCCTGATGGGCTGGCTCGATGAGTGGAAGGACCTCAAGGAGACGACTGAGCCGACGCCGATCCAGGTTCGCCTGCGCAAGGCGGAGGGTTGGGCCCTGCAGTCGCAGCGTCCCGCTCACAACCTGATGAACATGATGGAGTGGGAAGACGAGAAGGACGCGCTGAACTTCCGCATGATGTGCGCCTACTGCCACCAGGTCGGGACGGTCGGTTTCCGTTCGCCCGAGGAGCCGGTGGACTGGGAGGTCATGCTCACGCGGATGGACGGTTTCCAGGGTCTGTACAAGCACACCCAGGATGTCCTGGTCGACAAGATCGTCGACATCTACGGCC
>JAGWAG010000148.1:10904-11604 GCA_021296535.1 Acidobacteriota bacterium | reverse complement strand
CGTGATCGGCCGCGATTGCAGCAGGTGGAGCTTGCCGCCGCGAAACGCCCACTCGATGTCCTGGGGGACGCCCTCGAACCGCGCCTCGACGGCGCCGCCCAGCTCGACGAGCTCCCGGATGGCCTCCGGCGACAGGGACGAGCGGCCGCGCTCGGCCTCGTCGATCTCTTCGAGCCGCGTGCCCTGCTCGCCATCCTGGACGATCTGCTGTTCCTTCGTGCCGATCATCGTCTCCTTCGCTTCGCCCGACGCGCGGTCGACGACGAAGGTGTCCGGCGTGACCTGGCCACCGACGACGGCCTCGCCGAGGCCGAAGCTCGCGTTGATGATCGCCTCGGAGCGCTCGCCGGTCGCCGGATTCGCGGTGAACAGGATGCCCGAAACTTCCGATGGCACCATGACCTGCACGACGACCGCCATCGCGACGGCGCCCTGGTCGATGCCCATCTGGTGGCGGTAGGCGATCGCGCGCGGCGTCCACAGCGACGCCCAGCAGTCGCGTACCGCCTGGACGACGGCGTCCTCGCCGCGCACGTTGAGGTAGGTGTCCTGCTGGCCGGCGAACGAGGCCTCCGGCAGGTCCTCGGCATTGGCGGACGACCGCACGGCCACCGGCGGGTCCGCGGGCTCCAGGCTCCGGTAGGCCGCCGCGATCTCGGACACGACGAGGTCGGAGAGGGCCGGCGTGCCCAGGAGTTCC
>JAGWAG010000148.1:0-10865 GCA_021296535.1 Acidobacteriota bacterium | reverse complement strand
GCGAGCGCCACGATGCGCTGCTGCAGACCGTGCTCCGCGACGAAGGCCCGGTAGGCGGCCGTCGTCACGTGGAAGCCGTTCGGCACGGCGAAACCGGCGCTCTTCGTGCGCGCCAGCGAGCGGCCCTTGCCGCCCAGGAGGTCGAGGGCGTCGTCGGGGGTGTCGAGTGGACGGACGAAGGATGCGGCGGTACCGGAAACCTGATCCATTGATCTCAGTTCCAGAAGCGGTCCAGCCGCGTCCAGGACCGAATCGGGATCACTTCGCCGGTGAGCAGGTCCGATGCCGGGGAAGCGAGGAAGAGGCAGAGGTCGGCGACGTCCTCGGGTCCCGGCGGCCTCTCGAGGCGCGGGACGTGCGTGCCGTCCTCCTTCTCGGCGCCCTGGATGACGCCCCACTTCACCATCGCGGGCGTCGCGATAAGCCCCGGCGCCACGCAGTTGACGCGGATGTTGTGCTTCGCCCACTGGAAGGCGAGGTTGTTGCTCAGGCTGATCACGCCCGCCTTGGCGGCCGAGTAGTGGAGCATGCCGGGGTGACCCTTCGTGCCGGCCACCGACGAGATGTTGATGATGTTGCCGCTCTGCTGCTCGATCATCTGCTTGCCGGCGGCGATGCAGCACAGCCAGGTGCCGGTCAGGTTGAGGTCGACGATGCGCTGCCACTCTTCGTAGGGCGTGTCCTCGGGCATGCGCGGCGTTGCGCCGCCGCCGGCGTTGTTGACCATCACGTCGAGCCGCCCGAAGGCGGCGACGGTCTCCGCGATCAGGCCGTCCACCTGTTCCGGCACGGTGATGTCGCAGCCGATGGCGAGAGCCGTCCCACTGGCCGACTCGATCTCGCCGACGACGCCGTCCAGGTTCTCCTTCTTGCGCGACGCGACGACGACCCTGGCGCCGGCCTCTGCGTAGGACTTCGCGATGCAGGTGCCGATGCCACCGGCGCCGCCGGTGACGATGGCGACCCGGTCGGTCAGATCGAGTTTGGACATGTTCAGTTCGAACCTCCGGGCAGCCGCCCGGTCGGTATGCGACCGCCCTCACCTCCCTGGTCGGATGCGGCGACGACACCCCCCGGGCAACCCCCGCCGGGCGGTATCAGCCAATCGCAGCCCGGCGTGTTCTCCGGGCCGTTGTCGTGGCAGGCGAGGAGCGCCGCGTACTCCTCCTTCAGGCTGCCGGGCCTGCGCGGCGGCATGAACTCATTCACGTGCACCTTGCCGGCTTCGAGGAGCCGGGCGGTCCGGGTCGGCGCGCGGTGGCAGTCGAGGCAGGCGTTGCCCTCGATGTGCGGCGTTCGCATGTCCCAATGCGTTCCGCCGACGACCCAGTAGGGCGCCTCAGGGTCCACCCACCCCGGCAGAACGGGCTCGCTCGGGTCGGACGGCAGCTTTGCGCCGTCGATCCAGGGGTCGTGCAGGAAGGCGTTGTTCTGGTGGCACTGAACGCACTGGACGCCCGGAGGCGGCGGGATGAAGGCGTCGTCGAAGTCCTCGGAATCGGGACCGGGGAGCTTCCCGGCCAGCAGACCCTGGTCGTCGAAGTGGAGGTACTCGGCCTGTCGGAGGTCGCCGATCCCGTCCGGCGATTCGAAGAAGCAGGTCGCGCCGGTCGTCTTGTTGTGGCCGATCATCTGAACGGACGCGATGCCCCGCTCGAAGAGCTCCTTGCCGGCCGAGCGGCAGAGGTACGCCCAGACGACGTCTTCCAGCGGACTGCCGTCGGCCGCCTTGCCCTCTACCCTGGCGATCCGCGAGCCGACGTTGCAGTTGCCCTTGAAGTCGGGCGTGTCGCACTCGCGGGGGCCCACACTCTCGAAGACCTCCACGCCGTCGACGTGAATCGGAATCCGCACTCCCGCGCCGCAGTCGACGGTCGGCGGCACGCCGACGTGGGGGAGGCACATCGCGGCGTGCCGTCTCCGGCATGGTCGTTACCTTGCCGCCCGGCACGCAGGCGTCCTCGGCCAGTGCTCCGGGCTGCGCCATGACGACGAGCAGCACGCCGGCGGCAGCCTGGGAGATCAGTCGGATTCTCATTCCGTCCTCCTTGTCCGTCCCGCAGTGTAGCAAACTTGTAACAGTGTCTCAACTTCGGGTCGGCGCAACGAAGGTGCGGCTAAGTAGGTTGCCAGCCTGACGAACTTCGGCGGCAAGCAGATGCCGCTGCAGCCGAAGCACAAGTTGTCCTTGACGGCTATCTGCGACCTCGGCAACCTCCGTTCCCGAACACGCTCGGCCACGACATCAGCAACCTGCCGAAATACAAGATCCCCGAGTACACCCGCCTCGACCTGCGGGCGATCTGGTTCACGCCGCGCGAGGGCCTGCAGGTCCACGTGTTCGCCAAGAACGTGCTCGACCAGATCGCGGTGCAGCAGTGGCGCCCGAACGAAGGCTACGCTTCGGCAGCGGCGTGATCCGCGGTTCGCTCACCGACGAGCGGGAGGTAGGCGTGACGGGGAGCTTCCGCCTCGGCGGCCGGAAGACGCTCTACGGCCTCGACGGAGGAATGGGCCCGTCTGCCGGTGGGAAGTAGCGAAGCGGGCGACCAGCCAGCCCTTGCCATCGTCCGATGCCTTCCGCGGCTCTGGTTTGGCTTTCTGGCGGAACAGAGATGAGTGGGAGGACGGAGAGACGGCAGATGAAGAAGAGCACGGCTTTGGAGGCTTGGAACGTCTTGCCGGGACGACCCCATTTGTAGCGGCTACGGACTCTGCGGCTGACGGCGTAGACGCCTAGCCTCCGAGTTCCGGCGAGCAGGACGCCATGTCCCGCGCTCTCTACCGGTTCCTGGCCGAGTACCTGCTGGTGAACGAGAGCGATCGCTGATTCCTAGCAGCTAGCGAGGCGCAAGGCGCGTCACGAGTTCTCGGGAAGGACTGGGTCAACGCGCTGACATCGCCGCCCGCGGCGAGGGCCGTCGACGCCGACGAGCGCTTGGTGCGACAGTCCGCGTAAGATCGCAATCAGAGTGTCCCCACTGCTCGACAATGCAATCCAGTCGATACGCATCGGCGTTGAGGACTACCAAGCGAACGATCCGGCACGGGCGCTCTCGGCGATTCGGAACCTGCACGCAGGTCTGTTGCTACTGGCTAAGGTGGTCCTCGTGCAGCTTGTACCGAATGCCGACGAGGACGCCCTCATTGGGGCCGAGTACAAGCCGGTACCGGACGGCGAAGGCGGCCTGACGTATGTGAGACGTTCCTTGCGCACTATCGATCTCGCCGGGATTGGAGAGCGCTTCAAGGACTTCGGGATCGCGGTAGATCAGGCGACCCTCGTGAAGCTGAGTCGGCTCCGAAACGACGTCGAACACCGCTATACCGAGGAAGCTCCGGACGCCGTACGACAGACAGTCGCGGGCGCGTTTCCTCTGGCGGCGCAGATGTTCCAACGTGTTGACATCGATCCTGTTGAGAAACTGAGCGGCGCCTGGAAGACCATGCTTGAAATACGTGAAGTCTACGAGCAAGAGCTACGGGCGTGCCGCGAAACGTTCGAGGGCGTGGAGTGGAGATATGCGATCGTGGGTCAAGCACCGAGGGAGTGCCCGAAGTGCCGCTCTGAGTTGCTGGAGCAGATGGACCCCGAGAACCGAGAACAGGAGTGTGCGGATTCAACTTGCCGTTCGTGCGGAGCAAGGGTGGACGCCGGGATGTTGGTTGAGAATGCCATCGCCGCTCACTACTCGGCTGCCGAGTTCTTAGACTTCAAGCACGGCGGCGACGGGGTCGTGTTCGACTGCCCCGAATGTGGGCTTCACACGTATGTCGTGGATACGGAACCTGAGGACACAAGTTCGGAACTAGTCGGATGTGTTGTTTGTGAACACCGAATAGAGGGCAGGTGCGCGCGATGTGAGGACCACTTGACGCCGAGTAATCTAGGAGCGGATCATCCCGACTTCTGTGACTACTGTGAACACATGCTCTTCAAAGGTCTCTGACCGCAGCTTGCGACCCAGCGGTAGCTGCTCGTGCGGTCCTGAACGGACCCAGAAGCCGCAGGCCCACGAAGCGGCTAGGGAAGGTCATTCCTCCGTTCCTTCTCCGATCGCCGGCCGTGCTCCGGCCTGCCCGGCTTAGCCGTCGTGGCAGAGGGGCATGAACGCGGAAGGCCGGATTTGGCCAGAAAGCTGCGGTCTGGCATGATCGGCATCAGGCGGTGCCGCCGGGGTGAGTGCATGGCGGCACGGCGGGATGAATGGCCTGAGGAGAAACACGACGGTGAGCCCTAGTCTCAGGGACGGTGGTGCCTGCGGCCGGACCTCCAAACGCGTCGCTCGGGGTGGACGCGAACAGTCGGCCGTCACCAGAGCGGACGCCATCCTCGGCGTCTTCAAGGACTTATGCCTCGATGAGCCCGAAGTCAGCCAACGGATGAAGAGGCTGGCCGAGGGTTGGGAAAGCCAGGATAAGGCTTCGGATCCACGAGTCCTCATCCGAGGAGATACGCTGATCGATGACTAGGAAGAATCCTGAGGGGGCGTGCTTCTGAATGCCCAACTGGAGTCAGATTCTCACGGAGATCGGAAGCGCCGGAAGCGTACACGACGTAGTGCGGAGACGCTACCTGAGAGAACTTGGCAGGGTCACCGGGCGGAACGTCATTGTCTACTATTCGGGTTGGCTTCAAAAGAGTGGCTTGCAAGGGGTCGCGATTAGCGACGAGGACAAGAACGGATTCATGACCGTTATTCATGAAATGGATCGCACCCGGGGCCTCGATCTTCTGCTGCATACTCCCGGCGGCGAGACGGCGGCCACCGAGTCTTTGGTCGACTACCTTCGGGCGTCTTTCGGCAGCGACATACGGGCGGTCGTACCACAACTAGCGATGTCAGGCGGTACGATGATTGCGTGCGCTTGTAAAGAAGTGCTGATGGGAAAGCACTCAAGTCTCGGTCCGATCGACCCGCAGTTTGCCGGAATTCCCGCTCATGGCGTCGTAGAGGAGTTTGATAGGGCGAGGCGGGTGATAGAGGAGAACCCGGCAAGCATTCCTTTGTGGCAGCCGATCATCGCGAAGTACAGTCCGACCCTCATTGGAGAATGCGAGAAGGCGATCGCGTGGTCGAATGAGATGACAGCGGAGTGGCTTCGGGCGGGAATGTTCGAGAACCAGGAGAAGGCGGCGGCTGACGAGAAGATAGAGAGAATCTTGAAGGAACTCGGAGATCACGCTCTCACAAAATCCCACGCACGGCATCTTTCGATTCAGCGATGCCGTGATATTGGCCTTAAGGTTGCTGCACTGGAGGACGACCAGGAACTGCAGGAGGCGGTGTTGTCCGTTCATCATGCATGTATGTTGACGTTTTCGGCGACGCCAGCGATCAAGCTGATCGAGAATGACCGGGGTGTGGCTTTCATTAAGGTGCTTCAGCAGGTTGTTGTTTCGGGCCAGCCCGCGTCTGGCGGGGATGTCGATCAGGTTCCCAAGAAAGAGGAGCAGGGCGGAGGGTAGTGGAACGCGGCGCTACGCCGGCACCTTCTTGGCTCCGCTATCGTCCCCAAGCCGTGCTCAGCGAGTGTTCCGCTTCGACCGGTCCTCGACTCCGCTTATCGGCCCCGCGGCGGGTGGCGGTGGTCCTCGGGGCACTGGGGTGCCTGACCGTGGCCGCCGTGCTCGCTGGCGAGCCGGACGCCGACAGCGGCAGCTCCAGCGGCCCCAGCCACGCGATCGCCTACTTCGGCGAACCGAAGTTGGGCTACGCCAATCCTGATGCGCCCAAGGGCGGCGAGATGAGGCTCTTCATCCCGGGCACGTTCAACAACCTGCACCCTTACTCGGACAAGGGCCGCCCCGAGATCTACAACTGGTGGCGGCGCTCGACGTTGACCCTCGATCGGCTGATGCTGCCGTCCGAGGACGAACTCTCTACCCTCTACTGTCTGCTGTGCGAGACGATCGAGGTCGCGGAGGACTACAGTTGGGTGGCCTTCACCCTCCGGCCCGAGGCGCGATGGCACGACGGCATGCCGGTCACGGTCGACGATGTCGTGTGGACCTTTGAGACTCTCAAGGCCGACGGTCCGGTCGGCTTCAAGGCCACCTGGCGCCATGTGGAGGGCATCGAAGCCTTGGGGGAGCGCTCGTTTCGCTTTCTCTTCGCCGCCGACAGGAGAAACCGCAGATCGGTGATGGAGGCGGCCCTCTTCTTCCCGATGCCGAAGCACTACTGGCAGGACCGGGACTTCACGGCGACCACCATCGAGCCGCCTCTCGGCAACGGCGCCTACCGCATCGGCGAGGTCGACACCGGGCGGCGCATCGTCTTCGAGCGCGTTCCGGACTACTGGGCGAAGGACCTGAACTTCAGGCGCGGCTACCACAATTTCGATCGCTTCGGCGTCCTCTACTTTCGCGATATCAAGGCGGGCATCCAGGCGCTCAAGGCCCGCGTGGTCGACTACTACCGCGACCAGGACGAGCGTGAGATCGCCACCGCCTACGACTTCCCTGAGGTCGACATGGGGCTCTTCAACAAGGAGACCTACCGGATGGCGCAGACCTACGGGATGCACTGGTCGGTTGTCTTCAACACTCGCCTGCCGCTGTTCGAGGACATTCGCGTTCGCGAGGCGCTGACCCTCGCCTACAACTTCGACTGGGGCAACCGCACCCTCCAGTACGGCGCGCTGCGGCGCAACACGACGTTCTTCCTGGGCTCCGGGATGGCGGCGCGCGGTCTGCCGTCGCCCGAAGAGCTCGCGCTGCTCGAGCCGCTACGGGAACAGGTTCCCGAGCGCGTGTTCACGCAGGAATTCACCTTGCCCGAAACCGACGGCTACGGCCGCAACCGGGAGGCGCTCCTGCGTGCCGGGGAGTTGCTCGACGAAGCCGGCTGGGTCGTGCGCGACTTCCGGCGCGTCAACGCGGGGACGGGAGAAGTGCTCCGGTTCGAGATCATGGTCCAGTTGAGGGAGCACGAGCGCATGCTCGTGCCGTACGTGGAGAACCTGAAACGGCTCGGCATCGAGGCGACGGTCCGCCGCGTCGAGGCGAACATCCACACGAATCGGGCGCGGCGTTACGAGTTCGAGATGACGATGCAGAAGATCTACACGCACCCCATTCCCCAACCGACGCTCTTGCGCAATCTCATGCGGTCGGACGGCGCCGACCTGCCGAACCTGCTCAACTACGCGGGGATCGACAGTCCGGCCGTGGACGCCCTGGTGGAGGAGGTGATCGCGGCCGAGACGGAGGAGCAGATGAACATGGCCGGCCGGGCGCTCGACCGGGTGCTCTTGTGGAGCTTCTACGTGATCCCCGAGGGCGCCCCGAAGGGCCGCCACCTTTTGTACTGGGACCGCTTCGGCCATCCGCCCCTGGGGCGCGAACACATGAACTGGACCGGCTTCCCGCAGCTCTGGTGGTTCGACGCGGAGAAGAGCGCCCGGGTCGACGCGGCGCTGGGCGAGACCCGCTAGCTCCCGGATCGTCGACGCCGCCGGACGCCCTCAGATGCTCTTCTACGTCCTGCGCCGGATCCTCCTCATGGTGCCGACTCTGGTCGGCGTGCTGCTCGTCAACTTCGTCATCATCCAGGCGGCGCCGGGGGGGCCGGTGGACCAGGCGATCGCCCGTCTCCAGGGCACCAGTCTCGACGCGGGAGTCGGCGTGCTGGGCGGCGGGGCGGGCGCGACCCTGGAGACCGAGCTCTCCGCGACCGGAGGCATCGACCCGGCGCTGATCGAGGAGCTCGAGCGGCAGTTCGGCTTCGACAAGCCGGCGCATGTCCGCTTCTTCATCATGCTGCGTGACTACCTGCGCTTCGACCTCGGCGAGAGCTTCTACCAGGATGTGCCGGTGATCGACCTCATCTTCGATCGGCTGCCGGTGTCCATGTCCCTTGGGCTCTGGACCCTGCTCATCGTCTACTCCGTGTCGATACCGCTCGGCATCCGCAAGGCGACCGCCGACGGCTCCCGCTTCGACATCTGGACCAGCGTGGTGATCCTGGTCGGCTATGCGATCCCGGCTTTCATCCTTGCCGTTCTGCTGATCGTGCTCTTCGCGCGTGGCGGGATGATCGAGTACTTCCCGCTGCGCGGCCTGGTGTCCGACGACTTCGGCGATCTGGGCCTGTGGGCCCAGGTGAAGGACTACTTCTGGCACCTGGCGCTGCCGATCACGGCCCTGGTCGCGGGGAGCTTCGCGACCCTCACGATGCTGACGAAGAACTCGTTCCTCGACGAGATCCACAAGCAGTACGTGCTGACGGCGAAGGCGAAGGGGCTGAAGACGCAGCGCGTGCTCTACGGCCACGTGTTCCGCAACGCGATGCTGATCGTCATCGCCGGTTTTCCGCGCGCTCTCGTCGGCGCGCTGTTCACCGGCGTGCTGCTGGCCGAGATCATCTTCTCGCTCGACGGTCTGGGGCTGCTCGGCTTCGAGGCGATCGTCACCCGGGACTACCCGATCATCTTCGGGACGCTCTACATCTCCACGCTGCTGGCGCTCGTGCTGCAGCTTCTGACGGACATCACGTACACGCTGACCGATCCGCGGATCGACTTCGAGAGCCGAGAGGTTTGAGCGACTTGGGGCGCAGTGCGGCGGAAGTCCCGGAGGCCGGCGCTTCGCGCCGGATGCCGGCGGGGACGCCGGCGCACCCAGTCCCGGAGGACGGAACGCGGGCCAGAAGGTCCGCGCCACAGCCGGCCGGAAGGCCGGCGCACCCAGTCCCGGAGGCCGCGCGACCGCCCACTCTTGGGCAGAGGCGATGGGGCGCGTTCAAGGCGAACCGGAGGGGCTACTGGGCGCTTCGGATCTTCCTCGTCGTCTTCGGCGCCACGCTGTTCGCGGAGGTCCTCGCCAACGACGAGCCCCTGGTCGTCCGCCACCAGGGGCGATTCTACTTCCCCATCGTCGCGACGTACGCGGAGACCGAGTTCGGCGGCGTGTTCGAGACGGAGGCCGACTACCGGGAGAAGTTCGTCCAGGAACTGATTCGCGGCAGCGGCGGCTGGATGATCTGGCCGCCGATTCCCTACGCCCACGACACGATCGACTACGAGCTGCCGGGTCCGGCCCCCTATCCGCCGTCCGCACGGCACTGGCTGGGCACGGACGACGTCGGCAAGGACGTGCTCGCGGGCCTCATCTACGGAACCCGGCTCTCCTTCCTGTTCGGGTTGGTGCTGACCGCCCTGAGCTCGATCATCGGCGTACTGGCGGGCGCCGTCCAGGGCTACCTCGGCGGCAAGGTGGACCTCTTCGGCCAGCGCCTGATCGAGATCTGGGCCGGCCTGCCGGTGCTCTTCGTGCTGATCATCCTCTCCAGCATCGTGGAATCGAACGTGTTCTGGCTCCTGGGCATCCTGGTGGCCTTCAGTTGGATGGCGCTCGTGGGCGTCGTCCGGGCCGAGGTCCTGCGGGCGCGCAACTTCCAGTACGTGACCGCGGCACGCGCGCTGGGCGTGGGCGACCGGACGATCGTCCGCCGCCACGTCCTGCCCAACGCGATGGTCGCCACGCTGACCTTCCTGCCGTTCATCCTGACCGGGTCGATCACCCTGCTTACCTCGCTCGACTTCCTCGGCTTCGGCCTGCCGGCCGACTCGCCCTCCCTCGGCCGGCTGCTCGCCCAGGGGCGGATGAACCTGCACGCCCCTTGGCTGGGGCTCGTGTCCTTCTTCACGCTGGGAACGCTGCTGACGCTCGTCATCTTCATCGGCGAAGCGCTCCGCGACGCCTTCGACCCGAGAAGAACCTGATGACCGCAGCGCACACACTGGGCGTTCCGGCCTCCGGACTGGGTGCGCCGGCGTCCCCGCCGGCATCCGGCGCGCAGCGCGGGCTTCCGGATCTCCGTCACTAACCCATGACCCCACAACCCCCACTCCTCCAGATCGCCGACCTCGCCGTCGCCTTCGACGGCGTCCAGGTCGTCCACGGACTCGATCTCCGCCTCGACCGCGGCGAATCGGTCGCCCTCGTCGGCGAGTCCGGCTCGGGCAAGTCGGTCACCGCGCTCTCGATCCTGCAACTCCTCTCCTACCCGCGCGCGTCGCACCCGAGCGGCTCGATCCTCGTCGAGGGACGCGAAGTGATCGGCGCCGCCGAGCCGGCGGCAGCCGGATCTCCATGGTCTTCCAGGAGCCGATGACCTCGCTCAATCCGCTCCACACGATCCGGCGGCAGGTGGAAGAAGTGCTGGCGCTTCACGCCGGGCTCCGTGGACCCGCGGCCCTGGAGCGCACCGTCGAGCTGCTGGAGCTCGTCGGCCTTCAGGAAGCGCGCGAACGGCTCAACTCGTACCCGCACCAGCTCTCCGGTGGCCAGCGGCAACGCGTGATGATCGCGATGGCGATCGCGGGCGACCCCGACCTGCTGATCGCCGACGAGCCGACCACCGCGCTCGACGTCACGGTCCAGGCGCAGATTCTCTCGCTGATCAAGGAACTGCAGGAACGGCTCGGCATGGCGCTGCTGCTGATCACCCACGACCTCGGCATCGTCCGCGCGATGGCGGACCGGGGCAGGGTGGTCGAGGAGGGCGCCGCCGACGAGGTCTTCCAGCGCCCGCGGCACCCCTACACGAAGAAGCTGATCGACGCCGAGCCCCGAAGCACCTGCCCGATCCCCGAGGACGGCGCACCGGCCCTCGTCGAGGCGAAGGAGCTGACCGTGGAGTTCCCGCTGCGCGGCTGGCCACGGAAGAAGTCCCTCGTCGCCGTCGACGACGTGTCGCTCCGCGTTCGCCAGGGGCACAGCCTCGGCGTCGTCGGCGAATCGGGAAGCGGCAAGACGACCCTGGCAATGGCGATCGTCCGGCTACTCAGGAGCCGCGGCGAGATCGTTTTCGACGGCGGCGCGATCCACGACCTGGGCTTCAAGCAGCTCAAGCCGC
>JAGWAG010000147.1:1203-9834 GCA_021296535.1 Acidobacteriota bacterium | reverse complement strand
ATAGACGGAGTCCGTCGGGTTCACCAGGATCAGGTCGCGACGCCCGAGTTGCGCATCGTCGGGCACGCTCTCCGACGCGACCTCCATCCGCCGCGCCGCCCGATTCTGAGTGTCCAGGAACACGTAAGACACCGCGGGCGGTACCGCGAGATGAACCACGAGGAGTCCACCGAGCGCCACTCGTCGTGCTGTACCGAGGGGACTGGCCGCAAGACATCCGATGAGCCCCATCGAACAGAACCCGACAAAGAACAGGAGCCGGTTCTGCGGACCGACCGCGCTGATCGGAATGAGCGACAGGGCGGCCCCCAGGAGGAAGAACCGGGCAAGGGAGTTCTGGCGCAGGACCTGTACGAAGAGCCAGGCAAGTGCGGCAACCAGGACCAGAGCCGCGACGCGCAGGCCCCGAGCTTCACTCGTACCGAGATCGAGGACGAATGCCCAGTCGGCTGGGTAGGGAGTCCACTGCCCCAGGATCAGGGCCGCCGAGCGATCGACGAGAAGGGCGACGAAGCCGGCGGGATCGCCAAGAGGATCAACGTACACGCCGGACCCCCGCGCGCCAAAGCCACCCAGTCGATAGGTGAGAATCCAGCCGATCGTCACGCCAGCATGCGGCGCCAGCGACAGGAGCCGAGCGCGCCAGGAGCCGCGATCGAGGGCCAGTGCCAATGCCCCGAGGAGCGCAACCGTTGAGACGCCCAGTTCGGCGGAAAGCAACGCCAGGGCAAGACACGCCGGCGCCAGCGCGGCGCCGGGGCGCCACTCGTCGTCGCGCCATCTCAGGTGGCAGTGGAGACTCAGAAGCCCGAAGAAGGTGGCCAAGAGAGCGTTGCGGTTCGCGAGATACGCCGCCGGCAGCGAGTGGGCATCGTCCACCGCGTACAGAAGCGCCGCCAATCCGGCCGCCCACAGGGCCCCACGAACCTCCCGACCGAACAGGCGGCGGTACAGCACACCCGCCACACCTACACAAAGCCCCAACCACACCAGGCTGTGCAGATGCATGAGCGCCGGAGAGCCGGGCCACAACAGATAGTCGAGCTGCATCGACAGCACGCTCAGGTAGCGGAAGTTGGCGTGCCGCAAGTCCGGGCTCACCCACCAGGGCAGCGTGCCCGCCTCCATTTCGGCTCGAGTACTGTCTTTATCGCCGTCGTAGAAGACGAAGAGCTGCAGGGGATCGTCGCCGAGTCCCAGCAGGTGGTGGCGCTGGAGGTGGTCGTCGAGCTGAAAGCCACCCCAGAGCGCCGGAACCAACAGGACGGCTGCCAACAGTCCCGCGGCAGCCGGCAATCGCTCGTCCTGCAGGACTCGAGTGACCAAGGAGAGAGCCTTCCCCATACCGGAAGTCTGCAGCGCGGAGACCCTCCCCGCCTGACCGAAGCCGCGCGAAGACCCGACCAATCTTGCGATCTTCGGGGACGATAGGATGCCCGCCTGTCTCAACCACAGACCTTCGCCGTCCAGGGAGGAAGTCCGGCATGAAAGTACCGGCCACGTTGGCATTCGTATTCGTCGTTCTTGCGGCGCTCAGCATCGGTTGCACGCAGAGCACGGGCGCCGAAGGCGCTGAAGCCCAGGAGTCCGAAAACACGGTCCCGCTCCGCGCGGTCCAGGACGCGGAGACCGGCTCGATCGCGATCTACCGCGAGGGCGAAGACGAACCCATCGTCACGCAGAACGCCGGCGCCGAGCATAGGCCGTTCCTGCACCCGATCGCCGCCCCGGACGGCAAGGGGCTGGCGACGCAGTACAGCCCGGGACATCACCCCCACCAGACCGGGCTCTACTGGGGCTTCACGCGGGTCAACGGCGAGCCGATGGACGAGGACACGCTCCGCCAGTGGTTCTACCGCCGCGACAAGCCGGAAGACATCGCCAAAGCGGTCGGCCGCGACTACTTCCACAACCCGGGCGGCGACTACTGGCGCCGCGATTCGGCCACCGTGGTCACCGAGTCCGGCTCCGAGGTGCAGTGGCAGACGGTCTACGGGATGCTCGATGCCGACGGCAACGCCTTCATGACGGAGACCCAGAACTGGACGATGCGGGCCGAGGAAGACCGCTTCATCCTCGATCTCGAATGGGCCGGCGAAGCGGTCGGCGGCGACGTCTCGATCAACGAGATGTCCTACGGCGGCATGTTCCTGCGCATGCCCTGGCACAAGGACATCGCCGGCGAGGCGGTCAACGCGGCCCGCCAGCGCAACAGGCAGGCCGAAGGCCAGCGGGCGATGTGGGTCGACGTCGGCATGCAGGTCGAGGGCCGCGACGACTTCCTCCACGTCGCCATCTTCGACCACCCGATGAACGCCGGCTATCCCCAGACCTGGCGCGTCGACGGCCAGCTCGGCGTGGGGCCGACGCGGGCGCGGATGGGCGACTGGCACATCCCCGAGGGTGTGACCGAGGTCATCCGCCACCGGCTGATCGTTTACACCGGCGAACTCAACGATCTCGAACTCACGGAGGACTGGCACGAGTACACGGGAGCGGGCGAAGACGCCTACTCCACCGCGTCGCTCTGGGGCATCGCCCAGCAGGAGGCGAAGCAGGAGAAGTTCCTGACCCCGGAAGAGGCGGTCGCGGCGATGACGGTGCGCGACGGCTTCCAGGTCAACGCCTGGGCCTCGGAGCCGATGATCACCCAGCCGATGGCCTTCGCCTGGGACGACCGCGGCCGCATGTGGATCGCCGAGAACCGCGACTACGAGACCCGCGGCCGCGGCTTCTCCGGCTCGGGCGACAGCCGCATCCTGATCCTGGAGGACACCGACCGCGACGGGACAGCCGACAGCAAAAAGGTCTTCGCGGAAGGCATCCCCTTCCCGGCGGCGCTGGCCGTCGGCTTCGACGGCGTGTTCCTCGGCGCCCCGCCCCACCTGCTTTACCTCCCCGACCGCGACGGCGACGACGTGGCCGACATGGACGACGCCGAGATCCTGCTGACCGGCTGGGGCATCCGGGACCGTCACGAAACGATCAACAGCTTCCACTGGGGGCCCGACGGCTGGCTCTACGGCCTCGAAGGGTTCGCGACGCCCTCCAGGATCCGCAAGCCGGGTCCCGAGGAGACGATCTACGCCCACAACGATCCCTTCCCGGACGACCTGTTCGAAGCGGACGGGGTCGACATCAACGGCGGCGTCTGGCGCTACCACCCGACGAAGGACCGCTTCGAGGTCGTCGCCCACGGCTTCAGCAACCCCTGGGGCATCGACTACGACGCGAAGGGCCAGATCTTCATCACCGCCTGCGTGATCCCCCACCTGTTCCACGTCGTCCCCGGCGGCATCTACCATCGGCAGGGCGGCTCGCACTTCAATCCATACGTCTACGGCGACATCCGCACGATCGTCGACCATCGGCACCGCTCCGCGCACGGCGGCGCCCGCGTCTACCTGTCGGACGCCTTCCCCAAAGAGCACTACGGCCGGCTGTTCATGGCGAACATCCACGAGCACGCGGTGCTCTCCGACGAGCTCAAACCCAGGGGTTCGGGCTTCGTCGCCAGCCACGGCGAGGACTTCCTGCTCGCCAACAACAAGCAGTGGGTCGGCTTCAGCATGGAGATCGGACCAAGCGGCGACGTCTACGTCCTCGACTGGCACGACGCGGACATCTGCGGCAACGACGTCCAGCACAAGGAGACGGGGCGCATCTTCCGCATCACTCGGACGACTGGGAGGGCCGCTACGACGACGTCAAGGAGATGTCGAACGAGAAGCTGGTCGAACTGCAACTCTCGAAGAGCTCCTGGCACGCGCGCCGGGCGCGGGTCGTCCTGCAGGGCCGCGCGGCCAAGGGCGAAGTCGACGCCTCGGTTCACGACGCGCTTCACGAGATGTTCGCGTCCAACCCGGACGGCGACCTCCGTTTGCGGGCCATGTGGGCGCTCCACGTGACCGGCGGCTTCACTGCAGACCAGTTGACCGAAGCACTCGACGACCAGGATCAGCACGTCCGCGCCTGGGCGATCCAGCTCCTGACCGAGGATCACGACGCCTCCGCCGCGGCCACCGACAAGTTCATCGAGCTGGCCGAGCGCGACGCCTCCCCCATCGTGCGCCTGTACCTTGCGGCTGCTCTCCAGCGCGTCGAGCACGACGTGCGCTGGCCGATCGCCGAGCACCTGGCGACGAAGGGTGACGAAAGATGATCTGGTTCGGCCTGGAGCCCCTGGTTCCGGAAGACCCGCAGCGCGCGCTCCGGCTCGCCAGGACCTCCCAGATCCCGATGCTCTCCGAGAACATCGCGCGCCGCGCCGTCGCCGCGAACCAGCTCGAGTTCCTCGTCACCTCCCTTGACGACCGGTCCGACGCCCGGCCGGCGCTTCTTCGCGGCATGCGGGACGGACTGGAAGGCCAGTTCGAGCTCGACCGGCCGGAGGAGTGGGCTTCCGTCTACCGCAAGCTGAAGAGGGACAAGTCACTCGCCGACCTCGCCGAGGAAGTCGACCAGCAGTTCGGCGGCGTCGAGGTCGCGCGTCGATTCCTCGCCACGCTCGACGACGAGAGCGCGCCGGCCGAAGACCGGCGGGGGGCCATCCGCGGCCTCGCCGACCAGCAGCACTCGGAGCTCTTCGAGCGACTCCCCGCCCTGCTGGAAGTACCCGAGCTGCGCCTCGCCACGATTCGGGCCTACGCCGCGTTCGACGGCCGCTGGGAATCCGCGTTACTGCTGCTGGGACACTACGACTCCTTCAACGCGGACGAGAAGCTCGCCGCGGTGCAGACGCTGTCGTCCCGGCCCATCTACGGCCGGGTGCTGATGGGCGCGATCAAGAGCGAGGCCATCCCCCGGCGCGATGTGCCGGCCTACGTCGCCCGCCAGCTCCACCGCGTCGTCGGCAGCGGCTTCCTCGAGGTCTGGGGACCGATCACCCGGGTCTCCAGCGAGAAGACCGCCGCCATCGCGAAGTACACGACGATGCTGAACGACGAGGCGATAGCGGAGGCCGACCCGGCTCACGGCGAGCAGATGTTCAGCGAGCTTTGCGGCGTCTGCCACCAGATGTTCGGTGAGGGCGGCATGATCGGACCCGACCTCACCGGTTCCAACCGCACCGAGCTCGACTACCTGCTGACGAACATCATCGACCCGAGCGGCGACATGCAGGACGCCTACCAGACCCTGATGGTGACCACCCGGGACGGCCGCACCTACTCAGGCACCGTGGCCACGAAGGACGCCCGGGCCATGACCCTCCGGGTCGTCGGCCAGGACGAGATCGTCATCCCCCATTCGGACATCCAGTCGCACGACTACTTCCCGCTGTCGATGATGCCGGAGGGACTGCTCGACGGGTATGACGACGACGAGGTGACGAACCTCGTCGCGTACCTGATGACCGCCCAGGAAGAGACGAACCCTCAGGGCCCCTGAGAGCCCTGAAGACACCGAAATGACGAACGTCGCGATGATCGGACTCGGCTTCGGTGCCGAGTTCATCCCCATCTACCAGGCGTACCCCGGCGCCAACGTCCACGCGATCTGCCGCCGCGACAGATCGGAACTGAACAAGGTCGGCGACCAGTTCGGCATCGAGCATCGCTACACGGACTACGACGACGTGCTCGCCGACCCGGCCGTCGACTACGTCCACATCAACACGCCGATCCCCGACCACGCCTGGATGTCGCTGGCCGCGCTCGACGCCGGCAAGCACGTGATGTGCACCGTGCCGATGGCGACGACCGTCGACGACTGCCGCAAGATCACAGAAAAGGTCGAGGAGACCGGCCTCAGGTACATGATGGCCGAGACGGTCGTGTACAGCCGCGAGTTCCTGTTCATCAAGGAGCTGTACGAGAAGGGCGAACTGGGCGAGATCCAGCACCTCGCCGCCTCGCACCCGCAGGACATGGACGGCTGGCCGTCCTACTGGGAGCGGATGATCCCGATGCACTACGCAACCCACGTCGTCAGCCCGTGCCTGGGCCTGGTCGACGGACTGGCCGAGTACGTGAGCTGTTTCGGCTCGGGCTCGGTCCGCTCCGACATCGCCGAGAAGTCGGGCAACCGCTTCGCCGTCGAAACCTGCCACATCAAGTTCAAGGATCGCGAGCTCACTGCCCACATCTGGCGCTTCCTCTACGACGTCGCCAGGCAGTACCGCGAGAGCTTCGACGTCTACGGCACGAAGAAGAGCTTCGAGTGGACCCTGATCGAGGACGAGCCGCACGTCCTGCACACGGCGAAGAAGCCCGAGCACGAGATCCCGGAGAAGATCGAGGTGCCGGACTACGCGCACCTCCTGCCGGAGGAGATCCGCCACTTCACCCTGCCGCAGGAAATCCACGACGCGGAGCACCTCTCCTTCATCCAGGGCGGCGGCCACGGCGGCTCCCACCCCCACCTCGTCCACGAGTTCCTGAGCGCGCTTCGTGACGACCGCGACCCCCGGCCGAACGCGGTGGTGAGCGCAAACTGGACCTGCGTCGGGATCTGCGCGCATGAATCCGCAACGAAGGGCGGAGAGATCGTCCGCCTGCCGGACTTCACTCTCAGTATCTGACACGTCACCACGAGTCCACTCCGACTTACAGAGGGCCCATGAACAAAACCAAGCTACTGATCGCGAGCTTCCTCACCATCCTGGTTGCCGGACTTGGCACGGCGGTCCGGGGCGGCCTCCTCCTGGAGTGGGGCACGGAGTTCGGCTTCACGCAGACGGAACTCGGACAGATCACCGGCGGCGGTTTCGTCGGCTTCGGACTCGTCATTCTCCTGGCCAGCGCCTTCCTCGACCGCTACGGCTACAAGCCGTTCCTGATGGGCGCGGGCGTTCTGCACGTGCTGTCGGTCATCATCGCCCTTGCGGCCACCTTCGTCTACAACGGGGCGATCGACACGGACCCGGACCTTGCCCGGGCCGGGGCCTACTTCTGCCTGTTCTGGGGCGTCTTCATCTTCGCGGTCGCGAACGGCATCTGCGAAGCGGTGATCAACCCGCTGGTCGCGACCCTGTACCCCAAGGAGAAGACCCACTACCTGAACATCCTCCACGCCGGCTGGCCCGCCGGCCTGATCGCCGGCTCGCTTTTGGGTATCGGCCTGATCGGCCGCGTGCGCTGGGAGATCGTCCTCGCGCTCTATCTCGTTCCGACCCTCATCTACGTCCTGATGATGGTCAAGGAGAAGTTCCCCAGGTCCGAGGCGGCGGCCGCGGGCGTCAAGTTCATCGACATGGTCAAGGAGTTCGCGGCGCCCATGCTGCTCTTCCTGCTCGTGCTCCACGTCTGCATCGGCTACGTCGAGCTCGGAACGGACAGTTGGATCGTCAACATCATGGACACGGTGCTCGGAGGCAAGGGGCTGTTCATCCTCCTCTACACCTCCATCCTGATGTTCGTCCTGCGCTTCTTCGCCGGCCCGATCGTCCACCGGATCAATCCCCTCGGGCTGCTGTTCGTCAGCGCCTGCGTCGCCGCCATCGGCCTCTACTCGCTCGGCTCACTGGCCGGCGCGGTCACCGTGATGATCGCCGCCACGATCTACGGCGCCGGCAAGGCCTTCTTCTGGCCGACGATGCTGGCCGTCGTCTCCGAGCGCTTCCCCAAGGGCGGCGCCCTGACGCTCGGCGCCGTCGGCGGCGTCGGCATGCTCTCGGCGGGCCTCCTCGGCGGCCCGGGCATCGGCTACCTTCAGGACCGGCACGCTTCGAACGACCTGCAGGCGAAGGCGCCCGCCGTCTACGAGGAGTACAAGGCCCAGGGCACGAACAGCTTCCTCTTCTTCGCCCCCGTCCAGGGCCTCGACGGCTCCAAGGCGGGGCCCGTCATGGAGAAGGCGAAGGACTTCAGTATCGAGCTGCCTCCGGACGAGCAGGCGGTGCGCGACGCGTCCTTCCACGGCGGCCAGACCGCTCTGCGAATCACCGCGGCCATACCCGTGTTCATGGCGCTCGGCTTCCTCTACCTGATCATTCACTTCAGGCGGAAGGGCGGCTACAAGCAGATCGAGTTGACGTCTCGGCAGGAGACCTGATTTCAGGATGGCTGAACCGCGCGAAGTCCCGCTGCCTCCGGGACTCTGCGCTGCAGGCCGGCACAACGACACTGCATCTGTGCATCAAGGGTTGACGTCGGCCATGACGTTCTCCACACGGCGTTTGACTAAAGCCGGAAGGTCCAATAGTCTCAAAGGCCGACCTACCGCCACCCAATAGCTGGTCGGCTGCACCAAGGGCGCACTCCGGGGGCGCAGCGCAGCGGAAGCCGAACTGCCGCTCTTCGAGTGCGCCGCCGACGGAGAGCGCCGGCCGAGAACCCGCAGGAGGCTGCCGATGTGCCGATCGTCTTCCCGACGCCTGGCGGCGGGGATCGCGTTGCTGTTGCTGCTGCCTGCCCTCGCTGCGGCCCAGAGAAGGGCTCGCGGGCCTGTCGAGGTTCCCGAGCCACCCGCGGACTGGACCGTACCCCGCACCGTGGACGGCCACCCCGATCTACGGGGGGTGTGGGTGGAGATCGGCGGCACCCGCGGCGGCGCCAGACTCTCCGATCTGGTCATCGACCCGCCGGAAGGCGGCATTCCGGCTCTCACCGAGAAGGCGCAGAAGGACTGGGACGCGCTCCAGCAGTACCTGGAGGAGCATCCGGCCGACACCTGGAAGGACCGCTCCCTGGG
>JAGWAG010000147.1:0-1023 GCA_021296535.1 Acidobacteriota bacterium | reverse complement strand
CTGGTCGTCGAGACGACGAACTACCTGCCCAAGGGGTACCCCGGCACGCACCAGCGAGGCACCCCGCAGACCTGGTTTCACTCCCTCAACTCGGAAGAGCTGGTCGTGACCGAGCGCTTCACCCGCGTCGGCCCTGAGGTGATGCTCTACGAAGTGACGATCGACGATCCGCCGATCTGGGGCCGGCCGTGGACGGTGAGGATGCCGATGGGCAAGCGCAATCAGCCGCTCTTCGAGTTCGCATGCCACGAGGGCAACTACAACATGGCGAACATCCTCCGCGGCGCTCGCGTCAGCGAGCAGGAGGCCGCCGCGGCGGCCGCGGAGAGTGACTCCCAATGAGTCGTGAGAAGGCGCCAGACCGAAGGCGGAACGAGAAACTAATTGCCACGGTCGCGACCTTACTTGCGGTAAGCGGGGCGGCGATCCAGGCGCAGGACTACCGGGCCCCGCGCACCAGCGACGGAGAGCCGGATCTGAACGGGATCTGGCAGGCCTTGACCACGGCGCACTGGGACATCGAGGCCCACGCGGCCCGCAGCGGTCCGATCGTCGAGCTGGGAGCGCTCGGCGCGGTCCCCGGAGGCCTGGGCATCGTCGAGGGCGGCGAGATCCCCTACACCCCGGCGGCCAGAGCGAAGCAGCAGGAGAACCTCGCCCAGTGGTGGAAGCTGGACCCGGCGATCAAGTGCTTCATGCCCGGCATCCCCCGCGCCAACTACATGCCCTTCCCCTTCCAGATCATCCAGACACCCGAGAACGTGATCTTCGCCTACGAGTTCGCCAGCGCCAGCCGCATCGTCTACATGAACCGGCCCGACTTCGACAGCCCGGGCGACAACTGGATGGGGCACTCGCGCGGCCACTGGGAGGGAGAGACCCTGGTGATCGACGTCTCCGCCCAGGTAGGCGACACCTGGCTCGACAGCTCCGGCAATCACCACAGCGAGGAGATCCACGTCCTCGAGCGCTACACGGCGACCGGGCCGGTCCATCTCCACTACGAGGCGACGATCACCGACC
>JAGWAG010000146.1:12965-14477 GCA_021296535.1 Acidobacteriota bacterium | reverse complement strand
GGGGAATGAGTACGATGGATCCGGCGCGCGAGGATCGGTCGGGATGACGCACGAGACGAGTGCATGACCAGCCATCAGGAGATCTGGAGCTCGCAGCTACGCATCGTCGCCGGACGGGCGGTCGAAGAAGCGCCTCAGATCGGCTTCGCCGAGAAGGTGGACCAGGTCGGGCGGTTGGTCCGACTCTCGATTCTGGCTGAGTCGGTCTCCGACGAGGCCGAGGCCTTCATGGACCAGTTCGTGCGCCGGATCGGCGAGGTGTTCGATCCGGCGGCTCGCTCGCTCACCGGCGCGCTGAAGGCGGCCGTCGAAACGGCGCACGAGGAGCTCCGCGTCTGGAATCAACAACGCCTGCCGGCCGAGCACGCGCTGTACGGCGTGTCCTGCCTGATCCAGCGCGAGGGTCAGCCGGCTGTGCTGGGCCAGGTCGGTCCGTCCGCTGCGCTCCTAGCCGGAGACGCGGGTCCGGCCTCGCTGCGCGCGATCACTCTCTACGCCCATCTGCCGCGGCGAGACGATCCTGTCGCCGCGGCGATTGGCGGGTCGGACCCGCTCAACCTCGAGTTCGCTTCCGGAACGGCGACCGAGGACGGTTGGGCCCTGCTGGTCAGCTCGAACGCCGCTTCCCTGCTGGATCCGGAACTGCGCGTGCGACTCAGCCGGCTGCCGGTTGAGCAGGTCCTGCGTGAGTTCTACCCAGCGCTGATCCGGCTGCGCGAGGCCGCCGCACTGGTCGTCGGCTTCTCCGCTGGCTCGTCTGCGCGGGCAGCGTCGGGCGGCCAGGTCACGGACGAGGATGGATCCGCGCACGAGATCGATGAGCGGGATGCTACGGAATTCACGGATCGAGCCGAGCTCCAGCCTGAGGACGAGGATGTCCCTCAGGACTCCACGGACGCGATGGAGGTAGTCGGGGCAGCGGATCCGCCCTCCGACCCGCGGGTGCATCCCGGCATGCAGCAGGCGATCCAGTCTGAGGCCGTTGCTGTCTCCGAGATGGAGACCATCGGCTGGCCCGCGAACCCGTTCGCAGCGGCCTACACCAGCCGATTGCAGACCTTGGTCCCGGCGCACTCCACGCCCTCGGGTCCGGTCGGCGCGCCGATCCTGGACCTGGGGCCGGAAATGCCCTCGCTGCTCGAGAACCGGAGCGCACCGGCGATCGAGCGGCCGCGGATCCGCACGCGGGACCCGCGTGCCCGAGCGGCCACGGCCCGCCGCGCGGGCATCGCGCTTGCCGCCATGCTCGTCATCCTGGCCGCTATCGCCGCCGCTCTGCTCGGGCCATCGCTGCTGCAGTCGGATGACGACCAATTCCGCTCGCGGGTCGAGCGAGCCCGCAACGGATTGGCCGCCTCGGAGCTGGCCGCCACCACGGAAGGCGCCCGGCTAACGCTGCAGGATGCGCTGCTGGACGTCGAGGCGGCGTTGGAGCTCAACCCGCTGGAGGCCGACGCGCGCCAGCTACGTAGCGAGATCGAGGCGGTGCTGGCCGAGCTCAACCTCGTACAA
>JAGWAG010000146.1:9859-12901 GCA_021296535.1 Acidobacteriota bacterium | reverse complement strand
GGGCTTGCCTTCGTGCTCGACGACGCCGGCGGGCGGGTCTTCTCGATTGGCGCCGAGGGCCAGAGTACGGTGATCTTCCTCGAAGGCGAGTTGCTCGGGCAGAGCGGCCAGCTGCGCGCTGGTCGCCCGATCTCGATCGCCTGGCAGCGGCGACTGGCGCCGGCGGCGGCTGACAACGTGACCGGCCTGCCGGCCGAGGACGCGCTCTGGATCCTCGACTCCCATGCACGGCTCTACCGCTGGACGCCGACCGGAGTGCTGCTGGTCCCGATCCCGGAGCTGGTCCGGCTCGGATCGGTCGACGCCGTCGCCGCGACCTCGGGCAGCATCTACCTGCTCGATCAGTCCGGGGGAGCGGTCTGGCGCTTCGCCGTCGATCGCTCGGAACTGAGCGGACCCAGCCGAGCGGTGGGACGCACGGACCTGCACGATGCGACAGAGTTCACCGCTGTGGTCAACGAGTCGGGGCAGGTCGAGTTCGTGGTGGCGTCGAGCGACGGCCGTCTGCGCCGCTTCAGCGGCGATGAGGAGCTGCCGCTCGCCGTCGACCTGGAGCGGGGCCTGCTTGCCCCGGCCTCACTCTCGTTGGGCGCGCAGTCCGGGCTGATCTACGTGGTCGACCGCGGTCAGGGCCGAATCGTGGCCGTCAGTCCGAACGGCGGCGTGGTGAGCCAGATCCAGTCGGCCGAACTCGAGGGGCTGCGCGGCGCTTGGGTCAACGAGCAGACCGGCCAGATCATCTACGCGCTGTCCGCGACGGTGCTCATCGGGCGGCTGCCGGGCGCCCAGGAGTAGCCGCTTTTGCCGCCCCGGCCCTACGCTAGTGGGGTGCATAGGCGCGGCCGGAACGTTGAGCGGGCCGCGAGGAGGAGGGAAGCGATGTCCTATCGGGTGCTGGCCCTGGAGTCCTCCTGCGACGAGTTCGCGGGAGCCGTGATCGAGGACGGGATCGAGGTCTTGGCCTCGGTCGTCGCCTCGCAGGCGGGCATTCACGCGCGCTACGGCGGCGTCGTGCCCGAGGTCGCCGGTCGCGAGCACTTGCGCAACCTCGCTCCGGTGCTGCAGGCGACGCTCGAGTCGGCCGGTCTGGACTGGGACGATCTCGACGCGATCGCGGTCACGCAAGGGCCGGGCCTGGGCGGATCGCTGTTGGTCGGCGTCAACGCGGCCAAGGCCGCCGCCTGGGCGCGCGATCTGCCCTTGATCCCCGTGCACCACATCGCCGGACACCTCTACGCCAACTGGCTGCGCCCGGCCCGCGACGAGTGGGACGACGCGCCGCCGCCGTTTCCGTTGGTCGCGCTGGTCGTCTCCGGCGGCCACACCGAACTGTTCTGGATGGAGGACCACGAGCGGGTCGAGCGGATCGGCCAGACCCGCGACGATGCAGCCGGCGAGGCCTTCGACAAGGTCGGCCGGCTGCTCGGCCTCCCCTTCCCCGGCGGCCCGGAGATCGAGCGCGCCGCCAAGCAGGCCTCGCCTGTGCAGGTCGCAGCGCTCGATCCGCTGCCCCGCGCCTGGCTGCCGGGCACGCACGATTTCTCGTTCTCCGGGCTCAAGACCGCCGTGCTCAACCGCGTGCGTACGGCCGAGGCCGCCGGCCGACCGGTCGACGTGCCGGCGATGGCGGCCCGCTTCCAAGAGTCCGTCTGCCACGTGCTGGCCGAGAAGACGGCCCGCGCCGCCGAGGAATTGGGCGCGAGCTGCGTGATCGTGGCCGGCGGCGTGGCCGCCAACGGCGCCTTGCGCGAGGCGCTGCGCGAGCGCTCGCCGGTACCGGTACGCGTGCCGCCGCCGAAGCTCTGCACCGACAACGCGGCGATGATCGGCGCCGCCGCCTGCTACCGCCGATCACCTGCCGCGCTCGACATTGATGTGTTTTCCACATCCGGAGCGGCTGTCTTCTCGTCTGGGGTGTGAGTCGGCCCGTCAGCGCCGCGCTAGCGCGGCCAGCGGACAGATTCGACATGCCCACTGACGGCAGCGCACGCGCTCGAGTTCCAGCAGCGCTTGGCTGTGCGGGTGACTCCAGCGGAACCCCGGCCCCGCTGCCGTTCCGACCCGGGTCAGCCGGTCCCGAAGATCGTCGGTCCGACGGTAGCGCGCGGCCGGCAGCTCGAGCCAGCGGCTCCAGGCGGCTGTGAGTGGGTAGACCGCGTCGGCCAGCAGTTGCAGAGCCCGGCCGCGCCCCAGTTGCCCGGGGATGCGTAGCTCTGCGGTAGCGGCGCCGGACCGGAGCACGGCCAACCGCGCAAACGCCGCAGACGGCGTGAGCGGACCCTCGGTCCAGCGCCGCCGCAGCGTCGAGAGAATGAGACCGAGGCCCTCGGGCGTTCCCAGCGCGCCTCGGCCCCTGCGCCAGCTCTGGGGCTCCGTGGGATCGATCAGCGGCTTGACCGTTTCCCAAGTCCGCGCACGTTCGACGGCCAGACGCATGGCGCGTTCGCTCAGATCGGCGTTGTGCGGCTGACCGAGGGCGCGCGCCGCCGCGATCAGACAGCGACGATCGGCCTCGCTGCCGGGACCCATGGGCGCCGAGAGCGAGCCCAGCTCGCGCGCCTTGCGCTCGAACCGCCGCCGGGCGATCCGCAGCAGCTGCGCCTCGACCGCCGCCGAGCCGGCCCGCTCGATGATGTCCGCGCAGGGCAAGCGGGTCGCTGAATCATCGAGCGGGTCCGGCAGCCCGGTCGTTGCGGGGATGCGCGGATCAAGGGATGCCGTGTTCACGGGTCGGCGCTCGACCAGGTGCAGCAGCAGACCATCGTAGGCGGCGTCGCCGTCGTGGCCGTGCTGTAACCAGGCGCGGGCGTCGAGGTGCAACTCCAGGTCGCCGCGCCGCGCCCGGCCCTCGCCGTCCAGGATCTGCGCGCCGAGGAAGTCCGGTCCCGGCCCGTGATTCCAGCGCCCCGGCGAGATCACCCGCACGCGCTCGCCGCCGTCGGTCGAGAGAAACGGTGTGGGCCAGCGCGACTCCGCCCAGCGCCGCTGCAGATCCTGCTCGCTGCGCGCCGCCTCAGTCATCGCCCTCGGCCCGGCCGGATT
>JAGWAG010000146.1:0-9693 GCA_021296535.1 Acidobacteriota bacterium | reverse complement strand
GCGTGGCGGCGCAGGCGGCGGATCGCCTCCGCGTCCCAGCTCTCGTCCCGTCGGCGTCGATCCTCGGCAATGCCCATCCGACATCTCTCGCAATCCATGCTACACGGTTCCGTGTACGATGGGAACAGATTGATCGCGATCGCGCCTCAAGCGTCAGAAATCCGGCACCAAGACCGGTCGAACGTATTGACGCTGGTCGTCGCTCGCCATACGATGACGGTTCAACCTATGCCCCAGAACGTCACTGCACCCGCAAGTTGTGCGCTGGTCGGCCATGGGCGGTCGTTGATCGGCCGTGCCTGGTTGTCAGGCGAGCGCGCCCGAGCGGCGCGGTGCGCCTGACTGACGGCGGCCGCTGCCGCGTCCGGACAGTCGGGTTCGGCCGCGACGCCGCTTCTGCGTGGGCGGCTGTGACGCTCAACATCGCTCCGCCGCCGGCGGAGAGCAATGGACCCACTGAGGAGGCTGGCAAATGGTACTGGCGCCGATCGGAGAAGAGTCCGGACGAGCCCCGAGTCAGGTCTACAACCGCGAGATCGTCGATTACTCGCGGCTGCCCGAGACGTACCCGCTGCCCAACCTGATTAAGCTGCTGCGTGATTCCTACCACTGGTTCCTCGATCAGGGACTGAAGGAACTGCTTGAGGAGATGTCCCCAATTGAGGACTTCACGGGCAACCGAATGCAGCTCTATTTCATGCACGACGGCGAGGATGACGGCACGCCCGGCTATGAGTACCTGCCACCCCAGGAGACCCCGCTCGAGTGCCGGCAAAAGGACAAGACCTATCATGGCGAGCTGCGCGTCAAGGTCGGCCTGACCTCGATGAAAACTGGCGAGAGCAAGCAGCAGTGGCTGTACTTCGGCCATTTGCCGCACATGACCGAGACCGGCACGTTCATCATCAACGGCGCCGAGCGGGTCGTCGTCTCGCAGCTGGTGCGCTCACCCGGCGTCTACTTCGGCGCCTCGGTCGACTCCGCTTCGGGCCGCACGCTCTGCGCAGCCAAGCTGATCCCCTCGCGCGGGGCTTGGCTCGAGTTCGAGTCCTCCAACCGCGACGTGCTCACGGTCAAGGTCGACCGCAAGCGCAAGATCGCAGTGACCACGCTGCTGCGCGCGCTCGACGACTCCGACGACCCGGAGTTCTACGAGAACGGCGACGTTGAGCAGGGCAAGAAGCTCGAGTCGCAGCTCGGCACGGACGAGCGGATCCTGAAGATGCTCGGCGGGATCGACCTTGAGGACTCTCAGCACCAGTTCTTGGCTACCACGCTCGAGAAAGAGGCGCCCGGCGTCCCGGCCCACGAACGCAACAAGGAGTGGGCGATGCTCGAGGTCTACAAGCGGCTGCGCCCTGGCGACCCGCCCACGATCGAAGCCGCCCGTTCGATGCTCGAGGGCCAGTTCTTCAATCCGCGCCGCTACGACCTCGGCCGCGTCGGCCGTTACAAGGTCAACACGCGGGATCACCGAGCGCTGTGACGCGCTCGGCCTCGACGCCGACCGCGCCGAGGCCGACGAGTCGCGCCAGCAGGCGCTCTGGATGCGCGACCTGCTGGCGATCGTCTTCACCCAGGTAGCGATCAACAACGGCATCCAGAGCGACGACGATATCGACCACCTCGGCAACCGTCGGATCCGCGCCGTCGGCGAGCAGCTGCAGAACCAGTTCCGAATCGGCATGGTGCGGATGGAGCGCGTGATCCGCGAGCGGATGACGATCATCGACCCCGATCAGGCCGCGCCCTCGGCGCTGGTCAACATCCGCCCGGTGCAGGCCGCGGTCAAGGAGTTCTTCGGCGGTCACCAGCTCTCGCAGTTCATGGACCAGACCAACCCGCTGGCCGAGCTGACTCACAAGCGCCGCCTTTCGGCGCTCGGTCCCGGCGGTCTCAGCCGCGACCGGGCCGGTTTCGACGTGCGCGACGTGCACTATTCCCACTACGGACGGATCTGTCCGATCGAGACGCCGGAGGGTCCCAATATCGGCCTGATCGGTTCGCTCGCCACCTATGGCACGCTGAACGACTACGGCTTCATCAAGACGCCCTACCGCAAGGTCGTGTCACAGCTGGCGCCCGACGATCCCGAGCTGATCGGCCGCGCCCTGGCTGAACCGGTCGAGGGCATGACTGCGGATGGGGGCGAAGGATTGATCGGGGAGGAAGGCGACGAGATCACGGCGGAGCTGGCCGAGCGAATCCACGCGGCCAACGACGCGCCGGTGCGGATTCTGCCATACGTCTCCGACGACGTGGTTGAGCTCACCGCCGACGATGAGGCCAACGCCGTGATCGCGCAGGCCAACGCCCGGCTCGATGCCCGCGGCTACTTCCTCGACGACCGCGTCGAGGGCCGCCTGGGCCGGCGCTTCGAGGAGTTCGGGCGCGAAGAGATCCAGTACATGGACGTTTCGCCGCGCCAGATCGTCTCGGTCGCGGCCTCGTTGATTCCCTTCCTCGAGCATGACGACGCCAACCGCGCCCTGATGGGCGCCAACATGCAGCGCCAGGCCGTGCCGCTGGTGCGGCCCGAAGCGCCGTTGGTCGGGACCGGCATGGAGCAGCCCGCCGCTCGTGACTCGGGCCAGGTGCTCTCGGCCGAAGCGGATGGCGAGATTCGCCATGTCACGGCCGAGGCGATCGTCGTTCACTACGACGAGCCCGTCGATGGCGAGCAGTTGCACTCATACTCCTTGCTCAAGTTCCTGCGTTCCAACCAGGGCACCTGCATCAACCAGCGGGCGATCGTTTCGACCGGCGACCGGGTGACGGCCGGCCAACCGCTGGCCGATTCCTCATCCACCGACCAGGGCCGCCTGGCGCTGGGCCAGAATGTGCTGGCCGCCTTCATGTCCTGGGAGGGCTACAACTTCGAGGATGCGGTGATCGTCTCCGAGCGCCTCGTGCAGAACCACAAGTTCACCTCGATCCACATGTCCAAGCACGAGGTCGGCGCGCGCGAAACCAAGCTCGGCAACGAGGAGATCACGCGTGACATCCCCAACGTGGCGGACGAGTCGCTGGCCCATCTCGACGCCGAGGGCATCGTTCGAATCGGCGCCGAGGTCCGCCCCGGCGACATCCTGGTCGGCAAGATCACGCCCAAGGGCGAGACTGAGCTGACGGCGGAGGAGAAGCTGCTGCGCGCGATCTTCGGCGAGAAGGCGCGCGAGGTGAAGGACACTTCGCTGCGCGTCTCACACGGGGTGCGCGGCGTGGTCGTCGATGTGCGCGTCTTCAACCGCGAAGAAGAGGATGAACTGCCGGCCGGCATGCAGAAGCTGGTCCGCGTCACGATCGCCGAGCGGCGCAAATTGCAGGTCGGCGACAAGATGGCCGGACGGCACGGCAACAAGGGCGTGATCTCCACGATCCTGCCGGTCGAGGACATGCCTCACCTGGAGGACGGCACGCCGATTGACGTCGTGCTCTCCCCGATCGGTGTGCCCTCGCGGATGAACCTCGGTCAGATCCTGGAGACGCAGCTGGGTTGGGCCGCCAACCAGCTCGGCTTCCGCGCGCTTACCCCGGTCTTCGACGGCGCCTCGGAAGAGGAGCTGCAGGACGCGCTCGCCCGAGCCTGGATCGTGCGCGAGGCCCAAGACGCTCGCGAGGTCGACGGCCTCAGCGGCGCCAACGGGACCGAAGACACGAGCGCCTTCGATGAGGATGAACGGCCCGACCCGAAGCTGGAAGCATCAGTCCTGGGCTCAGGTGTCGACCCGCGCACGGCGGCCTGGTTGGCCGAGCGCGGCTATGACGAAGAGACCGTGCGCGTGGCGTTCGACCGCACCAACCGCGACACGACCGGTGCTGTCAGTCGCATCGCGCTTGCGGAATGGTTGATCGAGCATGGCGAGACCCGCGGCGCGCGTCACTGGAGCGAGGCCACGCTGGCCGAACACGCGACCCGGGTCGAGCGCGAACAGCGGGTCGCCCGCCCGGTCTTCGGCAAACAGCGCCTGGCCGACGGGCGCACCGGCGAGTTGATCGACCAGCCGGTGACGGTCGGCTACATCTACCTGCTCAAACTCTCGCATATGGTCGAGGACAAGATCCACGCGCGCTCCACCGGCCCCTACTCGCTCATCACGCAACAGCCGCTGGGCGGCAAGGCCCAGTTTGGCGGACAGCGCTTCGGCGAGATGGAGGTCTGGGCGCTGGAGGCCTACGGAGCGGCCAACATCTTGCAGGAACTGTTGACCGTGAAGTCGGATGACATCGTCGGCCGGGTCAAGGCCTATGAAGCGATTGTCAAAGGCGAGCCGGTCGTTGACGCCGCCATGCCTGAATCCTTCCGCGTGCTGTTGCGCGAACTGCAAAGCCTCGGCCTCCACGTCGAGGTCCGTAACCAGGAAGACGAAGCGATGGTGCTTGAAGTGCCCAGCCGCGACGAGATGCCGCAGCTCGGCGTGAACCTGTCCGGATTCGAAGGAGAGGACGTGACCAGTGCTTGAGGCTCGTAGCACGGAGACCATGCAGATCACCCTGGCGTCGCCGGAGAAGATCCGCGACTGGTCCTACGGCGAGGTCCTGAAACCGGAGACGATCAACTACCGCACGCTCAAGCCTGAGAAGGACGGACTCTTCTAGAAGGACTTCGAGTGCGCCTGCGGCAAGTTCAAGCGGGTCCGCTACAAGGGCGTGATCTGCGACAAGTGCGGCGTCGAGGTGACGCGTTCGAAGGTCCGCCGCGAGCGCATGGGCCACGTCGAACTGGCCGCGCCCGTCTCGCACATCTGGTTCGTCAAGGGCACGCCGGGACGGATCGCTCTGCTGCTCGACCTTTCGCCGCGCAAGCTCGAGAAGGTCATCTACTTCGCGCAGTACATCATCACCCATGTCAACGAGGATGAGAAGCAGAAGGCGGTCGAGTACCTGCGTATGGATGCGGAGGATGCGATCGAGGACTTCCGCGAGAAGTCGGCCGAGACGCAGGAGAAGCTGGTCCAGGCGCGGGAACGCTACTTCGCCGAGATTAACCTGCGCACCGAGGCCGACACGGCCGAGGTCAAGGAACGAGTTCGCGCGATTGTCAAGGGGTTGCGCGAAGATGCCGAGGCGGTGCGCGAGGTGATCGCCGAGTTCGACGGCAAGAAGGCGCGGCGCAATCTCAAGCTGGGCGACGATGTCTTCGCCAAGCGCGGCGATCCGATCATCTCCGAGGTGATGAGCAAGGACCTCGAGGTCCAACTCGCGGCCGCGATCGCCCGACACCAGGCGATCGGCGATGAGGAGATCGCCCAGATCACGGCGGTTGGCGAAGCAGACAAGCAGGAAGTATCGGAGAACGTCGCCACGCAGGAAGAGCGCCTGCGCGAGCAACTGGAGAACGTCGAACAACGCGCGCAGGAAGAGCTCGACACTCGCATTCGCGAGGACCTTGCTCCGCTCGTCGATCCGGTCACGACCGGCAACTTCGATGCGGCGATCCTGCCCGAGCAGCGCGCCGAAGAGCTGATGGAGCGCTACCCCGGCGTCGTCCGCTGCGAGATGGGCGCCGAGGCCATCCTCGCGCTGGTCTCACGCATGGACCTGGACGCGACCGCCGAGCAGCTCAAGGTCGAGGTCCAGACCAAGGCCGGTCAGCGGCGCAAGAAGGCGATGAAGCGGCTCAAGGTGGTCGACGGACTGCGCAAGTCCTCGAACTCGCCGCAGTGGATGTTCTTCCGCGCGCTGCCCGTCTTGCCGCCCGACCTGCGACCGATGGTCCAGCTCGACGGCGGACGCTTCGCCACTTCCGACCTGAACGACCTCTACCGCCGGGTGATCAACCGCAACAACCGGCTTAAGCGCCTGATCGAACTCGGCGCACCCGAGATCATCATCCGCAACGAGAAGCGGATGCTGCAGGAGGCGGTCGATTCGCTGATCGACAACGGCCGGCGCGGACGCCCGGTGACGGGTTCCGGCAGCCACCGCCTGAAGTCGCTGTCCGACATGCTCAAGGGCAAGCAGGGCCGCTTCCGCCAGAACTTGCTGGGCAAGCGTGTTGACTACGCCGGCCGCTCCGTGATCGTGGTCGGTCCGGAACTCAAGCTGCACCAGTGCGGCCTGCCCCGGCGGATGGCGCTGGAACTGTTCAAGCCCTTCCTCATGTACGCGCTGGTCAAGGAGGAGAAGGCGGCCAACATCAAGTCGGCCAAGCGCATGGTCGAACGCGCGCACGAGGATGTCTGGGAAGTGCTCGAGAGCGTGGTCAAGCAGCGACCGGTGCTGCTCAATCGCGCGCCCACTCTGCACCGACTCGGCATCCAGGCGTTCGAGCCCGTGCTGGTCGACGGTTCCGCGATTCAAATCCACCCGCTCGTTTGCTCGGCCTTCAATGCCGACTTCGACGGCGACCAGATGGCCGTCCACGTCCCGCTCAGCCACGAGTCGGTGACCGAGGCGCGCCAGGTGATGCTCTCGACCAAGAACCTGCTGCTGCCTTCGAACGGTGAACCGGTCGTCGCGCCGACGCTCGACATGGTGATCGGCTGTTACTACCTGACTCTCGCCCCCGAGGCCGCGCCTGGCGCCGTTGCGGTCAACGGCGCCGGCGGCGCTGAGGGTGATTCAGACGACATCCACAGGTTCCCGTCCTTTGAAGATGTGCGATTGCACTATGACCTGCACGCGATCGGTCTGCACGAACGCATTCTCGTGCGGGACGTGGCGCGCACCAACGGTGAGCTGGTTGAGACCACCACCGGACGCGTCATTTTCGACTCTGTCATTCCGGACGCCATTCCGTTCGAGGAGATCAACCACGAGCTGGCCAAGAAGTCGCTCAAGGAACTGATCACGATGTGCCATCGGCTGCTCGGGCCGGAAGAGACCGCACTGATGGCGGACCGGATCAAGTCGATCGGTTTCCGCTACGCGACGCAATCCGGTACGACGATGGCGATCGATGAGTTGCGCGCGCCGGAGACCAAGCCGTCCCTGCTGCGGGAGGCGGAGAAGCAGGTCGAAGCGATTCGCGATGATTACGGGCTCGGCCTGATGACGGAGGACGAGCGCTACACCGCGACGGTCAACGTCTGGCAGACCGTGACCCAGCAGGTCAAGGACAAGATCGATGAACAGCTCAACGAACCCGGCTCGCTGCGCCTGATGGTGACGTCAGGCGCCAAGGGCAACCTGGCCCAGGTCACGCAGATGGCGGGCCTGCGCGGCTTGATGTCCGACCCCTCCGGCCGGATCATCGAACTCCCGATTCGCTCCTCCTTCCGCGAGGGGCTGTCGGTGCTTGAGTACTTCATCTCCACCCATGGCGCCCGCAAGGGTCTGGCCGACACAGCGCTCAGGACCGCCGACTCCGGATACCTCACCCGGCGCCTGATCGACGTCTCGCAGGACGTCATCATTCGCGTCACCGACTGTGTCTCGGACGGCGAGATGATCCCCGGCATCACGATCGAAGACCGGGACGAGGACAGCGAGCGGGTGATCACCAAGTTCCGCGAGAGCGTGATGGGCCGCTACACTGCGGCGCCCGTCTACAACCCCGAGGATCGATCCGAGGAGTTGCTGGCTGCCAACGAACTGCTTGACGAACCGACCGTCGAACACCTGGTCATGAACCACGACGTCAAGTCGTTCCACGTGCGTTCGCCCATGATCTGCCGCGAGCAGAGCGGACTCTGTCAGCGCTGTTACGGCCAGTCGCTGGCGACCGGCGAGCTGGTCGAGCTCGGCGCTGCGGTCGGCATCATTGCCGCGCAGAGCATCGGCGAGCCTGGTACTCAGCTCACCATGCGGACCTTCCACACCGGCGGCATCGCCGGCGTCTCCGACATCACCTCGGGTCTGCCCCGCGTAGTCGAGCTGTTCGAGGCTCGCTCGCCCAAGGGCCAGGCGCTGATCGCCGAGATCGACGGCAGCGTCGACGTGCTGACGGACGGTGAGCTGCGACGCCTACGGCTGACGGCGGAAGAGGTCCACCGCGACGAATACCAGCTCCCGCTCAAGACCCGCGTGCTGGTCAAGGACGGCGAAGAGGTCGATGCCGGTCACCTGATCGCACGGCTACCGAGGTCAGGCGAAGACGATGAGGAACCCGAATCGCGCCAGGTTCGGGCCCGCGTCGGCGGTCGAGTCACCCGCAAGCGCGGGTCGCGCCTGCTGACGATTTCCTATGAGACCAGCGACACGCGCGAGTACGAACTGCCGGCCACCGCCCGACTGCGCGTCGCCGACGGTGAAGAGGTCGAGGCTGGCGAGCCGCTGACCGAGGGTCCGCTGGACCCGCAGGACATGCTGCGCATCCTCGGCGAGGGCGCCGTCCACCGCTACCTGGTGACCGAGGTGCAGGATGTCTACCGCTCGCAGGGCGTCGACATCCACGACAAACACATCGAGGTCATCGTGCGGCAGATGCTGCGCAAGGTCGAGATCGACGATCCGGGCGAGTCGGACGAGTGGCTCGCGGGCGAACTGGTCGACCGTCACAAGTTCGACCAGCGCAACCGCGCGCTCGCGGCCGAGGGCAAGCAACAGGCCTCGGCCAAGTCGATGCTGCTCGGCGTGACCAAGGCCTCGCTCTCGCAGGACAGTTGGCTTTCCGCCGCCTCGTTCCAGGAAACGACCCGCGTGCTGACCGAGGCCGCGATCACGGGCCAGGTGGATGAGCTCAAGGGGCTCAAGGAGAACGTGATCATCGGCAAGATGATCCCGGCCCGAGCCAAGATCGAGCTGCCGCCGCTGCCCAAGCCGGAACCGCTGCCCCTGGCGGCAGGACTCCCGGGCGCGAGTCCGGCCGGCGTCTACCCCAGCGACGACGACGAACTGGACGAGTTCGGCTTCGGCCTCGAGGACGAGGACGAGATCGACATGATCGGCGTCTCAGCCAGTGGCTACGACGAGGACGGCGGCTACGTCGCTCTCCCGGAGGAGTAAGGCGACTCACCCGTTCAGTGCTCGCCGCACCAGGGGCGAGCACTGACGGGGCGCCGGCTACTTCAGCATGTGCCGGACGATCTGCTCCGCGGCGTCCGTCGGGGTCGACGCAGCGGTCGTAGGTGTCGAGCGGGCTGTGGAAGTAGGGGTGGCCTCCGAGGAAGGAGGCGAAGCGGCCGTTGATCTCTCCGATGTTTCTGGCTTCTCCGAAGCCGGCGTTTCCGACCGGGAAGGGGCGACGGTCGAGGTTTTGCTTGTTCAGGGCTTCGGTGGCGACGTTGAAGAGTTCGTCGTCGGAGGCAGCGTAGCTGGGCTGGCCGTTCTTTGAGCCGATCGATGCTCCCAGGTGCATCCAGGCGTGGACTTCGTGGGCGGCGTCGCCCAGTTCTTGGATGTAGTGGTCGAGGCCGAGGTGGTGGAGTTCGTGCCCGCTGGAGGCGACCAGGTTGAGAGTTCTACGGCCGGGGTTGGCGGCGACGCGGGCGGCGACTTCCATCCAGATGGCGATGCCTCCGCCGCGCTCGGCGGCGCAGGTGCACCAGCCGGACTTCGGCGTCATCAGCACGACGGGCTCGGCGTCGGGATCGGTGCCGGGGATTGTTCCCACGACGTTGTCTGCGGGCGCGTCGACGCGGCCTCCGTCGCTGATCATGGTGATTTCGGAGCCGACGGCGTCCAGCAGGGGGTCGGCGTCCATCGGTGCGACCTGGAGGACCGGAATCTCGATTGGGTCGAGCGGGCGCTCGGCGTTTCTCACGACGGGGTGACCGTCGGGATCGCCCATGACCATGATGATTCCGGTGG
>JAGWAG010000145.1:18237-19316 GCA_021296535.1 Acidobacteriota bacterium | reverse complement strand
TCGCCGATCCGACCTCGCTCGAGGTCGAGGCGGACATCAACGAGAGCTACATCGCCCGCATCGAGCTTGGTCAGCCGGCTTCGATCCGGGTCGACGCGGTGCCCGACCACGAGTACAGCGGCAGCCTGCGCCAGATCGTGCCGACCGCCGACCGGCAGCGCGCCGTGGTTCAGGTCAAGGTGACGATCGACGACCGCGACGAGCGGCTCGTGCCGGACATGAGCTGCACCGTGACCTTCCTGCAGGAGGGCACGGACCAGGCCGCGCTCGAGGCCGAACCGAAGGTCCTGATCCCGGCGGCAGCCATCGTGACCGAGGGTGGCCGAAGCTACACGTGGGTTGTGCGGGATGGCGTCCTGGTCCGCTCGTCGATCGAGTTGGGCCTGGAGCAGGACACCGATTTCGAAGTGCTGTCGGGTTTGAGCGGCGGCGAAACTGTCGTGCGGCAACCGTCGGCTGAACTGGTCGAGGGGATGCGTGTACGCGAGGTGTCCTGACTGCGCAGGGGAAGATGAGTGAAGCTGCACGAAGGGCATCCGTTGCACGAGACGCCATGGAGGAACTGATCCATGACTGAGGCGAAGCGAAGAGGCGCGCGTACACACGGCGCGATGGAGGAGTCGATCCATGGCTGAGACCGTCGTCCAACTGCGGGACGTGACGAAGAACTACCGGCGCGACGCCTTCGAGCTGAAGGTGCTGCAGGGCATTACGCTCGACGTTGAGGCGGGCGACTACGTCGCCCTGATGGGCCCGTCGGGCTCCGGCAAGAGCACGCTGCTCAACCTGCTCGCGGGCATCGACCAGCCGAGCAGCGGCGATCTGATCGTGGCCGGCCAGCAGGTAAGCCGACTGGGCGAAAGCAAGCTGGCGCTGTGGCGCCAGCGCCATATCGGCTTCATCTTCCAGTTCTACAACCTGATTCCCGTGCTCACGGCGTACGAGAACGTGGAGCTGCCGCTCACCCTGCGGAAGTCGTCGCGGGCGGCGCGCAGGAAGCGAGTCGAGACGGCGCTTTCGGTCGTCGGTCTGCAGAACCGGATGAAGCACTACCCGCGGCAACTCTCCGGCGGCCAGGA
>JAGWAG010000145.1:0-18191 GCA_021296535.1 Acidobacteriota bacterium | reverse complement strand
ACGCGGAGTCCGGCGGCGAAGTGCTCGACCTGCTCGGTCAGTTGAACGAGCAGTTCAACAAGACGATCCTGATGGTGACGCACGATCCGAACGCCGCGGCGCGCGCCAAACGCCTGTTGCGATTGGACAAGGGCCGGCTGGTTTCGTCGGAGCCGGGAGGAGGAGCGGGAGCATGATCAAGCTGATTCGCCGCAACCTGCTGCGCAACAAGCGGCGCACCTTCCTGACGATGGCCAGCCTGGCGATGGCGCTGTTCATCCTGTCGCTCCTCGGGGTCGTCAACGACGCGATGGACTTCGCCGACGAAGCGGCAAGTCCGGACCGGCTTGTCGTCCGCAACGCGATCTCGCTCACGTTCCCGTTGCCCGAGTCGTACGAAGCGCGCCTGCGGTCGATTGAGCACGTCGTTGAGGTGTCGCCGCAGAACTGGTTCCAGGGCGTCTACAAGGACCAGCGTCCCGAGAACTTCTTCCCGCGCTTCACGATTGATCCGAACACGTTCCGGACCGTCTTCTACGAGTACGAGTGGGATGAGGCGGAGTGGGAGGCATTCGCGTCCCAACGGACTGCCTTCGCCGCCGGCCGCGCGCTCGCGGAGGACCAGGGGTGGGCCATCGGCGACACGATCGGGATTCAGGGCGACATCTACCCGATCAACGTCGAACTCGAACTCCGAGCCGTCTTCGACTATGAAGACGAGGCGCAGGAGCGGCAGATCTTCTTTCACCGGCGCTACGTCGAGGAGGCGATGAACAACCCTGGCCAGAACGGCACCTACTGGTTGCTCCTGGACGATCCGGACGCGACACCAGCTGTGATCGCGGCCGCCGAAGCGATGTTCGAGAACTCCGACAACCAGGTGCGGGCCGAGACCGCCGAAGCGTTCGCGGCCTCGTTCACGGAGATGTTGGGCAACTTCCGGCTCTTCTTCCTGGTTATCGGGATGGGGATCGTCTTCTCGATCTTCTCCATCACCGCAGTCACGATGGCGATGGCGGCTCGCGAGCGGACCACGGAGGTTTCCGTGTTGCGTACCCTGGGCTTTCGGCGTAATCAGGTGATCGGCATCGTGCTCGGCGAGTCCCTCACGGTGGGCGTGTTCGGCTCCCTCCTGGGAATCGGAATCGCTTCGGTTCTTCTCCGGGGCCTGACTCCGATTCTGGACCAGATGGGCTTCGGCTTCGGCGGTTTCGGACTCGACCCCCAGACCGCCGCGACCGCGGTGGCCGTCGGCATCGCGATCGGCCTGCTGAGTGGCGTCTTCCCGGCGGTCGCGGCGGCCCGGCTGAAGATCGTCGACGGCCTGAGGAGGCTCTGACCGTGGGCGACTTCGCGCGCAAGGAGACGGCATGATTCCGATCAAGTACACCTACCGCAACCTGTTCGAACGCCGGGGCGTGGCCTTCATGACGCTGGCCTCGATCGGCTTCGTCGTTCTCGTCTACATCGGCGTGCTCGCACTGGCCGGCGGGCTAAGGGCTGCGTTCGCCGATACCGGGGACCCCTCGGTCGTCATTGTGATGAGGGACGGTACCCGCGCCGAGATGGAGAGCTCCTACGCGCAGGAGAGCCACCGTCTGCGCGTCGAGCGAACGGCCGGCGGCGACGTGGCGGCGTCCGGCGAGACGGTGACGATCCAGATCTTCGAGCGGGTCGACGGCACCGAGACGAACGTGATGGTCCGCGGGGTAGAGCCCGGAGCGTTCGCCATCCGGCCCGGCTTCGAGATCACCGAGGGTCGGCGCTTCGAGCCCGGCCGGGGCGAGATCATCGTCGGCCGCAGCCTGGCCGGCCGGCTCGGCCTGCGGGTCGGCGACGAGCGCAAGCTGGGGCGGAACACGTTCCGGGTGGTCGGCCTGTTCGCCGGCGTTGGCGCCCACGGCTCCGAGATCTGGGGGGACTACCGCGACCTGGGCGATTCGTTCCGCCGCAGCGGCTACTACTCCTCGACCCGGCTCCAGGCCGCGTCGCCGGCGGCTGCCCGCGACCTGATCGATACGGTCAAGGCGGACCAGCGGCTTCAGGTGCAGGCCCTGACGGAGCCTGAGTACTACCAACAGCAGTCCGACATCTCTTCTCGGCAACCTGCTCGCCGTGCTGATGGCGATCGGCGCCTGCTTCGCCGCCGCGAACACGATGTACGCGCAGGTCGCTGCGCGCGCCCGCGAGATCGGTACCCTGCGCGCCCTCGGTTTCAAGCGGCGTTCGATCATGGGCAGCTTCTTCCTCGAAGCGGTGTTGCTTGGTGTCGTAGCCGGCGCCTTCGGCGCGCTCCTCGCCCTGCCCCTGAACGCGATCCAGACCGGCACGATGAACCAGGTCACGTTCAGCGAGATCACGTTCCAACTGCGCACCACGCCGTTCGCCATGTTCTCCGGCATCTTCCTGGCGACCATCACCGGCGTGATCGGTGGCTTGCTGCCCGCCTTCGGCGCCTCGCGCCAGAAGATCACGGATCTCCTCCGCGAAGCGTAGGGGAGGGGCCCGCCGCCCTCAGCGGAGCCGGCCTTCGGCTGGTCCGCATCCGGGCGACGCCGCGAAGCGGCGAGCCGTAGACCGCGTGTAGTCTCGTCACATGCCCATCAGCTCCGCGCTCAAGCGGTGCTCCGGCCGGCGACCGCCGGCCTCTCGCCACCTCTGCTCAACGCTCGTCGCAGTGGCTCTCGTGCTTGCGGGATGCGCCGGCGCGCCCGCACCTTCAGTAGAGTCGCCCCTCCCCAACATCGTCCTCATCGTTCCCGACGACCTCGGCCGCCACGACGTCAGCTTCCACGGCGGCGACATCGCGACGCGGAACATCGACCGGATCGCCGCCGAGGGCGTGCGGCTCGAGCGCTTCTACAGTGCGCCGGTCTGTTCGCCGACGCGAGCCGGCCTGATGACGGGCCGCTATCCGATCCGTTTCGGTCTGATGCGGGCGGTCATCGCGCCGTGGCGCGACTCGGAGGTCACGTTGCCGGAGGTCCTGGCCACGGCGGGCTACGAGGACCGCGGCATCTTCGGCAAGTGGCACCTCGGCCACTTCGAGCGCAAGTACCACCCGCTGCGCCGCGGCTTCACCGAGTTCGTGGGCCACAACACGGCGGTCGACTACTTCACGAAGGTGCGCGAAGGGGAGCGCGACTGGAGTCACGACTACGAGTCGGTCGACGAGGAGGGGTATGTGACGGACCTGCTGGCCGAACACGCGGTGCGGTTCATCGACCGGCACGCCGCCGGCGAGGCGCCGTTCTTCCTCTACGTTCCGTTCAGCGCTCCGCACTCTCCGCTGCAGGCGAAGGAGGAGGATCTGCCGCTCTATGACGGCCTCGATCCGCTCGACCCGCCGCGCGGCTGGGAGGAGTCGACGGCCGGCCGGCCGCTTGCCGCCGACGAGCGGCGGCGCAACGGGCGTCGCGTTCATGCGGCGATGGTCCACTCGCTCGACGAGGGCGTGGGCCGCGTCCTCGACGCGATCGACGATCACGGTATTGCCGAGAACACCCTCGTCCTCTTCTTCAGTGACAACGGCGGCTCCGTCGGCATCGGCGACAATGGTCCCTACCGGGGCGCCAAGGGCAGCGTGTTCGAAGGCGGCACCCGGGTCGCTGCAGCAGCGCGCTGGCCGGCCGGAAACATCGAGGGCGGCGGCCGGATCGAGGCGCCGGTGTCCTACGTCGACGTGTTGCCGACGCTGATGGGAATCGCCGGCATCGACGGTCACGGCGGCAAGCCGCTCGACGGTGTTGATGTCGGCGACGTGCTGTCGGGCGAGGCCGTGGCTGGTCCGGAGCGGGACCTCTACTCCTTCATCGCCCAGCTCGACCCCGAGCGGGAGCAGGTCTCCGTGACGGAGGGCGATTGGAAGCCGCTGGTGCGGGAGGGCGCCGCGGACATGTCGCGGACGATGTTGTTCCAACTGGCGGAGGATGCGCTCGAAGAGCGGGACGTCTCGGCTGAACATCCCGATCTGGTGGCTCGCCTGTTCGAGAAGGCCACCGAGTTCCGGGCACTGCAGCCACCGAATCCGGTGGCGCCGTTCTACGCAGGCCGCGAGGGGTTCAAGCCGCCGCCGAACTGGCAGTTCGGGGAGGAGTGATGGGGTTGGGTTCTGAGGTTCGCATTGCGGCTCGCCGGATGCCGGCCAGAGGGCCGGCGCACCCAGTGTTGGGCGGAACCTGGCGTTGGTTCCCGGTTCTCGTGGCGCTCGCGGCCGGTTGCGCCGCGGCGCCAGACGCGGCCCAAGACGCCGCCACCCAGTCGCAGGAGAGACCGAACATCCTCCTCGTCCTGATCGACGACCTGGGTTTCGAAGCGATCGGTTCCTACGGCGGCGCGTCCTACGAGACCCCGAACATTGATCGACTCGCCGCGGACGGGGTCCGCTTTACACACGCCTACGCGATGCCGCTCTGTGCGCCCTCACGACTCAAGCTGATGACCGGGAGGTACAACAGCCGCAACTACACGGAGTGGGGAGTCCTGCCGCCGGACGAAGTGACCGTCGCGAACCTGCTTCAGGACGCCGGCTACGCGACCTTCATGGCCGGAAAGTGGCAGATGTCGGGCTTCGAACAGGTTTGGGCGCCGGGGAAGGACTGTTGCGAGGGTCAGGGGCAAACGCCGGAGGAGGCCGGCTTCGACGACTATCTCGTGTGGCACTACCACGAGAAGGGAGAGCGCTACGCCGATCCGCTGCTGTGGGGCCCCGGCGGCGAAGGCGGGATTCACGATGGCGAGTACGGTCCCGACCTGTTCGTGGACTTCCTGCTGGACCGGATCGGGTCGCAGGTCGCTGTTGACTCCGACCGGCCGTTCTTCGCCTACTACTCGATGGCCCTGGTCCACGACCCGTTCGTGCCGACGCCGGACAGCGCGGACTGGACCGCGAACCGCAAAGCCCGGGACCCGGCCTACTTCGGGGAAATGGTCGCCTACACGGACAAGCTGATCGGCCGGACGGTTGCAGGGCTCGAAGAGCTGGGAGTCCGCGAGAACACGTTGATTCTGCTGACCGCGGACAACGGCACTCCCAGCCAGATCACCAGCACGATGCAGGACGGCACCGTGGTCCCCGGCGGCAAGGGCGCGACGATCGACTATGGCAGCCATGTCCCGTTCATCGCCAACTGGCCGGCCGGGTTCAAGGGCGATCGGGTGTCCGACGCACTGGTCGACTTCAGCGATTTCCTGCCCTCGGCAGTGGAGGCGGCGGGAGCCGCGCTGCCGGGCGACCGAGTGTTCGACGGTCGAAGCTTCCTGCCTGTCCTGCGCGGCGAAGCCGACTCCGCCCGCGACTGGATCTTCACCGACTTCCGGCCGCGTTTCCTCAACATCCCGGAAGTGACCTTCGTCCACGATCACCGCTACAAGCTGTACGACGACGGCCGCTTCTTCGACTTCGAGAACGATGTTCGGGAACAGAACCCCCTGGACGTCGACGACCTGACGGAAGAGGCAGCCGCGGCCATGGCCAGACTGCGCGCCGCGATGGTTGAGGGCCTTGGCGGCTAGCAGCTTGCGCGGCAGAAACTGGGTGCGCCGGCCCTCTGGCCGGCATCCGGCGCGAGGCGCCGGCGTCCGGGCTTCCTGCCGCTCTAGTCCCGGTGCACTGCAGTTCCGCGCGACTCTGGTGGCCAGCGCGGCCTTCGCCATGGCGGCCTGCGGGGCGCCGGCGCCTCCACCGGAGACCCGCCTTCCGAACATCGTCCTGATCGTTCCGGACGACCTCGGTCGCCACGACGTGAGCTTCCACGGCGGCGAGATCGCGACCCCGAACATCGATCGGATTGCCGCCGAGGGGGTGCTGATCGAGCGCTTCTACACGGCGCCGATCTGCTCGCCGACCCGCGCCGGGCTGCTGACGGGCCGCTATCCGATCCGCTACGGGCTGATGCGGAACGTCATTTCGCCCTGGCAGGACTTCGGGCTGAACACCGAGGAGGTCACGCTTCCCGAGGTGCTGGCAAGGGCGGGCTACGAGCACCGCGGCGTCTTCGGCAAGTGGCACCTCGGTCACATCAGCCGGAAGTACCACCCGCTGCGGCGCGGCTTCACGGAGTCCGTGGGTCACAACACCTCGATCGACTACTTCACCAAGGAGCGGTTCGGAGAACGGGACTGGTTTCACGGCTACGAGCCCGCCTCCGAGGAGGGCTACGTCACGGACCTGGTGGCCGGGCACGCGGTCCGGTTCATCGACCGCCACGCAGGCGGCGAGACGCCGTTCTTTCTCTACGTTCCGTTCAACGCAGCGCACTCTCCGTTGCAGGCGAAGGAGGAGGACCTGCCGCTCTACGCCGACCTTGAGGCGATCGAGCCGCCGCGCAGTTGGGAGGAAATCACCGCCGGCTTGCCCGCCGCGAAAGGCGTCGCGTCCACGCGGCGATGGTCCACGCGCTGGACGAGGGGGTTGGCCGCATCCTCCAGGCGATCGACGATCGCGACATCGCGGAGAACACCCTCGTCCTCTTCTTCAGCGACAACGGCGGCGGCGCCGACGTCGGCGACAACGGTCCCTATCGGGGCGCGAAGAGCACCGTCTTCGAGGGCGGCACACGGGTCGCCGCGGCGGCGCGCTGGCCGGCGGGCGGCATCTCCGGCGGCGGCCGGGTGAAGGCGCCGGTCGCCTACATCGACGTCCTGCCGACCTTGATGGGAATCGCGGGCCTCGAGGATCACGGCGGGAAGGAGCTCGACGGCCGGAACGTCCGCGAGGTCCTCGCCGGCTCGGACCTGGACGGGCCGGTACGCGACCTGTACTCCTTCGTCGGTCAGAAGAACCCGGCGCGGGAGCAGGTGTCGGTCATGTCTGACGCCTGGAAGCTCGTCGTCATCGGCCCGCCGCTCGATCGGCCGGGGTCGGCGGAGGCGTCCGACCAGCTCCTGTACCGGATCGAGGAGGATCCGTTCGAAGAACGGGACTTGGCTGCGGATCATCCGGACGTGGCGGCGCGTCTCCTCGACAAGGCACGAGAGTTCCGCGCCCTGCAGCCACCGAACCCGGTGGAGCCTTTCGGCGCAGGCGGGGAAGGCTTCGAGCCGCCGCCGAACTGGCAGTTTCCGGATGCCGACGCCCCGAGTCGGTAGGATTCTGACCATGCCTTCCATGCGTTCGAGTCACTCTGCGAGTCACTGTGCCCTCATCGGCGTCGCCCTGTTGCTCGGCGGCTGCGCCGGTCCGACAACAAACGAGGTTCCGGCTATCGTCGCGCTGCCGGCCGACGATCCGGGCGCCCGTTTCCACGGCGCCTGGGAACTCGCCTCGGTCGTCCGCTACTCGGGCGAAAGCGAGGCGCTTTCGCGCAACGAGATGTCGACCGGCTTCATCATGTACGACCCGGCCGGAACGATGGGCGTGGTTATCCAGGGAGCGGACCGTCAGCCGTCCGCCGAGGGGCAGCCCACGCCGGAGGACCGTCTCGCCGCCTACCGGTCGTACACGGCCTACTTCGGTGCGTTCTCGGTCGACCCGGAGGCCGGCGCCGTCACCCACCACCTCCGGTCGAGCATGAACCCGAACGCGGCCGGCGCGGACTATGTCCGCAACTACGAGTTCTCCGAGGACACGTTGACGTTGCAGCCACCGGCCGACGCGGACGGCCGCACCGTCCGGCTTACCTGGCGGAAGCTGCCGGAGACGAGCACCGGCGCTTCGTCGGTTTCTGGCAGTTCGACCGGCTCGAGCGGCGGAACGAAGCCGGAGACGCGCTGCCGGTCGAGCGGACCTGGGTGGACGGGTTCATCATCTACACCGCCTCCGGCCACATGGCCGTTCACCTCGTCCGGCCCGATCGTGAGCCTTTCCTCGAGGAGCGGCCGACCGCCGAAGAGGCCACGGCCGCGATCCGCACCTACATCAGCTACTTCGGGCCTTACACGATCCACGCCGATGACGGTTACGTCGTCCACCACCGGTCGGGCTGCTGGTACCCGAGCTGCATGGATACCGACGCCCAGCGCTTCTACGAGTTCGGCCACGGGACTCTGACGCTTCAGCCACCGGCCCGGGAGGTGGACGGCCAGATGGTGCAGGACTCGCTGGTCTGGAGGCGGATGGGCGAGTAGGCGGCACCTCCTCTCAACGACGGACCTCCTCGCCGCTTCGCGGCTCGTTGGATGCCGGCGGGGACGCCGGCGCCTACGCGGACTTCGCGATCTTCCGCTGCAGCCAGTCGATCAGCACCCGGTTCGTCTCCTCGGGCTTCTCCTGCTGCGTCCAGTGGCCGCAGTCGGCGACCGTGTACTTCTCGAGGTCGTCGATGAAGTCCTCCATCCCGTCGGCGGAGGAGGGTCTCAGGATGACGTCGTTCTCCGCGCCGATGTAGAGGCATGGCACCTCGATTTCCCACTTCGCGTTCTCGATGCCCGGGAAGGGGCGGCCGGCCCTGCGGTACCAGTTCAGGCCGCCGGTGAAGCCGGTGATCTCGAAGGTCTCGGTGAAGTAGTCGAGCGCCTCCTCGGACAGGAACACCTCGCCGGGGAAGTCGTCGCGGTCGAGCATCCGGAGCAGGTCCATCTGCCGCTCTGGCGAGTCCTCCGGCATCGCCTTGAACGCCTCGACGTCCCAGATGTAACCGCGTCGCAGCATCATCTGAAAGGTCTTGCGCACGTCGGCGGACAGCGCCTTCTCGGCCCGGCCGGGCTCCTGGAACTGGACCGTGTAGTAGTTCTGGGACCGGACGATGAGCGGTTCCTCGGACGACTCCGGGCGGGCCATTCCCGGCGGCCGCCCGCCCGGCGTGTTCACGCCGACGATGCCGAGGCAGCGGTCCGGGTGCAGCCGCGCCATCATCCACACGACGCCGCCGCCCCAGTCGTGGCCGACGAAGACGGCCTTCTCGATCTCGAGCGCGTCGAGCATGCCGGCCATGTCGTCACAGAGGTAGCGGAGGCTGTAATCGTCTACTTCGTCCGGCCGGTCGGTCAGGCCGTACCCGCGCTGATCGGGGGCGATGGCGCGGAATCCAGCATCGGCCAGCGCGGGAAGCTGGAAGCGCCAGGAGAAGGCGAGTTCGGGGAAGCCGTGGCAGAGGACGACGGGGACGCCCGATCCCTGCTCGTAGACGGCCATTCGGATGCCGTTCGTCTCGACGAAGCGGGGTGACGGCATGCCGGGCGCCGGTCGGACCTCGGCGCCACGGGCAAACCCGGGCAGTGCCATGGCACTGGCCAGGGCGCCCGCGGTGTGCAGGAAGCTACGGCGGGACAGGACGGAGCGGGTCAATGCGTGAGAGTGGATCATCGGAACCTCCGGAATCGGGGACCTGGCGGGAGCGTTTTGGTGAGGGTGGCCGGAGTATTTCAGGAGAAACGGGCAAAGAGGCGTACAATGGTCGTGATGCGCACCGCGTTCCGGTTGGCAGGTTCGTTCCTGGCGCTCGCCGTACTGGCGGCGCCGGTGGCGGGAATGTGCGCCGCGCTCGCCTCGGCCGAGGACCCCTGCGACATGCGGGAGTCGCATGAAGTCGTGTCGTGCGGGCACGCCGATATGGTGATGACGGCCTGTTGCAGCGCCGATTCCGTCGACCCCGCCGCGGCCGGGATCCTCCCCGGTCCGGCCGACGACATCGACCTGCCCGCGCTCGCGCACAGCCGGCTGGACGCGCCCGGCGACGAAAGCTCCGGCACCTCGGTGCTCCCTTGCGACGGGGACCCGCCGCCCGCTGTACCGCGCTACAGGCTGTTCTCGGCCCTGTTGCTCTGATCCTCCGCTGAAGCGAGTCGCAGCGGTCGCCCCCGGAAGCGGGCGGCCGCGGGAAACACGTTTCTGCGGAGGAATCAGATGCTTCGACATACGCCTTGCCTGCTCGCCGCCGTCCTGTCGGGAACATCGACGGCCGAGACAGGCCAACCGGACGGTCTCAGTGCGGAGCCGGGTCCAGCGCCGGCGGACCGGGTCGCGCGGGGAATCGCGGACGAGTCGCTGCGCGTGCTCGTCCAGGAGGCACTGGCGCGCAATCCGGGTCTCAAAGCCGGCTTTGCCCGCGCCCGTGCCGCCGCGCAGAAGGCCCCCCAGGTCGCGTCCCTGCCCGACCCGACGGCCGAAGCGACGGCCTTTCTCCTCCCGCCGGAGACCCGCGTCGGTCCTCAACGCCTCATGCTTGGCTTCAGCCAGGCTCTGCCGTGGCTGGCGAAGCTGGATCTGAAGGAAGCCGCCGCACTCCAGGAGGCGGTCGCGCTGGAACGCGAAGTGCAGGCGGATCGGCTGAGGCTGGTCACCGACGTGCGGCGGCTGTACTACGAACTCCTCTTTCTGGATCGTTCGCGGGCAACCGTGAGGAGGCTTCTCGACGACCTGGACCAGCACGAGGAAGTTGCCCAGGCCCGCTATGCGACCGGCGTCGGTTCGACGCAGGCGGTGCTCAAGCTGCAGGCGGAGATGACGCAGGCCAGTCAGGAGTTGCTGAACCTCGACTCCAGGGAAGCCGCTCTTCGCGCGCGGCTGAATGGCCTGCGGGATCGCCCGGCGGCGACGCCGGTGACACGGGGGACGTTGCCGGAGGCTATAGGGGAGGTCGACCTGAAGCCGGAGCGTCTACTCGACCAGGCACGAAGCGTGCGGCCGGAGCTGCAGGCCGCCGATGCACGGCTGGCGCGTGCCGACCTGGTGGAACGCCTGGCGCGGATGGCGCGCCGTCCCGACTTCAGGGTCGGCGTCACTTACACGCTGGTCACATCGCGCGACGACGATGCCGCGCGCCTGCTGGCGATTCAGGGTGACGGGAACGACGTGTTCGGCCTGCGCGGTGGCGTCACCCTGCCGGTTCGGAAACGCAGCCGCGCCGCCGCGATCCAGGAGGCGCTCGACCTGCGATCGCACGCCGTGGACGAGAAACGGCATGCGGAACTGTCGGTCGAAACGGAAGTGGGCGATCTGACTGAGCGGCTGCCCTTGGCCTGGCGCCGATTGCGGTTGCTCGAGGACCTGCTGGTCGTCCAGGCGGACGAGGCGCTCGAGTCGGCCGAGGCGGGGTACATCGCGGGCGCTCTGAACAGTCTCGACCTGGTCGATGCCGAGGAGGTGCTGTTCGAGGCGCTGACGGCGGTTGACAAGGCGCGGGTGGACTATCTGATCGGCCTGGCGGAACTGGAGGGTGCTGTCGGCAGACCGCTGCCGGCGCCAGCGAGTGGAGGGACGGAGCAATGACGAACGAGACGAACAGCACCGGACATGTGGTTCCTGCCTGGCTCCGCTCCGCGGGGTGGGTCGCGGGCAGCTTCGCGGCCTTCTACATCTTCTTCTTCGACCCGCTGGGCGTTCACCCGGTGGACGGCTGGCTGCAGCGGACGGTCGGCTACCAGACCGGGTCGATGGCGACGAGCGGCGGTGAGGGAGCCTCGGCCTCCAGCGGCGAACGCGAGGTCGTCTTCTACCGGAATCCGATGGATCCGACGATCACCTCGCCCGTGCCGGCCAAGGACGAAATGGGAATGGACTACGTGCCGGTCTACGCCGACGAGGCGGAGCAGGCGCTCGGCGCCGGAACGACCATCACGATCGACCCGGTCGTGGTCCAGAACATGAACGTCCAGACGCGGATGGTGGAGAAGGGGGATCTCCGGCACGAGATCAGGACCGTCGGCTACCTCGAGTACGACCAGGAGCGGATGGTCACCGTGACGACGAAGTACGACGGCTGGGTCGAGAAGGTCCACGTCAACTACGTCGGCGAGCCGGTGGAGAAGGGCGAGGGGCTGTTCGAGGTCTACTCGCCGGAGCTGGTCCAGACCGCGCATGAACTGCTGTCGGCGATCCGGTACGCGGCCAGACTGGGCAACGCGCCGGACGACGCCCGGCTTCATGCCGAGGCTCTGGTGGAAGCGGCACGGACGCGGCTCGCGTTCTGGGACATCTCCGCGGATCAGATCGCCCGCCTCGAGGAAACGGGCGAGATCTTCCGCACGCTGACGGTGACCGCGCCGGCAGGGGGACTGGTCATGAAACGGATGCCGGGCCTCGAGGGCATGGCGGTGACGCCGGGAATGGAGGCGTACCACATCGCCGACATCACCTCCCTGTGGCTGTCGGTCGAGGTCTTCGAGGACCAGGTGGTGTGGATCCGCCCAGGCACCGAGGCGGAGGTGACTTTCACCTACTTCCCGGGCGAGACGATCCGCGGCACGGTCGAGTTCATCGAACCCGAACTTTCGGAACAGACGCGGACGCTGACGGTCAAGATCGCGGTGCCGAATCCGGACGGCCGCCTGCGCAAGGGGATGTTCGCCACCGTGGTCTTCGATCCGGTGATCGTGAGGGGTGCGGTGACGGTTCCGAGCGAGTCGGTTCTGCGGACCGGACGCCGCAGCGTCGTCATCACCGCGCTGGGGGACGGTCGGTTCGAGCCTCGGGAAGTCGAACTGGGGCATGCGCACGGAGGGCTGGTGGAAGTCCATTCGGGCCTCGAGGCGGGCGACCTGATCGTGACGTCATCGCAATTCCTGCTCGACTCGGAGTCCAAGCTGCGCGCGGCGGTGCAACAGATGCTGAGCGGAGCCGCGACGCCGGCGGCGGCTCATCAAGGCCACGACATGAGCGGGATGAACGGTAAGGGCCACGACATGGGTGGGATGGACCGCGACATGAACCACGAGGGCCACTCCGCTGCCGAACCCGAGGAGGCGGCCGAGCCTCACCACATGCACGAGAACCACGGCAGGTGATCCGGTGCTGAACCGGCTCATCGAGTGGTCCCTGCGCAACCAGTTGCTGGTGGCCGCCGGGCTCGTCGTCGCGATTGCGGCCGGCGTGTGGTCCGTCAGGACCACGCGCATCGACGCGATTCCCGACCTCTCCGACGTCCAGGTCATCCTCTACACGGAGTTCCCGGGCCAGTCGCCCCAGGTCGTGGAGGACCAGGTGACCTACCCGATCACCTCGACGATGCTCTCGGTGCCGTACGCGAAGGTCGTCCGCGGGTACTCGTTCTTCGGCTTCTCCTTCGTCTACGTGATCTTCGAGGACGGCACGGACCTCTACTGGGCGCGCTCCCGGGTTCTCGAGTCGGTGGCGGGGCTGCAGAGCCGCCTGCCGCAGGGGGTTTCGCCGCAGCTCGGGCCGGACGCCACCGGCGTCGGCTGGGCCTTCATGTACGTGCTGAACTCCGAGTCGAGGTCCCTGGCCGAACTGCGTTCACTCCAGGACTGGTACCTGAAGTACGGCTTGCTCGCGGTCGAAGGAGTCTCCGAAGTCGCGTCGATCGGCGGCTTCGTGCGCCAGTACCAGGTCGAGGTCGACCCGGTCCGGCTGCGCGCCTACGGTCTCTCCCTGCCGGTCGTGCGGCGGGCGATCCAGGAGTCGAACGCGGACGTCGGCGGCCGCCTGATCGAGGTGGCGGAGCGCGAGTACATGGTGCGCGGCCGCGGCTACGTGCGGGAACTGCGGGACCTGGAGACGATCGTCCTGGCGTCCGGCCCCGGTGGGGTTCCGGTGCTGGTCCGGGACGTGGCGAACGTGACGATCGGACCGGAGATCCGCCGCGGCCTCGTCGACTGGAACGGCGAGGGCGAGACGGTGGGGGGAATCGTCGTCGTCCGCTCGGGCGCCGACACCCGGTCGACGATCGAGAGGGTGAAGGAGCGCCTGGCCGAGCTGGCCGGCGGCATGCCCGACGACGTCGAGATCTCGGTCGCCTACGACCGGACCGGACTGATCGAACGCTCCATCGAAACGCTGACGGACACCCTGCTCGAGGAGTCGATCGTCGTCGCGGTGGTGTGTCTCGTCTTCCTGTTCCACTTTCGGTCGGCACTGGTGCCGATCCTGGCGATTCCCGTCTCTGTGTTGCTCGCCTTCGTCGTCATGCGGGCCCAGGGGCTCGGCTCGAACATCATGTCGCTGGGCGGCATCGCGATCTCGATCGGCGTACTCGTCGACGCTTCGATCGTCATGGTGGAGAACGTCCACCGTCACCTCGCGGCGCACAAGGGAAAGCGGTCCCACTTCGAGATCGTCCTGCGCGCCGCGCAGGAAGTCGGCCCGACGCTTTTCTTCAGCCTGCTGGTCATCACGGTGTCCTTCCTGCCTGTCTTCACGCTGGAGGCCCAGGAGGGTCGGCTGTTCAAGCCGCTGGCCTTGACCAAGACGTACTCCATGGCGATGGCGTCCGTGGTCGCCGTGACCGTCGTGCCCGTGCTCATGTTCTGGCTGGTTCGCGGCCGGATCGTGTCGGAACGGCGCAATCCGGTGTCGCGGTTGCTGCGCTTCGTCTATCGCCCGCTGGTGGCCGGAGCGGTACGGCTGCGCTGGCTGGTCATCGTGCTGATGATCGGTGTGCTGGCCTCGAGCCTCGCGCCGCTCAAGCGGATCGGTTCCGAGTTGGCGACCTGCTCTACATGCCGACGACGTTGCCGGGCGTGTCGATCGGGAAGGCACGGGAGATCGTCCAGCAGACAGACCGGATCATCCGCAGCTTCCCGGAGGTCGTGTCCGTGTTCGGCAAGGTCGGCCGTGCCGAGACGGCGACGGACCCGGCGCCGCTGTCGATGCTGGAGACGACGATCGTGCTGAAGGACCAGGACGAGTGGCGTCCTGGCCTGACCCCGGACGGCCTGATCGCCGAACTCGACCGGGCGCTTCAGTTCCCCGGTCTGACGAACTCCTGGACGATGCCGATCAAGACCCGGATCGACATGCTCTCGACCGGGATCAAGACGCCGGTCGGGATCAAGCTGGGCGGCCCGGACCTCGCGACGCTGGAGCGGCTCGCGGAACAGGTCGAGGCGGTCGTCAAGCCGCTGCCGGGAACGCTTTCGGCTTACGCCGAGCGGGTGATGGGCGGCGCCTATCTCGACTTCGACATCGACCGAGAGGCTGCGGCTCGCTTCGGCCTGCGCATCGCCGACATCCAGGACACGATCCAGTCCGCGGTCGGCGGCATGAACGTGTCCTGGACTGTCGAAGGCCTGGAGCGCTACCCGATCAACCTGCGCTATCCGCGGGAACTGCGGGACGATCCCGAAGCGCTGGAGCAGATCCTGGTGACGGCGCCCGGCGGCGCCCAGGTGCCGCTGGGCCAGGTCGCGGCGATCGAGTTCCGTGACGGGCCGCCGGGAATCAAGTCCGAGGGAGCGCGGCCGAACGCCTGGGTCTATGTTGACCTGGAGAGCAGCGACATCGGGGGCTGGATCCGCCGCGCGCGCGAGGAAGTCGCCGACAAGGTGGCGCTGCCTCCGGGCTACACCCTGCTCTGGTCAGGGCAGTACGAGTACATGGAGCGCGCGCGCGACCGCTTCCTGGTCATCGTCCCGCTCACGTTCGTTCTCACGTTCGCACTGCTGTACCTGAGCACGCGCTCGGTGATCAAGACCGCGTTCATCGTCTCGGCGGTTCCGTTCTCGCTCGTCGGATCTGTCTGGCTGCTGGATCAGCTCAACTACAACTGGTCCGTCGCCGTCTGGGTCGGGATGATCGCCCTCGCGGGACTGGCGGCAGAGACCGGAGCCGTCATGCTGCTCTACCTCGACCTCGTGTACAACGAACGGAAGGGCGCTGGAGCGATGGAGACCCTGCGCGATCTCCGTGACGCGGTGACCCACGCCGCGGTGCAGCGGATTCGTCCGATCACGATGACCGTGCTGACGACCTTCGTCGCCCTGGTGCCGATCCTGTGGGCGACCGGCACCGGCGCCGACGTGATGAAGCGGATCGCCGCGCCGATGGTTGGGGGACTGGTGACGGTGTTCCTTGGCGTGACGTTCGTGTTTCCGGCGTTCTACTTCGTGTGGAGGTCGATTGGACTGGGAAAGGACGCTGTGGCCCCGGTGGAGTGATGGCCCCGGCGGCCTAGTCGAGCCCGTTCTATGGTTGGGGATCGTGATCGTCCTCGAACTCGCTGATCGAGGAGACCGAGCGCCGCGAGGAGTTGATTCTGGACCTCTCGTGCAAGTTCCTTCAGGCTGGCGCCTTCGACGACCTGCGTGTTGGCGATTCGATCGCCAAGGCGGAAGCCCTGAGGATCCCGCGTCAAGAGCAGTGCTTCCCAACCTAGCGCTGCGACGTTCAGCCCGGGTACGACGAAGATGGCGTTGCGCAGCAGGGAGCGGGTGGGACCAATCGGCGCTCCTCCGTCGAGCCGTACGACCGTTAACCCGAACATGAACTTGCCGAGACTCTTGCCGTTCACGCTATCTCTCAGGGCGGCGTAGAGGATTGCGAGGAGGAGGATTTGCAGGCTCTCGCTTCGCGTGGCTTGGACGACGGCCAGAAGACAGAGCGAGCCGTCGGCCGACGCGGCAAGGAGCCGCCGCCGTGGCTCTGGCCTCGGGTAGGGAGATGCAACGGCCGGTAGGTAGCGGTGCGCCAGTGGCAGCGTGATGAGACCGAGCGCGAAGGAGAGCGCGACCGCCCACAGAATGATCGGGTTCACGGTTTAGGTCTTCCCGGCAGAGCTGTGCTGAGCAGGTGGACCTGGTGGATGGTGTAACTGGGCATCGACGGCTCTTTCGCGGTCTTTGTCGGTTGATTCAAACCGGCTCGATCAACTGGGCCTCATCGTTCTTGTAGCTACCGACCCGGTTCGAGACCGGGAAGAACTCCAGTTCGCCCGTGTAGGTCTCAAGTTGCTCGCTCAGCGCGTCGGGATCCTGCAGTGGACCGTCCAGCCACTGGTCGTACGGCGGCCGGGCGATCACCGGCATCCGGTCGTGGATCGCTGTGATCGTCTCGCTGGCGGAGCAGGTGAGGATGGTGCAGGTGAGACCGTCGGGCGTGTGGTTCCAGACTCCGGCGAAGCCGAAGGGTACGCCGCCGGGCATGCGGATGTAGTGGGGGAGCTTGGAACCGTCGGGCTGCGCCTGCCACTCGTACCAGCCGTCGGCGACGACCAGGCAGCGACGCCGGCTCAGCAGGGTGCGGAACCTGGGCGTCTCGACGGCGGTATCGTCGCGGAGGTTGATCTGGGGGCCGCCGCGCTTCCGCGGGAAGCCCCAGCGCATCGTGCCCAAGGCGCGCCGGCCGTCGCGGTTCAGCGCCACCACGGCCACCTCTTGGGTCGGGGCGATGTTGTAGCGGGGCTCGAGGTCCGGCAGCTCGTCCAGCTCGAAGTGGTCGGCTACGGTTCGCGGCTTTGAGCGGAGGGTGTAACGGCCGCACATGGGAAGAAGCGCTTCCGTAGGAAGCGGCAGGAAAGGAATGATACGGCTCGTCCGATTCGGCATGCGAGCCCACAGGCCTTGCCTGGCTCGGTGTCGCCGATGATATCGAGGCGCGTTATTATCTGGCAGTGATCAGGAGCTTCCGTGACAGAGAGAGCGAGAAGCTCTTCCGACGGGAGAGGAGCCGCGCGGTTCCAGGGAGCCTGACGAAGGTTGCGCTTCGGAAGCTGCTGATCATGGACGCCGCCGATGGGCTCGAGGATCTGAGAGTGCCACCCGGAAACCGACTGGAGAAGCTCAAAGGTGACCGAGTGGGCCAACACAGCATCCGCATCAACGACCGGTACCGGATCTGCTTCTCCTGGACGGCCGCGGGCGCTGAGGCCGTCGAGATCGTCGACTACCACTAGGAGCGCGTGATGGCGAAGAAAGTACTGGAGCCAATCCACCCGGGCAGGGTTCTGCTCAGGGAGTTCCTGGAGCCTCTGGGCCTGAGCCAGTACCGGCTCGCCAAGGGCATCAGTGTGCCTCCCCGTCGGATCAACGAGATCGTCCACGGAAAGCGGGCCGTGACGGCGGACACTGCCCTTCGCCTATCGCGTTTCTTCGGCACGAGCGATCGGTTCTGGCTCAATCTCCAGACGCGCTTCGATCTTGAAGTGGAGAAGGACCGTCTCGGGGAGCTGCTCGAGACGCAGGTCGAAGTACTCGCTCGGGCGGGCTGATGAACGAGCCCAACCGCTCGTCAAGAACTCGATCCACTCGCTTGAGGGCTTGCGGCTCGATGCAACCGATGGCGATGGTGGTGGGCACTTTCGTCGGCTTGCTGCTTGGTGGTGTAACCGGCTTCGCGCTCCAGCCCGCCGGCCCGATTCCGGCCGAAGCAGAGATTCGCGGGATTCTCGCGAACCGGATCGACGACCAGAAGCGGAGCGTTGGCATCGTGGTCGGCGTCGTCGAGCCGGGAGGCCGGCGGGTTGTCGCCCACGGTCAACTTGCGACCGACAACCCGACCCAGGTAGACGGCGACACCCTGTTCGAGATCGGCTCGATCACCAAGGCGTTCACCGCGATCCTGCTGGCGGATCTGGCGGGGGAGGGCGCCGTTGAACTCGAGA
>JAGWAG010000144.1 GCA_021296535.1 Acidobacteriota bacterium | reverse complement strand
GGCACAGCGGTCTGAGCCGCCCGGAAGCGTTGTGAGCGCGTCGAACCACGATCGAGTCGACATCCTGTTGCTCTACACACCAGGCGCGGCGACGCGACTGCAGCAGGCGGGCTGGGGCGAGCCGGGCGCGGTGATGCAGGCCGCGATGGACTACCTGAACCTGGTGTTCCGGAACAATCAGTTCCCGGTCACGGCCCGCATGGCGCACCACCAGGAGGCGCCGGCGGCGCTTGGCCAGGTCGTGAGTCCACTTGGCGCCCTTGCCAACAGCCGGGACGTCCTCGACCTGCGGATCGAACACGAGGCGGACCTGGTCCACCTGTTCTTCGCCGAAACCCCCGGTTTCTGCGGCCAGGCCTTTGTGATGCTTCGCGGACACACGCCGGCGAGCTTCTGGTCCCTGGGTTACGGTGTCACGACCGTGGGCGGCGGATGCGTCGACGTCGCGAGCCAGGTTCGGGATGGCGAGCATGCGAGCCAGTTCGAGACGTTCGCCCACGAGATTGGGCACAACCTGGGCGGGCAGCACGACCCGGACAACACGGACACCGATCCTGCCGACGCCGTGGAGCCCTACGCGTTCGGCCACCACAACTTCGAACCGCAGCCGAACGTCAAGAGCGTAATGAGCTACAACGAGGGCCGGCAGGAGCCGTTCTTTTCGACCACTCGCGTACGGCCCAGGAACTTCGTCATCGGCGTCGCCGGCGAGCGTGAGAACGAGCGGGCGTTCCAGCGGACGCTCCCTCTCATTGCCGAGTTGAGCGACAATCTGCCCGAAACGGGAGAACCACCGCCACCTCCACCCCCGCCGCCGCCATCGCTCCCGGCACGGCCGACCGACCTGAAGGTGATGGCCACCGGCAGCACGAGCGTCAAGGTGACCTGGACGGACCAATCGAACAACGAGGACGGCTTCGAGGTCCAGTCGCGGCTCCAGGGTGCGGGCTGGCGGACGGCGGCGAGGGTGGCCGCGAATACGGAGTCGGCGGATGTCACGGGACTGCAGAGCGGCGGCCGCTATGGCTTCCGTGTCCGGGCCTACAACTCGGATGGTGCCCGTGCCAGCAACGTCGTCACGATCGTGTTGTCGGCCATGGAGTACACCGACTGCGAACCGACGGCCGCGCAGATCACGTTCACGCACCGCGACGCCAGCCGCTACACCGTCAGCATGTGCGTCGAGTACCAGGAAGGTGGCACCGGTCCGATCCTGACGAAGGACGCCGAGAACTATGGGCTGGATTCACGTGAGTCGGGCCTGCTGTACTTCTTCGATCGGGACAACGCAGAGGTGTTGGTCAAGGTGCTCGACGCCTGTGCGCACGGCGGGTACCGGTGGGTGTTCGTGGCGCCGGTGACGACCCTCGCGTTCAACCTGCGGGTTGACGAAGTGGGTTCGGATCGCTACTGGATGCACCGGCATCCGAGGGGTGGTCAGACGGCGACGACCGAGAGCGACCTCCGGGCCTTTTCCTGCGATACGTCCGGATCGTCGACTGCTTCCCAGGGTGACGCCGGCGGCGGCATTCTTGGAGTGGACCTCGTCGATGCGGGCTTCCCGTCGTCGCCGATAGCGGTGGCTTCGAAGCCGGACGTTTCGAAGGCCGAACTCCCTGTCGCCGTGGCTCAGCCGATCGGCACCGATGGAGAAGCAGACTGCGAGCCGCAGCCGGTGGTCACCCTTCTCGACGGCTACACGGTGAAGATGTGCGTCGAGAACGTCAAAGACGGTGAGACAGTCGTGCATGAGGTGAAGGACTACGGTCTGGACTCCGAGCAATCAGCCATTCTGTACTTCTTCGACCGCAACAACGCGGAGGTTCTGGTCAAGGTGCTTGACGCCTGCAAGGTTGGTTCCGATCACCGCTGGGTGTTTGTGGCGCCGGTGACGACCCTGGCGTACAACCTCAGGGTCGAGTCACCGGGCGGCGAAGAAGTCTGGGAGCACAAGAACTTCCTGAACCAGACCGCAGCGGCGGCGAGCGACCTCAAGGCATTCGCGTGCGGTAGCTGATCAGGCGCGGTTCTACCCGGCGGACGCGGTCAGTAGACCGTCGTCTCCGGGTAGAACGCGTACCAGCCGAACCAGAAGGCGACGTGGCCGGGGACTCGCGGCAGCAGGCTGCCACCTCCGTCAGGCGCCAGGCCATCCTCGCCGATCCACCACGTTGATCCGTCCTCGGCACGGAGTTGACGGAGCGGTGTTGCCGCGGGCATCTCGAATCGTCGCCGCCCGCGCTCATAGGCGCGGACGGCGCCGCTGTCCGCGTCGGCCACGAGCACGATCGAAACGCCTCCCAGCGTGTCGTGCACCAGCCGCTCGGCGCGCAGCTTGTCGAGCGCGTAGGCCTTCGCTTCGCCGCGGATCCGGAGCGCGTAGATCCGGGCGTTCCGCTCCAGGGCGTCGCTTTGCCGCCACACGGGAAACTCGACTCCGGTGCGCGCCTGGTCCGCGGCGCCCTCCACGTAGCGGTATCCCGTCCGCTGTGCAGCCGTCGGATCAGGGACCATGATGGTCGTGTCGGGATGTCGTTGCCGCCATGTGTCCCAGCGAGTCAGCGTCATCGGCAGCATGGTGAGCTGTGAACCCTGTGTGGCGCGGGTCCCGACCACGGCTTCGCCGGTCAGGTTGCTCCACAGGCTGCGCGTGGCGCGGTCGAACATGAGCTTTTTCGATCGATAGAGGAGGCCGGAGGTGCCGAACATGAGCCGGTTGCCCTCGTCGTCCACGGCCGCGTACAGGATCCCCGAACCGCAGAGAGTGCAGAACGAGAGAGTGATCGGTTGACCGCCGACGGTGTCGTTCAGGAGTTCATGCCAACTGAGGACCTTGACCGGATAGGCGCGATGCTCGCCGCCGACACGGACCCCGAAGACGGTGTCCGTGTCGCGCATGAAGCGATCTGTGTCGGCGGGGACTGACTCCGGGTCGTCGATGGCGGGGATCCCGGCGAGCGGAACGCCGCCCCACTGGACCTCCCTGAGGCGGAGGCGAACCGCTGTTCCGGGCCCCAGAATACGCCGGTACACCGGGTCGATGCGGGAAAACACCTCTCCCTTCCAGGCGACGTAGCCGGCCGGCGGCGTCAGGTCATCGCGGCCGCCGACATACAGAAACCAGTCGCGATAGCGACCGCCGAGTCGTTCGCCCGAAAGGTCCTCCAGGATCTGTCGGGCATCGGCGCGGGCCTCGTTGGGCATGAAGAAGTACGCATCCACCAGGGGGACGAGGTTTCCGGGGTCGGCCTTGGTGAGTGCCTTGGCGGCGCGGCGCCTCGCCTTCTGCTTGTCCGACATCAAGCGCCGCAGACGGTCGTAGACCGCACTCTCGGCACTCTTGGGGTCCAGCGTGGGGTACGCAGGGGTTACCGCCGGGGGATCTTCGGAGTCCCGGATCTGGGCCGGCAGGATGGTCGAGGCGACGAGCGCCAGACAGGCGATCGTGGCGGTGAGACGGAACAGGGAGTGAAGGGCCATGGTCGAAGGGCTCCCACCGATAGTATGCATGCCGTGCTGAACGCGTCGTTTGGGACCGGGCCTTCCGGTGGAAGAAACAGGTCACGGCGCCGGTCTGCGGCGTCAGGGATCGTGAGTGTATGGTCCGTCTTCCTGTTGCTGTCCGTCACTGCGGTCGTCGCGGAGGATCAGCGGGACGTCGTTCTGAGCGGCATCGAAGTGAGTCCGGCAGGCCCCGGCGCCGAGACGCTGTGCAAGCTCACGGCGACGATCGAGAACACCGGCAGCCGCGCCGTGTACAGCTTCGGCTTCGATGTGGAGTTGAACGGGCATTCCCTGCCGGTCTACGAGAAGCAGCTCTTCCTCCAGGTGATCGAGGCGGGCCAGTCGGAGGAAGTGGCGCTCTACAACTTCTGGACTTCTGAGAGCGGGCGGCCGGCGCCGGCGGAGGGCAAGCTCGAAGTGCTGGTTCGCTTGCGCGAGGCGCGTTGGGTGGAGGTGTCGGAGGTCCAGGAGGACGGTGAGACGGTGGAAGTGTGGACGCCGGTCGGCGATGTCCCCGGTCTGCCGCAGACTGTCAGTCTGACGCTTGAGTTGAAGTGAAGTCACTCCGCGTGTTCGCATCGCGGCTTGCGGGCGCAACGGCGTTGGCCGCCTTGGGTTGCTTCCCGTCTCCACCGCCCGACTCGGAGATGTCGGGCGAGGCACTCCGGCCCCCGATCGTCCTGATCTCCATCGATACCTTGCGGTCGGCCCGGCTCCCGGCCTACGGCTACGACGGGGTGGACACGCCCGCGATCGATCGGGTCGCCGCGGACGGCGTGCTGTTCGAGCGCGCCTACTCCCACGTCAACGTCACTTTGCCTTCCCATGCCAGCCTGTTCACAGGCCTGCTGCCGCCGGAGCACGGGGTCCGCGACAACGCAGGCTATCGCTTGGACGAGGCGATTCCGACTCTTGCGGCTGAACTCCAGCCGACCGGCGGATTCGGGGCGGCGTACGCGCTGGGGGCCGCGCCCGGGAGCGGTCGCGGCTTCGACGTATACGACGACGGCCTGCGTTTCGATACCCGGCGGCCCTTCGGTCAGCTTCAGCGCCCGGGCGTCGAGACCCTGGCCGCCGCCTCGGACTGGCTTGGCGGGGTGGCGGATACCCCGTTCTTCCTGTTCCTTCACCTGTACGAGCCCCATGCGCCCTATGAGCCTCCGGCGCCGTTCGCCGAGCGCTATGGAGATCCGTACGACGGGGAGGTCGCGGCCGCCGATGCCGTCGTTGGGGAGCTGATTGAGCGACTGGAAGCGCTGGGGCTCTACGATGACGCCCTGGTGCTCCTACTCTCGGATCACGGTGAGGGTCTGATGGACCACGGCGAGATGGATCATCTCGTCTTCATCTACCGCGAGATCATCCAGGTGCCGCTGGTTGTCAAGCTGCCGGGAGGGGACCGGGCCGGAGAGAGAGTCACAGCCAACGCTCAGCTTCTGGATGTGGCCCCCACGGTCTACGGGATTCTCGACCTGGAGCCGACGGTGGGACTTTCCGGGTCGAATCTGGTGGACCTCGATGGCGGGCCGGACGAGGACACGCCGCGGCAGATCGTCTCCGAGAGCGTCTATCCGCGGCTTCACTTCGGCTGGAGCGACCTCGCGTCGATCGTCGAGGGCGACCTTCACTTCATCGATTCTCCCGCGCCGGAGCTCTTTCGCCTGTCCGAAGATCCGGGTGAAAAGAAGAACGTGATCCAGGAGGAACGGGCGATCGCCCGCCGACTGCGTACGGTCCTGAACGAGATCGATCGAACCCTGACCTCACCGACCCAGGACGACCCCGAGGTTCGGCAACGGTTGCGGTCGCTCGGTTACCTGTCCGGCGGCGCTCCCGCACGGGAAGGTCCGCTAGCGGACCCGAAGAGCCGCATCGGCGTCGTCGAGGAGTTGTCGCGAGCGTCGCGGCTGATCGAGGTCGGCGAGCTGGCGGGCGCCGAGTCGGCGCTTCGGACGGTGCTCGCCAGGGACCCGCAGATGGTGGGGGTGTGGCAGCAGTTGGGTGACGTTCTGGAGCGCCGCCGCCGGCCACGCCAGGCGCTTCAGGCGTACCGGAAGGCGTTCGAGCTCTCGGGAGGCGATCTCGCCACGGCCGGACTGAAGACGGCCGAGCTGCTGCTGCGGGACGGAAGGGTGGCGGAGGCCAGGGAGCACGCGCTGGCGGTGGTCGACCGGTCTCCGATGGCGAACGACCTGCTGGCGCAGGCGGCCCTGATCGAGGGGGACCTGGAAACAGCGGGACGTCACATAGAGCGCGCGATCGATGAGCGTGGTTTCCAGGTGGCTCCACTGATCACGAAGGCCGGCTGGCTGAACCGGCAGGGGCGTTTCGAGGAGGCTTTGCTGCTGAGCGACGAGATACGGAGCGAGTTCGGTGACCGGGAAGACCGGGAGATCCTCGGTCACTTGTACCTTTATCGCGGAACGGCGTTGAGTGCCCTCGGTCAGGCGAGTGCTGCGGAGGCCGCCTACCGTGAGGCGATCGAGTTGCGGCCGGAACTGCACGCGGCGTACTCCTCGCTGGCTTTTCTCCACGCACTGGAAGGTCGGGGTGCCGAAGCTGGCCTGACCCTCCAGCAAATGGTGACGGTCAATCCGAATCCTGCCGCCTACGCCGAGGCGGTGCGCGCGCTGCGGGCCATGAACGATCAGCGCTCGGCGGACGGCGTTCTCGGCGAGGCGCTGCGTCGCTGGCCGGAGGCCGATGAACTGAGACTGCTTGCGGGATCCCCCTAGCGTGGTTTCGTCCGCTTCCCTGGGTAAACGGGTTAGTCTCTCTCCATGAGGTTTGCGAGGCGTACCGTGTTGCTTCGGCGCAGCGGCCCATGGCAGGCGCGCTGGGCGGCGAGCATTCTCGTCTGGACTGCGATCTCTCCGCTTGTCGCACAGCCCGACGCTCAGCCGGCGCCATCGGGTCCGGGCTATTTCGAAACGGTCAACGTTCAGGTCGTCAACATCGATGTCTACGTCACCGGCGCCGATGGCAAGCCGGTCCTGGGTCTCGGGCCCGGCGACTTCGAACTCCGTGTCGACGGCAGGCCGGTCAAGATCAGCAACTTCTACGCCGTGGAGCTTCGTGACGACGAACTCTTCGTGCGCCGCGGAGGCGAAGTCGAGGCGCAGCCTCTGGCGCCGGCGCCGACTGGGGATCCGCGTGAAGTAGACAGACGTCGCCGGGAGCCGGCGGCCATTCCACCGGAGCAGGCTCTCCACGTCGCGATCTACGTCGACAACTTCAATCTCACGCCGTTCAATCGCAACCGTGTCCTGCGGGAACTGCGCGTCTTCATTCGGGAACAGTTGCGCCCTGAAGACCGGGTCATGCTGGCCAGTTCCGACCCCTCCCTCAACCTGCGCCTGCCGTTCACGAACGACCGGGAGCAGTTGAACCGGGCGCTCCTCGAACTGGAGGAGGTCTCCGCTCAACGCATTCACCGGAACAACGAGCGCCGGGATTTGATCGGCAACATCGTCGATGTGAATAACGAGTTCTCCAGAGAGGACCGGCCCGAGGTGGCGGCCGCGGTGCGGTCCGGGCAGTCCATTGGCGGCGGGGGAAACTACGCACGAAACCAGTTGATGGCGTATGCGGGCTCGGTCCGCAACGACACCAACCTGTCGATCGATGCGTTGTCACGGGTGGTAGAGAACCTGTCCGCGGCGCCGGGTCGCAAGGCGCTCGTCTATGTCGCCGACGGGATTCCGATGATCGCGGCCGAGGACATCTTCTACTTCGTCGAGCAACTCTACGAGCGGTCGGTGTCCCTGATCGAGATGGCGGAGTACGACCTGTCGCGGCGATTCCAGCACGTTGCGGCGGGAGCGAACGCGAACCGCACGAGCTTCTACGCGGTCGACGCCCGTGGCCTGACTGTCCTGTCACAGGGCACCGTAGCCGCCCAGACCGCGGGGGCGCCCGGCCAGGCGTCGCTGATCGACCAGATCCAGGTGACGAACCTCCAGGCGCCGCTGCAACTCATGGCGGAGGAAACCGGCGGCCGCGCCGTGATCAACGCGAATCGCGTGATGCCTGACCTGCTGAAGATCGCCGACGCCTATCGCAACTACTACTCCCAGGGCTACATCCCGACCACCGCCGATACAGGCCGCTATCACTCGATCGATGTTCGCTGGAAGAACAGGCCCAGGGGCGCCTCGGTACGTTTTCGCAAGGGCTACCGGTCGAAGACGGTCGAATCGCAGATGATCGAGGGCACCCAGTCCGCGCTGAACCTGAACATGCAGGAGAACCCCCTTGGTGTTCGCGTGGACAGCCTGCCGGCGAAGCGGCGTTCAGATGGCAACTACGACGTGCCGATCGTCGTCGAGGTTCCCTGGAAGGAGCTCGTCCTGATCCCGCGGGAGGGTGTGCATCACGGCCGTATCGAACTCTGGCTGGCGGCCAAGGACGAGAACGACCGGTCAACGGAGCCGCAACGGACGGAGCTGAAGATCGCCGTGCCGGAGGACCGGATTTCAGAGACCGAGAACGGTTCGTGGCGCTACGGCCTCGAAGTCACTTTGGAGGCCGGCTATCACGACATCGGCGTCGGGCTTCGCGACGACATCGGCGGTCGTCAGTCGTTCCTGCGCGGCGGGATCGACGTCCGTTAGCGCTAGAGCTAGAGCACCCGGATCGTCGTCGACGAGGCGTGCTCCTGGTTCTCCCGGTCGGTGACGACGACGGAGAGGATGTACTCGCCGGCGCTCAGCTTCCGGCCTGCCACGAATACGCCGGAGAGCTGCGAGAACCCTGAGCCGGCCTGAGCTCCTGGATCGAGGACGATCTCGCCGCCGTCTGCCACCTGTTCGCCGTCCGGCCGGAACACCTGCGTCCGCACCGACACGGGCCCGGAGCCGAGGTTCACGCCCACGAGGCTTATCGGCGTTTCGCCGCCGGCGGTGACTTCGGGTCGCGCCGCCGGAATGAACGGCTCCCCGCCGCGGAGGAACGGGAAGGCGACATCGCGCCGCTGCTCGGACTCCTCTTCACGGATCAGGACCCACTTGCCGGGCTGCTCGGGGAAGAAGGGCGGCTGCAGCGTTGCTGTCTCGCCGGGCACCTCGAGAGCCGACGTGGTCAGGGCGCGGTGGCCGGTGGCGTCGTTGCGGATCAGAACCCGTACCGAGTAGCTGCCCGGATCCAGGTCGAAGTGTCCCCAGTACTTGAGCCCGCTCTGGCGCAGCGCTGCGCCGGCCTGCGCCAGATCGAGACCCATCGCGCGGACGAAGAAGTCGCGCACGATGCCGTGTTCGTCGAGCGCGTAGGCGTAGACCTGGAGCGGAACGGTACCCTGCTCGAGGCCGCCGATCAGGTCTTGCCCCCGGGCCTCGATCAGGACGGGAGCGTAGGCCTTGCCGCTGTCGGCGGCGAAGCCGGCGGCGAGGACGGAGGCGTCGATCTCGCCGGCTTCGACGCCACCCATCACCTGCTGCGCGGAGTCGAGCGCCCGTTCAAGAGGATTCGTCTGGTCATAGGGCTTGGACGCGTAGTAACCGGGCCTGTGGTCGACCTGTGTTCCGCGGGAGGAGTTCTTCAGGCGCA